>NZ_JBSFJW010000032.1:0-112295 GCF_053598255.1 Streptomyces sp. NPDC001157
CACCCACAGCGCGGTCACAAGACAGGAGCGGAACCTAACCGGCAGCAAACATCCAGGGAAAGATCAACGAAACGGGCAAAGAACGCCAGAACTCACCAACCCCAGCAGACCCACCACGTGACATGCACCACACTTCACGCCAGAATGGAACCAACAAGAAACCCGGGCTGGCGTCACCGGATCCTCGGTGTGAAACACCCGGCTCCTCGGCATCAGCGATGCAGACCATCTACGTCTGGCCAAACCCGTGTTGTTGTCTTACGACGGTTGAAGCGCACTAAAGTCCAGCCACGTGAACGACAGCGTGTACGTGGGCAACGCGGGCAAGGATGCGGCACTGGACCGGGGGTGGCTTCTGGGCCACTTCAAGGACGTGGGCGATCCGCGCCACAGCGAGGCTGTGGAGATCAAATGGGGTGTCCATCCCCGCGGCGATGAGCGACCGCAGTGGGTCAAGGGCGAGGAACGCACCGCTCTGCTGGTCCTCATCAGCGGTCGCTTCCGCGTCGAACTTCCCGGCCGCAGTGTGCTTCTCGAGCAGCAGGGCGATTACGTCGTGTGGGGGCGCGGGGTCGACCACTCATGGTTCGCGGAGGAAGAGTCGGTCGTGCTGACGGTTCGGTGGCCGTCCGTACCCGGCTACGCAGTAGCCGGGTGAGCCCTCGTTCACTGGACCAGCTCGATGTGCGGGTGGTCCGGAGATGCCGGGCAGGCGTGGAGCTGGAGGTTGTAGCCGCTGGCGATGTCGATCATCGTGAAGTTCGCCGTCGGGTAGCCCGGAGGGAGAGGCGTGGGGTCGGTGTGCTCCTCCTGTGGGGCCCAGCTCTCGCTGCCGCCGTCCCATTCGGTGCTGGCGATCGTCAGGAGTGGGAGCGCCTCCGTGCCGCATGCGGGGCAGGGGCGGGGCATGGGGTCGGTGAGACCCCAGGGGGACCAGCCGCCGGTCTTCCAGCCGGGGGCGTGGGCGAGTTCGTTCCGGTAGAGCTCGTGGGGTGCGACCGCGTATGCGGGGTTCCAGGCCGGGCCGGCCGTCTCCCAGCGGCTCACGTCGTTCAGTTGCCGCTGGAGGTCCTCGCTCAGCTCCATGGGGTTGGGGTATTCCGTGACCTGCTCCGGCGCGAGCACGCACGGCTCCGGCAGATAGGTGACGAGCTGGACCGCGGACGGCTCGGGCGGGGCGGCGAGGACGTCGGTGACCTCGGCGGCTGAGCGCCAGAAGAGCGCGGTACGCGGGTGCGTCGGGTGGTCGAAGGGGCACCACAGGACCTGGAGGAGATCGGCCCCGGGCGGGGTCGGGAGCGGAACGTCGCGGGCGTACAGCTGGGTCACGGGAAGCATGGGGATCGGGCCCTCGGGCTGCGGGCGGCCCTCACCGGCCGCCGCCCCGCGGCGCTGTCGCCGGATGTCGTCCGGCGAGAGCGCCGGGGTCCACTTGTCCCAGATGTGCTCCCCGTCGCAGTGCGGCCACGGCTCGTCGGCGGGCCACAGGAGCGGCCCGCCGACGGAGCTGTCACGCACGGTCGGCGACCCCGGCCGCGGATGCAGCCGGGTCGCCGTCCGCGCCAGCGGAGCCAGTTGAGGGAAGAGCGCGGTCACGTCGAATGGCCGCGGCGGGGTGGTGAAACTCATGCCGGCTCCTGCTGGTACGAACTGGGGGGTGATCAGTTACCGAGGTTCAACAACCCGGTGTTCCCCTTGGTGTTGGGGACGTAGACGTTGGGGAACAGCTCCTCGGTCGTCCCATTCGCCCGTTCGATGTTAGCGGTCATCGTGACGCCCACCGGGATCGTGCTCGTCGCCTCCGTGTAGACGGGCGTCACCTGGTAGAAGATCGCGTCGTCCGGTCCGAAGGTGCCGTCCTTGAGCATGTTCTGCGCCATCGACTCGTAGGTCCGCATGCTGGGCGTGCCGGTGTTCATGCCGGTCTGCCAGCAGGGGACGAGGTTGTTCTGGCCGCCGTCCAGGATCTGGCCCTTGCCGCCGAGGATGTTCGCGATCAGGTGGCACCGGGCCTGCGAGGACGTCGGCGGGTTCGCCTGGTTGAACAGCTGCGCGTCCTGCCAGCCCGTGATGTCGCCGGAGGCGCCACTGCCCTTGACAGGCCCCTTGCCGAGGCAGGCCTGCGCCCGGGTCGGCCGTGTACCGGCCGGGCCGAGCGGGTCGGTCGTCTTGTTGACGTGGGCGACCGCTTCGGTGGTGTTCAGGATCCAGCCGTCGCCGTTGGGCAGCGAACCGGCCGGCGTGGTGTCCAGGCAGCGGCCGTGCGGGCCGGTGTCCGGCGTCGTGAACGTCACCTTGAACTGATCGGCGTCGATCACCCGCTGGTCCACGAAGCCCTCGGCGAGCTGCGCGTCGGCGAACTGCTTGTCGGCGGCCGGGACATGGGCGCGGACACAGGGCCGGGTCCTGTCCAGCTCCCGGCTGTCACCGAGGACGTACGAGTCCCATTCGCCGTTGCCGAGGTTGGCGATCACCTCGACGCACTGGTCGCCGGAGGTGCCGCCTTCCTTCGCCTCGGCGAAGGGGAACTCGCCGCAGGTGTCGGTGCCGACGAGGTCCGTCAGCGCCGTGAAGCCCCCGCAGGTGCGGGCCGAGCGGTCGGCCACCCCGCTCGTCGACCGGGTCAGCGGCTTGCCGTCGCCCCAGCCGTCGTTGAGGTTCTTCTGCGCCCACTCGTACGCGGCCACGGCGCCGCCCGGGTCGGACGACGTCGCGCGCATCGGCACAACCGGCATGACCGAGGGGACAACGCAGCCGGCGGACGAACTCCCTCCGACCGCGTTGTCACAGCGGAGCTTGCGCGGGTTCGCCCAGGAGGCGTTCGGGTCGACGGCCGTGGCGCCCGGTGAGGTCACGTACATCTTGTACGAGGTGTCGAACTCCGCTACGGCGCCCGCGGCGGGGGCCGAGGAGTAGGTGACGTTTCCGGTGAGGGTCTGGCCGACGGTCAGGTCACCGCCGTACCAGGGGGCGGTCTTCGTCGCCGTGCAGCCGGTTCCGCAGGCGGCACGGAACTTGGCGTTCAGGGCGGTGACTTCACCGCTGGCGCTGGTCATCTTCACGGTGACCTGCTCGTTCCAGGACGTGCCCGCCTTCGGGAGCGTCGCGCTGGTCGAGACCTCCAGGGTGCCGCGTCCGAGTTCCTTGCCGTTGCTGTCCCGCAGGACGTAGACGACGTTCACTCCGGTCACGCAGTACTCGAAGCGCTTGTAGGAGTAGGTGCCGGGGCTGGTGATGCCGCAGCTGCCCGCGGCCGCAACGGCGGCGAGGGTCCGCTGTTGTGTCGCCGTGGACTTGGCCGGGGCGGGGCTCGTGCTCACACATGCCTCGGCGGCGCCGGCCCGGCGTTCCTTCGACCGTGTCTTCGTGGGCTCGCACCGCTCCCCGGATTCCGCCCGGAAAGCGCTGGTTCCGGAGAGGGCTGCGGTCGCCGGCGAATCCGCCGAATCGATCCTGCCCACTTGTCGCAGCTTCCCTTCGGGCCGCTGCTGCTGTGCATGGCTCACGCCGGTCGTGGTGAGCCCCAGGGTGACCAAGCTCAGCAGGGCCAGTACGGCCGATCTGGAACGTATTCGCCCAGGTCGTCCAGGTCTTTTCGCATGCGTGATCGTCATGCCTCTCCTCTTGGCGGGGGGCTTCGGACAACTGCCGATGTCTCAGGGGAACTTGACCGGCTACGACGGCGGCACCACCCCGACGTGAAGCGCCGGGGTGGTGCCGCCGGAGTTGGTTACCGCGCCGCGTAGCCGAAGCGGTCGCCCGCTGCCGGGAGGCCGCCCGCGCCGGGCTGGTACGTGGTGACGGGGGCCACCGTGCCGCCCGCGGTGACGTTGGACAGCGGCAGGGCGTACAGCGTGCCGTAGGTGCTCGGGCCGAGGGGCAGGCCGACGTACAGCTTGGTGCCGGTGTAGTGGATGCTCGTGCCGAGCTGCTGGTCGGCACCGGGAGCGGTGGGAATGCCGTCGCCGTCGCCCGCCTCCAGCCAGCGGTCGTTCGCGCCGGGGGCGCCCAGCAGGGAGAAGGTGTGGACCGCGCCCGCGTTGGCCGCCGTGTCGATGGCCTCGTTGGGGACGCCCACGGCGAGCTTCATCGTGGCGGTGGTGCTCAGGGCCCGCGGGGCGGTGTTGATCGCGGTCAGGGCGGCGCCCATGCGGTCCCCGGCCTCCGCGGCGCCGGTCACGTCGTCGTCGCCGGTGCCCTGGGAGATGGTGTTGAGCTGGGTGAAGGTGCCGACGGCGGTGATGCGGAAGGTCGATACGTTGCCGGCGTCGGCCTTGGCGGCGCCGTCGATGTCGAGGTCCTCACCGGGGGCGCCGACCGCGAGGATCGAGTCGGTGGCGCTGGTCGAGCCCGACGGACGGTACGGCGCCAGGGCCAGGGCGTAGCCGAACTGGTCGCCGGCCTCGGCGCCGCCGGAGACGGTGTCGAGGTCCTGGTCGAGGCCGAACTTCGGGGTGGGCAGGCCCGCGGAGGTCAGGGTGTGGCTGAAGACCGCCACAGTGCCCGCGTTGGCGTCGGTGCCGATGGCTTCGCCGGGCGCGCCGACGGCGAAGAAGTTGGCGTCGGCCGTGACCGAGCCGCCGAAGCCGTCGTTCGCCTCGGCGGCACCGGGCACGTCGGTGCTGTCCTGGTGGAAGATGATGTTGGTGCCGCCGTGGATGTAGAAGGCCGCACCGGCCTTCGCCAGACCGTTGACGGTCTCCCCCGGCGTGCCGACGACCACGAACGGCTCACCGGCGGCGGTGACGCCGGCCGCGATGGAGTCGCCGAAGCGGTCGCCGGCCTGGGGGACCGCGGTGGCCAGGGAGCCGGTGCCGTAGCCCTCCTCGAAGTGGGTGTTCTTGACCGTGCCGGTGCCGAGGCCGCCGGGGGCGCCGTGCAGGATGTCGACCATGCCGGCGGCGTCGGTGCTGCCGAGGTCTTCGGCCGGGGTGCCCACGACGAGGTCGGTGCAGCCGTCCTCGTCGTAGTCGACGGTGTCCATGGACTCGCCGAACCAGTCGCCGGCCTCGGCGGCGCCGGGAACCCAGTCGAGGTTCTGGTTGATCTCGGCGGTGCCCTTGCCGCCGCCGTAGACGATCCGGATCAGGCCGGCCGAGCCGACGCCTCCGACGGTCGCCCTGGGGTCGGAGATGGCGATGTCCTCGACGCCGTCGCAGTTGAAGTCGGTGATGCGGACCGCGCCGGTGGTCGCGCTCACCCAGGAGGCGAGGTCGTCCACGCGGGTGACGACACCGCCGGTGCTGGTCACGCCGGCGTCGATGCCGTAGCAGCCGCCCTGGTACGACTGGCTTGCGAGGGCGGCCAGTTGGGCGGTGCCGCTGCCGGTGCGGACCAGAGGCCCGCCGGTGTCGCCCATGCAGGCGGCCGTGCCGCTGGTGCCGGTGACCGAGGCGGTCGTGGTGGCGGCGGAGTCCACGGTGAACGCGCCGGTGTGCAGGCTCAGCGGCGCCCACTCGCTCTTGGTGCGGCCGTAGCCGGCGAGGGTGAGGCTCTCGCCTGCGGTGGGCGCGGCGGTGGCGAGGGAGATCGGGGTGACGCCCGTGACCGGGCGGTTGAGGCGGGCCAGGACCGCGTCGCGGTCGGTGCGCGGGACCAGTTGGACGATCTCGCGGGCCGCGCCGGCGGTGCCGGTCAGGTCGGAGCGGCCGACGACGGCGGTGGTCTTCACGGCCGGCTTGCCCGCGGGCACGATCAGGCTGGTGGCCGGGTCGGCGGCGAAGCAACTGGCCGCGGTCAGCAGCCACTCGCGGTCGACCAGGACGCCGGAGCAGCCGCGGTCGTGATCGCCGACGGTGATCTGCGCGGTGTAGGCGTAGGTGGTGTCGGCGGCGGCGACCGCGGGGCCGGTGACGGCGGCGGCGGGGGCGGCCGCGAGCAGGGCGGCGCCGAGAGTCAGGGTGGCGGCCAGTGCGGCGAGGCGCACAGGTCTGGCGTAGGTCATGAAGTCGGTTCCCTGGTGGGTGGTGACGGATTCGGGCAGAAGGGCTCGCGGGGGCTCTACTTGGAGGTCCGAAGCTCCAGGAGCGTCCACTCACGGGCCTGGTCGTCCGCGCTCTCGCCCACCGGGGTCCAGGCGTTCTTGGCGATGTCGTACGACTGCTGCTCGGTGCCGACCGTCATGTCCGCCTGGGTCGAGTAGTCGTTGCCGCGGATGAGGTAGACCGACGGCAGCTCCAGGGTCAGCCAGCCGGAGTCGCCCTTGACGTCGAAGCAGACCTTGCTCTTGTCCCGCGCCTGGACCTCCAACTGGCCGGTGCCGCTCGCGCAGTCGGCCAGCGTGATGTGGCCGTCGCCCCGCTTGAGCAGGATGTTCTTCTCGGCGAGGATCTTGTCCCGCTGCGGGTAGTCGAAGTTCTCGACGGCGTAACCGGGGGCGCTGCCCGCGACCGTCGTGGCGGTGCCGGCCTCGGCATGGGACCCGCTGGGGATGCCGACCGCCAGGGCGGCCCACGCCAGGGCGCCGACCGCCGCCGTACCCAGGGTGCGGGTGAGGAATCTCTTGTACCGCGGCTGTGCCGCAAATCTGATACGCGACTTCATTAATTTCCCAAAATCGTTTGCTTGCGAATCTATGACCTTGACTTGATTCAAGGCAGACGTGAAGGAAATCGACAAAGCCGCGAGTGCTTCCACATCGCATTCCCCCCGCCTCGATGCCATCTCGCTTTCCTGAGTTTGTCCACTCCTCCAACACCCATAAAACGGACGGGACTTGGAGGTTTCATGTGAGGCTCACCACAAGTCCTGCAAGGTTGTACGGGGTGCAGTAAAGGAACAGTAAAGAGCATCTGGCGTGCAGGCTTCGGTGCGGATTTTGAACCGCATTGTCAATTTGATTGCCAAAAGGCGATGCATTGGTATGGTCACGTCATTACTCAGGCGACGCACACGCCTCACCGGGTCACACAGAAACCACGGGGACACAAAAACCTATGCAGACGATCTTCTGGAGCCGCAGACGAGTCCTCGGCTCGCTCGCCGCTGTGACGGCCGCCGCCTCCGCGCCCCTGACGTGGGCGCCCGTGGCCCGCGCGGCCGACGCGCCAGCGACGACGACCGATCCGCTCGCGCTGCCGACCACCGACCGGGCCAAGGTGGTCAAGGCCTGGATGACGGGAGGCAAGGCCACCAAGGCGGCAGCGGCCGCCGCTCTTTCCGGCACCGACGCCGACATCAGCACCTTCCTCACCCAGACGTTGCCGACGGTGACGACCGAGGACAACCGCGTCGCGATCGCCAGCTATCTCGCCCGCTCCGGCAAGGGCCTGCGCCGAGAGGCCGTCGCCGCTCTCGACAACGGCGACAGCGCCATCACCGCCTTCCTCACGGGCGGTTACGAGCCGGCGCTCCTGGAAGACCTTCGGGTGGCGACCGCCATCCTGTCGGCCACCGGCGGAAAGGCGGTCCAGCGCAAGGCGTCCGCCGCCCTGGACACGGGCACGCGGGCGGCACTGGAAGCCTTCCTGACGGAGGGTCAGTACAGCGCCCGGCTGGAGGACTCGCAGGTCCAGGTCGCCGCCATGCTCGTGCACGCCGGGCCCGAGGTGCAGAAGTACGCCAACCGCGCCCTGAACGGCTCCGCGACGGACATCCAGTGGTTCCTCGACACCGGCCAGCACATCGCGCGCGCCCGTGACCAGGAGTCGGCGACCATCGAGGAACTCGTCGCGGTCGTCGACCGGGAGGGCAAGCGTGCCCAGGCCGAGACCGACCTGGCCGTCGAGGCGTCGGAGCGGGCCATGGCCGCCGCCGCCGAGGCGAAGAAGGCGGCGGAGAAGGCCGCGGCCGAGGCCGATGCCGCCAAGGAGGACGTACAGAAGTCCGCCGCGGCGGCCCGCAAGGCGGCCAGCGCGGCCACGGGCGCGGCGAACGCGGCCCGCATCGCCATCAACGCCTCCAACGCCGCTGTGAACGCCTCTCGCCGCGCCTCCTGGGCGGCCACCGCCGCTTCCCACGCCGCGTCCGTCGCCGGAGGCGCCGCCTCCCGTGCCTACAACGCGGCCATCGCCGCCTCCAAGGACGCCAACAAGACCCAGGCGGCCAAGGACGCGGCGGTCGCGGCCCGCAACTCCGCCGCCAAGGCCCGTTCCGCGGCCAAGGCCGCCGACTACGCGCGGGCCGCCTGCGCGCAGTCCGTCACCGCCAGTGCCTCGGCCGCCTCCGCGGCCCGTAACTCCGCGGCCGCCGCTGCCGCTTCCGCGCAGGCCGCGGCCGCATCCGGAGTCGCCCAGTCGCAGGCTGCCGAGGCCAGGCGCCAGGCCGCCATCGCCAGCGCCGCCGCCAACCGCGCCACCAACGCCGCCTCCACCGCTCAGGCCCTCGCCAACACGGCGGCCTCCGCCGCCGCCACCGCGCGGGATGCCGCCAACTCCGCCGCCGCGCATGCCGAGAAGGCGGCCGACGCCGTCGACGAGGCCGTGGCGAACGCGGGCAAGGCCATCGACTTCGCGAACAAGTCCACCGCCCACGCCGCCGAGGCGAAGAAGGCTGCCGACACCGCCACCAAGGCCGTGGACGACGCGATGGCCGTCGCCAAGGCGGCCCGGGACGCGGAGCTGGCGCGCCTGGAGCAGGAGCGGCTGCAGGGCGTGGACGAGGCCCGGCTGCTGGCCGAGATCGAGGTGGCGGAGCAGGCCGAGTACGCGAACAAGCGGGCTCAGCAGGCGCAGACCGATCAGGCGACCAAGGACCTGATCAGCGCGGCCGAGAAGGCCCTGTTCACCGACGGCGACCTGTCGCTCGCCGCCACCCTGGGCCGCAGGGCCGCCACCGCGCTGCTCGACTCCAAGGGCGCCTGGACGCGGGAGGCCGCCCAGTTCGCGCTGTCCGGCAGCGACGACGACGTGTTCTCCTGGATCGACCTCGACCGGGGCGTCGCCCAGCACCAGGACGACCGGGAGACGGTCCTCTACATCGCGCAGATATCCAACCCCGCCATCGCCGCGGCGGCGCACGCGGCTCTGGCGAGCACCAGCTCCACGGCGGTGGGCGACTTCCTCACCTCCGGTGTGATCAAGGCCTCGCAGGACGACAACCGGGTGCAGATCGGCCGCATCCTCGACCAGAAGCCCGGCAAGGCCGTCACCGAGGCGGCCAACGACGCCCTGGACAAGAACACCCCGGAGGCGTTGCAGGACTTCTTCGACCGCACCTACCCCGCCGCGGTGCGGGAGGACGACGCGGTCGAGACCGCGACCTCGGTGGCGAACGGCGGCGACTACACCAAGGCCTACGGGGACGTCGCCCTGGAGGGGCCGACGTGGATGCGCCGGAACTTCGTCCAGGTCGTGCAGCACTCGGCGGCCCAGCTCGACCACGACTCCGCCACCCATGTCGCAGCGATCCAGGGGGCGATCGCCGCCGCGGCCAAGACCGCCTACGCGGCGCAGCAGACCGCGGCACTGGCGTCGCAGGTGGCAGCGGACGCCCGCGCGGACGCCATCAAGGCGAAGCAGTGGTCCGACGCGGCCGTGGCGGCGGGGGCGGAGGCCGGCAAGTACTCCGATCAGGCCCGGCAGAACGCCGACGCGGCCGACAAGTCGGCCGCGGCCGCGCAGGCCTCGGCGAACAAGGCCTCGGCCGCCGCGACGACGGCACGTACCGCCTCCCGCTCGGCGAACTACTCCGCGAACAAGGCGATCGACGCGGCCCGTTCAGCCCTGGCCTCCGCCTACAGCGCCCAGCAGTCCGCGGCCAGCGCCCGCCAGTCCGAACTCCAAGCGGGCCGGGACGCGGCCACGGCGGCCGCCGCGGCGAACCAGGCACGCACCATCGTCATCCAGAAGCGCCAGGCGGAGGCCCGCGAGGCCGCGCGTGAGGCCGCGGAGAAGGCGCAGGAGAACCGGAACAACGGCAGCAACCCCGCCGACAACGACGCCAACGACGACGTCAACCAGAACGGCAGCAACGGCGACAACGACGAGTGGTACACGGACGCCGGCTGGTGGGCCGACGCCTTCAACTACGTCAGCATCGGAGCGGGGCTCATCTCCGCCGGCCTCGGGCTTGCCAGCCTCGTCTTTCCCCCGTTCGCCGTCGTCGGTGTCCCGGCCGCGGCGATCTTCGGCGGCATCGCGATGGGAGCCGGCGCGCTGAGCACCCTGTTCACCGGCATCGAACACGGCTTCACCAGCAGCGAGTTCCTGTGGTCCGCGGCGGGGACCGCGCTGAGCCTGGTCACCTACGGCCAGTCCAAGTGGGTCACCCCGGTCGCCAAGAGGGTGGCTCCCGTGGTGAAGCAGGTCGCTGAGGAGGGCAAGGAGCTCGTCTCCTCGATCACCAGCGGACTGTCGTCGATGTTCTGACCGCCGTCCCGCGAAGCCGTCTCGGCGTCCCGTCGGGTGAGTGGCCCGGTGTTCGACCTGGCCATTCACCCGACCCGCCGGATGCGGCGGTCCACAGGGCCGGGCTCGGCCGCCGTTCAGGCCGTGACCAGGTCGTCCCAGTGGTCGGCGAGCGCGGGAATGGGCTGCGGGACGGGGCCGAGGCTGCCGTCGTACGGAGCCTCGAGTTCGTCGACCGCGTCCTTGACCGCCCGTTCGGAGACGGCCGGCGGCACGTGGGGCAGCGTGTAGCGGACGCCCGGGCCGTCGCAGGGGTGGGGGGTGGTGTCGGCATGGTGCGGTACGGGTGTGTAGCTGGTCCAGTCGAGGCTGTTGAGACGGTGGATCTGGTCGGCCCAGTGCTGGGCGTCACGCATGTCACCGCGGCGCAGATGGAGCAGGTACAGGCACAGGGCGGCCGTGACACTGCCGGCGCCTGCGGTGTAGCGCCACCAGAACTGGGCGCCCTCCTCCTGGTCGGCGAGGTACAGCAGACAGGCGAAGGTGAGGGCGCCGTCGGGGTCGCGGTCGGTGTCGAAGGCGGTGATGCGGCGGGCGGCACCGTGGTGGTGGACGGTGCCGCGGCACAGCAGGCGCAGGTCGTGCGCCGCCTGTTCGTGCAGGGCGGCCGGGAGCGGGTTGGCCCCGGGGGTGTGGCCGCAGTGCGCGGCGGTGTTGAGGAACCGCATCCAGCGCAGCTCGTGCAGGTCACGTGCGAGGTCGTGCCGGGCGGCTTCCAGGTCGGCGTAGCTGTACTCGCCCCGGAAGACGCGGGAACGGCGCAGGGCCTCCTCGATGCTGCGCGGGGTGCGGTTCACGGGTGGGTCACTCCTTGTCGTCGTCGGCGGTGTCCGCAGCGGAGCCGGGCGTGTTCTCGGTCCGGTACCCCATGGCGGTCGCGAGCCGGTGGATCGCGGTGCGCCGGGTGGACCGTACGGTGGCCTCACGGATGCCCATGATCAGCGCCGTGTCCTTGGTGTCGAACTCGAGCACGTCACGCAGCAGGATCACGTCGAACTGCCGCTCGCTCAGCCGTGACATCTGCCGGAACAGGCCCAGCCCTTCCTCGAGTTCGGTGATCTCCTCTCCGTACTCGGCCTGGAAGGCGCTGCGGAAGGCGCCGAGCAGGGGCGCGCTGGCCGCGCGGATGGCCCGGGCGAAGGCAAGGGTCTCGGTCGTGGCCGGACTGCGGCCCTGGGCGGTGAGTTCGCCGTGGACGCGCTGCTTGAACAGCGCCCAGGCGTAGGCGCCGGGATTCTCCATGGCCTCCAGGCGGGGCCAGATGGTGGCCAGGTACAGGAAGGTGCGGTTGACGAGCCGACGGGCCGCGAGGGCATTGCCGCCGAGGTGGATGCGGCTGTACTCGAAGCACGCGCGGTCGTAGCGGGCGTGGAAGTCCCAGAACTCGGGCGGCATGACGAAGTCGGAACTGCCCCTCGTACGTCCTGCCGGGTCGGGTTGCGGGCCGGTCATCGGTGGCCTCCTTCGGTCCAGGAGGCCGGGGCGGGGGGTGTCGGAGCAGGGGGAAGCTGCTGTTCGCTCAGGGCGAGGGCCCCGACGCGGACTCCGGCGCCGAGCAGACGCCGCACTAAGAACCACACGTCGGGCGCGTACGAGCGCGCCACGGCGGCGAAGGCCAGCACGAGGCTGACTACGTCGTAGTTCACAGTGACTGTTTTCCTTCTCTTTCAGTCAGTGCCGTTACCGCCCGGTCCCCCGCACTGGACGGGCCTGGCACCTAGAGCCTCGTTGCTCTGGGAAACAGGTAAGCGGACGCGACCCGGGAAACGTGCAGTCCTTCGAACAGATCTTTCTAACGGAGGGTAGCTTTCCGCTGACTGTTGGCCAGCGGCGAATTCACAGGCGCGCACCGGCATGGCACGCCGACCCTCGCACCTCATGCGCCACCCCCGCCGAACTGCGCATCCACCGAAAGCGAAGGACTTCGAACGCCGTTTGCGCGAACGTGACTTGGTGTGCCCCTTCAGCGGTGTGCCGTGGGTCACATTCGTACGTGCGGGGTGCTGCCCGCCACGGAGGATGGGGCCATGTACGCCCCCTTCCGCGAGCCCACGCCCCGTCAGGTCCAGCCCGGTGAGTACCCCGTACTCGACGAGGCCCTGGCCGTGGTCAACCAGGACGTTGCCGCGACCCTGCCGGAGCAGGGGCCGCTACGGCTGATGGCCCTGCCGCACTGGGAGGAGGGCGAGCCGGAGAACGTGTACGTCACCCTGCCCAACGGGGAGTGGTGGGGCAACGCGCTCTGGGAGCACTCCCCCGGCTCACCCCGCGAGGAGCCTCTCGCCGCCCTGGCCGCCGTCGCCGAGGCGGCGCAGGACACCGTCACCGAGTGCCTGTGGCAGGCCTGGCCGGTCTGCACCGTGCACGGCCTCGGGATGCATCTGGGCGAGAAGGACGGGCGGCCCGTGTGGCGGTGCGTCGGCGCCGGGCAGGACCCGGAGCACGTACGGGCGGCGGTCGGGGAGCTCGATGCCGTCCACCGGGGGCGGTGATCACACCAGCTCTTCGCGGAACCCCTGGCGCCACGACGGGTACCGCGGCTCCCAGCCCAGCTCCCGCCTCGCCTTGGCGTTGGAGAAGCCGCGGCCCTCGGTCATCATCCCGACGACCATCTCGCCGGCCAGCAGCCGGGCCAGCCACGCCGGGAGCCGCCGCGGCGGCCTGGCACCGGCACACCGCGCGAGATACGGCAGCCACTCACGGACCGGCGCCGGCTCGTCGTCGACGATGTTGAAGACACCCCTGGCCTTCTGCTCCACGGCCAGGACGGTCGCGCTCGCCGCGTCGTCGAGATGCACCCATGAGGTGTAGCCGGCGCCGCCCCCGACGAGCGGGAACATCCGCTTGCGCACCATCTCGACCTGGTCGTCGTTGGCGCCCGGCCCGTAGAACGCGCCGTAGCGCAGGGCCGCGCCGCCGGACCGGACAACCGCGTCCTCGAGGTGGGCGATCGCCTTGGTCCCCTCCACCACCTGCAGCGGGTCCTCCTCGGTCTTGACCCATCCGCCCTCGCGGAGCCCGTTGAAGCTGGCGTGGCTCTGCGCGACGACATGGGAGACACCGGTCGCCTCGGCAGCAGCCAGCAGGTGGTCGATCCCCTCGGTGCGGAGCCGGTTGGTGGTGGCGAAGAAGCGGTCGGCCTTGCGCATATCGGGCTTGCCGGCGTGCGCCTCGGAAAGGCCGGTCATCTGATTCACGATCGTGTCCGGCCGGGCCTCGGCCACCGCCTGACCGACCGCCACCGCATCCAGCCCGTCCATCACGACCGCTTCGGCGCCCAGCTGCCTCAGCAGATCCAGCTTGGCCGGACTCGTCGTCGTGGCCGTCACCTGATGCCCCCGGGCCACCAACTGCCCCACCAGCCGACGCCCCAGGACCCCGCTCCCGCCTGCCACGAACACCCGCATGACCATCACCTTCCTGATCCCGAAGTCCGTCTTCGAGACCTGGGACGAGACAGCCCGGCCGCCTGTGACTCGGGGGGTGTAATTCGGTCGCCGAGAACTGGCTTGCCATACTAGGTTTCTTCCTAGGAACCCTAGGAAGCACCGGAACACAGGAGATCCCATCCATGGTCAGAGCCGGCCTCAGCCCCGCCCGTATCGTCGCGGCGGCAGCCGAGCTCGCCGACGAGGTCGGCTTCGAGAACGTCACCCTGTCCGCCCTGGCCCGCCACTTCGGCGTGAAGGACGCGAGCCTCTACTCGCACATCAGGAACCTCGACGACCTCCGCACCCGCCTCGCGCTGTTCGCGGGCGCCGAGCTGATCGACCGCATCGCCGTCGCCGTCGCCGGACGTGCCGGCAAGGACGCACTGGCTGCCTTCGCCGGTGCCTACCGGGAGTACGCGCTGGAGCGCCCCGGGCGGTACGCAGCCACCCAGATCCGTATGGACCAGGCCCTGATCGCCGCCTCCCCCGACTTCCGCCGCACCGCCGAGATCACCTACGGCATGCTCCGCGCCTACGGCCTGGAGGAGCCCGATCTCACCGATGCCGTACGCCTGTTGCGCAGCACCTTCCACGGCTACTGCGCCCTGGAGGCCACCGGCGGCTTCGGCGCCGCACGCGATGTGCAGAAGTCCTGGGACAAGGCCGTCGACGCCCTGCACGTGACGCTCACGAACTGGCCCCGGGAGCAGAACCGCGAGAAGCACAACGAGAACAGCGAGGAGCAGAGCAATGGCTGAGGACCTGCACTACGACGTACGCGGCAAGGGGCCCGTCCTCCTGATCGTCCCCGGCGGTGCCGGGCACCCCATGGGATTCGCCCCGCTGACGGACGTGCTCGCCGACCGCTTCACCGTCGTGACGTACGACCCGCTCGGGCTCGCCCACGGACGGCTCGGCGAACCCGCCGGCGACCAGCGAGTGGAGGAGTGGAGCGACGGGGCACGCCGCGTCCTCGACGAGGTTCTCGCCGAGGGCGAGTCCGCGTACGTCTTCGGGACCAGTTCCGGCGGTATCGCGGTCCTCGACCTGCTCGCCCGGCACCCCGGGCGGCTGAGCCACGTGGTCGCGCACGAGCCGCCGTGCGTGGGGGTGCTCCCGGACGGGCCACGACAGCAGGCCATGTTCCAGGACGTGTACGACACTTACCGCGCCGCCGGGCTGCAAGCGGCCGGGGCCAGGCTGGGCGCCGTGCTGACGGGGCAGGAGCCGGAGGTGAACCCGTCGGGTCAACCCCTGTCACGTGAAGAGGAGTTGGGCATCCCGATGGCCCTCTTCCTTGCCCATGTCCTGCGGCAGTTCACCTCGTACGCCCCCGACCTCCCCGCGCTCGCCGCCTCCTCCGGCCGCCTCACCCTCGCCGCAGGCTCCGACTCCCGCGGTCAACTCCTGTACCGCACCGCCCGGTTCCTCGCCGAGCGCAGCGGCAACGCAGGCCGCTTCGTCGAGTTCCCCGGCGGGCATGTCGGTGTGGCCGAGCATCCCGTCGCGTTCGCCGAGTTGCTCGCCCAGACGCTGCTCGGAGGCGGCGGCACACCTGTCCCGCTGACCACTTAGACTGGAAGCTTCGGGGGAGGGAGCGTGCCTTGTCTCAACAGCAGCTGGGACGCGGTCCCTTGAGATCGGACGGCACCGCACCGGAACCCGGCGGGCCGAGCGAGGCCGCACGGTTCGTCGGCTGGCTGGGCAGCCTCGGCTGCGCTGCCGCCGGGTATGCCGTGTTCCAGTTCCTGTTCGGGGTGCTGCCCGGCTCCCTCGGCGGAGAGGCCGCCAAATACCTGATCTCAGGGGTCAGCGGGATCGGGACCGGCGTGGCCGCCTGGCTCGCGGCGGCACTGCTCCGCGCCCGGGCCGCAGCCGGACCCTACCGGCCCGCCACCACCGCCCCCGTCGCCGCGGAGCCCCCCGCGCCGGGCCCGCTCCCCCAGATCTTCGCCGCCGCGTACGGCACGCTCGTCGACAAAGCGTGCGTGGTCGACGACCCGGCCCGCGGGCGGCTCACCGGCTGGCCGCACTCCCTCGGCGAGAGCAGCCCACCCCGCCCCACCTCCGTCGGCACCGCGTACGGGCTGCACATCATGCTCGACTTCGGCGTACCCGACGGACGGCTGCGCACCGGGGATCTCGTGGACACGCTGTGGCGGCTGCGGCTGCCGCACGGGGGCTGGTCCGCACGGTCGCAGGGCGCGGAGGCACGGCCCGAGGTCACCGCGCTGGTACTGGGTGCGCTGGCCCGGGCGGGGGCGTCCGGCGAGCGGCTGACGGAGGAGGTGGGCCGCTGCACGGCCGGCTTCACGCGTGAACTCGACCGTGCCGGGCGGGAGTCGACCCATGTGGTGACGACCGTGCTGCGCGGGCTGCTGCGCGCCGCGCCGGACTCCGCCGTACTGCCCGTGCTGCGTGAGGCCCTGGCCGACGGCGCGATCAGTGACCCGCGCCGTGAGCACCTGCGCTGCTGGAGCTACCGTCTCGACCCGCCGTACGGCATGGCCTCCGCACTGCACACCGCGCAGGCGGTGGTGGCCCTCGACCGGGCGGCGCGCGTGCTGGACGAACCCGAGGGCGCGGGCGCCCGCTCCGCCCGCGAGGACGGCGTCCGCTGGCTGCTGGCCTGCACGAGCGCGGCCCACACCCGCTGCCCGGACCTGCGCAACCTCCGCGAGGAGGTGCGCCGCCCCCGCACCGACGACCCCGAGCGCCACGAGGTGCTGAACGTACGGCACTTCACCGCCTCCTGGGTGCTGCGCGCCCTGATGACCCCGGGCGCCCGCGAGGTCGCTGCGCAGGACGGACTGGAAGAGGCGTGGCGGGAGCGGCTGGACGGCGCGGCGGCCGCCGTGTGGGCCGGGCAGACGGACGGCATCTGGTCCTGGGGCCGGACCGACAGCAGTGAGCTGCGGCATCCCATGTGGATGACCTACCAAGGTCTTTCGGCGCTGCGGGCACATGCCGTATGGATGTATCGACCGGAAGAATGAACCGGAAGCGGTAGGCCGGGAGCAGTGAACGCGGAGGTATGTGTGCATGGGCGGTCGGCAGGTTCTGGCGGCGCGACGACTGCTGGCCGGGACACTGGACGGTGAGCTGCCCGAACCCGAACGGGTCGCCGCCGCCCGCTCCGTCGTCGCCGAACTCGGTTCATCCGAGCGGCTGTTGGAGCTGATCGCCGAACTGGCCTCCGGCGAGGGCGATCCTGAAGGGTGCGCCCGGCTCTCGTACCGGCACGTCCTCGGCTTCGACAAGCTGCTGCTGATCGACGGCGGGCCGCGGCACATGCTGCGCGCCCATCTGTGGCACCCGGGCGCCGGCGCGATCGGCAAGGAGGACATCCACAACCACCGTTCCCCGCTCGCCTCTTACGTCGTGCGCGGTCGGCTCGCCATGGAGTTGTACGACGTCGAGGGCGGCGGCAGGGACGGGATCCCGGCCGCCCGGTAC
This sequence comes from Streptomyces sp. NPDC001157, assembly GCF_053598255.1. Lineage (NCBI taxonomy): Bacteria > Bacillati > Actinomycetota > Actinomycetes > Kitasatosporales > Streptomycetaceae > Streptomyces > Streptomyces sp. NPDC001157. Next base: position 17,234 of record NZ_JBSFJW010000032.1, read on the forward strand.
GAGGAGTCACTGAAGGAGGGTTCTGCGGACTGGCTGCTGGAGCCGGCCGGCCCGGCGCGGCTGCGGCTGACGCATGTGGGGCAGTACGCGGCGGGCAGCGCATACGCCCTGCCGGCGCACACCCTGCACCGCGCCTGGTGCGACACGGAGGTACCCACGGTGACGCTGTTCCTGGAGACGGGGAGCGGACGGCGGCAGCACACCGACGTGTTCACCGCGGCGGGCCCGCATCCGGGTGCCGTACCGAAGGTGCCACTGGAGACGGACGACTACCTGGCAGCGCTGGGCGGACTGGCCGAACTGCTCAGGAGTTCATGAGTTCAGGGGTTCAGGAGTTCGTGAAGGCCTGGTCCACGATGTCGAGGTTGTACTCGTCGATCTCGACCGTGGTCAGCTCGGAGCGTGCGAGCCAGGCGTAGGACTGGTCGGCACGAGGCAGGGTGATCTGCTCGCTCAACGGCCTGACCAGGAAGTTCTCCTGCCAGTTCTTGATCTCGTGCCCTCGGTACTCGCTGACGAAGGACGACTCGCCGACCTTGCGGACGACCTCCCCGAGGAGCCCCGTCTCCTCCTTCAGCTCCCGCAGCGCACCGTCCCGGGCGCTCTCCTCCGGATCGAGCTTGCCGCAGGGGACGCCCCACACTCGGGGCAGGAACTTCTCCGTCTCACTGCGGCGGACCAGGAGCACCCGGCCCTCGTCGTCCATGACGACGGCAGCCGCCAGTCGCTTGTCGCCGGGGATGTCCATGTCCATGGTTCCTCGGTCCCTCGCCGGAGATGAGTCCAAAGGGTCTGATACCCACGAAAGCCCCTACTCTACCAAGGGCTCACCGCCCAGCGCTGTGAGCCGGGTCATGAGAGTCACCGGGCAAGTGGTCGAGCTGGTCGTCGACGTGGGCGGGTTTACCGGCACAGTTCGTCCAGGTGGCGGCCAGTTCGAGGACGTGGTCGACCATGCCGGTGACGGCCCGGGCGGGTGATTCCTGGGGAGTCTCGCTCATACCGGCAGGCTAGGAGTGCATCGCTTCGGTGACGCCCGAACTGTTCGCGCCCAAACCGTTCGTCTCACGCCCCATCCGTTCGGGTCGCGCCCGGCCCCTTCGTCCGCGCCGAGTTGCGGGAGGACACGGTCCGGACGGGTGAAATCGCTGCTCCATGAGAGGCGTTGCGCGCGGCCGTCACGCACCGCGCACACACCGCTCCTCGATCATCTCCGCGTCGGCGCTCGGCCGGCCTGAGACAAGGAGCGGCGCGATGACTGATCGAAATGTTCCCTGGAAGCGGTCGGTTCGGCTGCGCGCCAGGTGGGCCGCGGTCTGTGCGGGGCTCGCCCTGACACTGGCCGTGGGGCAGCAGGGCGCGGCGGTCGCGGCCGACAGTCCCGCGCCTCCTCCGCCACCGCGAAACCTCCTGGCCCTCCCGGCGGCGGGAGTCGGCGGGCTCCTCGACCCGGAGGGGTCACCGGCCGGGGCCAACGACTGGAACTGCAAGCCCACGCGTGAGCATCCGCGCCCGGTCGTCCTGCTGCACGGCACCTTCGCGAACGCCAAGCTCAACTGGGGCGTGATGTCCCCGTATCTGAAGGAGCTGGGCTACTGCGTCTTCGCCGTCAACTACGGCGGGACGCCCGGCAACCCGATCAAGGCCACCGCGCACGTCCCGGACTCCGCCCGGCAGATCGCCACCTACGTCGACCGTGTGCTGAAGGCCACCGGGGCCAAACAGGTCGACCTCGTGGGGCACTCCCAGGGCGGTGGTCTGACGCCCCGCTGGTATCTGCGGTTCGCGGGCGGCACGGACGCCGCGCACCCGAAGAAGAACAAGGTGCACAGCCTCATCGGACTGGCGCCCTCCAACCACGGCACGACCGCCTCGGGCCTCGGCACACTGACCACCAAGCTGGGTCTCAACCCGACCGTGTCCCTCCTCGTCGGCCAGGCGTACGCGGACCAGATGGTCGGCTCCGCGGTGAACACCACGCTGGACCGGGACGGGGACACCCAGCCAGGTGTCTCCTACACCGTCATCGCCAGCAAGTTCGACGAGGTCGTCACCCCTTACACGCACCAGTTCCTGACCGCGGGACCGGGCGCGACCGTCAAGAACATCACGATCCAGGACATCTGCCGCCAGGACCTCTCCGAACACGTTTCGATCGCCTACGACTCCAACGCCGCCCAACTCGTCCGCAACGCCCTCGATCCCGCCCACGCCCAGCCCGTCCAGTGCGGCCTCACCCTGCCCGTGCTCGGCGGCTGAAACCCGCCACGGCGTGACGTCCGCCGCCCCGGGAAACCGGGGCGGCGACCTTTTGATCGTCCGACGGCGACAGGGGGCATGACTTCAGCACGACCTACGACCACTCACCGCCGGGTAAGCCCCCCCCCGTAAGCCCGTCGTCGCCGGACTCGCCGCCGGAGTGGTCCAGGCAGGTGAGGTTGCCCGGCCACCACTGCCTACGTGCAGTGGCCCACCGGCCGGCCGTCGTCGCAGGAATTGGCGAGGACGGGGCAGGACACGGCCTCGTCTTTGGCCAGGCACCGCACGACGCGCGCCGCCACCACTCAGTGAGCCCGTCCGCTCCCCTCGCGGTGAGGCATCACCCTGCGGGACGGGACTCCTCGACGACGATCTCGTCCCGGCATTCACCGAGCCGCACCCGGACCTCGGGCCCCTCCCTCCAGCGCACGGTCAACTCCCCGGCCCCATCCGCCCGTACGCTCACCGTCTCCGCCAAGGGAACCGGATCCTTCTCCCCGGTCAGCCGGGCCAGCGCGACGAAGAGGGTCTCCCCCTTGCCGGTGACCCCGGTGAGCTCGTCGGAGAGCCCGACGGCCGGCAGCAGTTCGGCCCGCAGACCCTCTTCCGCCGCCCACCCGGTCACCCGCACCGCCGTCCCCGGCTCGGCACCCGCGACCAGATGAGCCCGGACCTCCACGGCCCCGCGAGCCAGCACCACGCTGGTCACCCGTGCTCCCCCGCCCGCCGTGTGCCGGGAGGCAACCCACCCCTCCCCCACACCCAGCGGCTCGATCTCCGTCCGGCTCGGATCGCCCCCGAGGATCACGCTGTTGTCGTACGACGGCGAAGGCTCCGTCACCGTCGAGTACGCGAGCCGCGTGTAGTACGGGTCGTAGCGGACGTCCTCACTGCCGTGGTTGTGGAGGCGGACGACGCCGTCCGAACTCGTGGACTGCAGAAGCCAGTTGGGGGGCGCGATCGGGACGAGTGCGTCGGAGCGCTCCGCCGGGCCGGGCTCCTCCGTTGCCGTCCACACCGGGTGGTCGGCCGGCAGGAGCAGGCCGAGGAAGCCCTTGCTCGCCCAGTACGGGGAGGCGGGGCCCGAATAGCCTTGCAGGACGGCCGGGTCGGGGCCGTGCCAACCGAGGGTGAGCAGGCCGCGGGAGTCCACCGCGCCTCGCTCCAGGAAGTACTTCAGGGCCCCCGACGCCAGCCGCCGCGCCTGTCCCGGTGGCAGCGGCGTGTGCCCCGTCAGCGCACCCAGCCACAGCGGGACCGTCGTAGCGAAGCGGTAGGTGAGCGAGCGGCCCTGGTGCATCGGGGAGCCGTCGCCGCCGAACAGGCGGGCGTAGTCCTCCAGATGGCGGGAGAGTCTGCCACCGTACAGGTCGAGCAGTGCGGTGTCCTGCGCCAGCCAGGCGTGCAACACCGGGTACAGGTGCATCGCCCAGCCGTTGTAGTAGTCGAACTTGCGGCCGCCGCCGTCGGTGTACCAGCCGTCGCCGACGTACCACGTCTCGATGCGCTCCAGGCCACGGTCGATCGCCTTGCGGGCCGCCTCAGTTTCGTAGCCGATGTCGGCGAGGAATCCGCCCACCGTCACCGGGAACAACTCCCAGTTGCAGGGCCAGGCTTCGGCGGTCAGCGCGTCCCCGAGCCAGGCGGCCGCCCGCTGTCGTACGCCGTCGTCCAGCCGGTCCCACAGCAGCGGGCGGGTCAGCCGCAGCGCGAGGGCGATCGACGCCGCCTCGACCAGGGGCTGGCTGCGGTCCTCGATCCGCGGCCAGACGCCCGCGGCGCCGGCCGCGAGCCCGTCGGCGTACCGCTGCAACACGGTCTCGTCGCGCCGGAAGGCCGCGGCGAGCAGCGTACGGGCGTAGCCCTCCAGGCCGTCGGAGAGCCGGCCGGACCAGCTCGTGCGGTCGCCGGGGAGGTGGTAGAGCGCGCCGCCCTCCGCGGCGTACGGCTCGACCGCGGCGAGCAGGGCGTCCGCGGCCGCCTCCCAGTGGGCACGGGTGTAGCCGGTGTGCGGACTGACGGTGCGGTCCTCGGCAGGCAGGGGCATCGGTTCTCTTTCAGGAGCGAGCTGCGGCCACGGACGAAGGGTGGGACCTGGGGCGCCCCGGTTCCGGTCGAGACGCCCCAGGAGTTCATCCCACCCGCACCAGACCCTCCGGCACCAGATGCTGGGCGACAAGTGCGTCGCGGACAAGTCCTGCGTACACCGTGGCGCCGTGCACGGAGGTGTGGGTGTTGTCCTTCTTCTCGTTGTACAGATAGATCGCCTTGGAGCCCTCGACACCCAGGGACTCCACCAGCGCCTTCGTCCTGGCCGTCAGGTCGACGAGCGGTACGTGCTGCGCCGCGGCAACCGAGCGGATGACAGCAGGATGGTCCACTCCGAGGCTGTTGACCAGCAGTGCGGTGTCGTTGTTCAGAGTGCCGTCCGCATTGAACCAGCGCCGCACGACGGGGGTCACGAGCACCGGTTCGCCGCCCTTCTCCCGTACACCTGCCACCAGTGTCTCCAAGTTGGCCCGGTACGTCGCCTCGTCGGTGGTCTTGTCGTTGTGGGCGAGCTGGATCAGGACCAGGTCTCCGGGGCGGATCAGCGGCTGGACGGTGGCCCAGAGCCGCGGGTTCTGCAGATACGTCACCGTACTTTCGCCGGAGTCCGCGTAGTTGGCGACGGACAGACCCCTGCGGAGGTACTGCGGCAGCTGCTGGCCCCAGCCGGAGTACGGGTCGGCGGGCTGGTCGCAGACCGTGGAGTCGCCGACCAGGAGGATCTGGCGGGCACGCCGGGCGGGTGTGACCCTGATGCCGGCGAGCGCCGGGGCCGAGCCGCCGACCGCCAGATCCAGACCGGGAGTTCCGTCCGGTCCCGTAGGCTCGCCCTCCGGCGTGCGGACATTCACGGTGAAGCTGCGGGCCACACGCTCCCCGGCCGCGGCTGGTGTCTCGGGCAGCAGGGAGCGTCGTGTCTCGCCGCTGATGCTCGTGCTGGACGCGGCCTCGCCGCCGAGCAGGACCTTCACGTCGTACGTGCCGGGCGGGACGTCGAAGTGGCAGGCGCCGGCGGTGCAGTTCTCGATGCCGAGGGGCCGGTGACCCTCGTGGGCCTGGGCCGGTGCGGCCGTGAGGCCGGCGCTCAGCGTCAGCGCCGCCAGCAGGGCGAGGGCGGGGTTGAAACGTCTCATTCGCGCATCCCTCCGAGGAGACGACCGGACGACAAGGCCTGGCGGCAGGGACCGTACCGCTCTCCACAAGCGCTTTCTAGTCATTGGATCGATTTCACAAGATTGCCAACCTGGTGCGCGCGAAAGCCCTTTCGCGAAATCGATTCAACTGTCACCCTCACAAGCACTCGCACCACCCCCACACGACTTCCGGAGGAGGCACCCCCCATGTCCGAAACCGCGAACAGACCGGTCGGCCGCCGCACCTTCGTCCTCGGTTCCGCCGCTGCCGCCGGCACGGCCGCCCTCGCCGGGCCGCTCGCCGCCCCCGCGTCGGCCGCGAGCTTCGGCTACTCCGACGACGGGTCGAACTACGTCGTCGACACCGGCGCGAACCTGGTCTTCAAGGTCAGCAAGACCAACGGCGACCTGACCTCGCTGGTCTACAAGGGCACCGAGTACCAGGGCTACGGCGGCAAGAACTCGCACATCGAGTCCGGCCTCGGCACCTCCACGGTCACCGTCAAACAGTCCGGTTCGACGATCCTGATCTCCGTCGCGTACGGCACGCTCAAGCACTACTACGCGGCCCGGAGCGGCGAGAACAACGTCTACCTGTGGACCAACAAGGCGGACGACTCGGTCAGCGCGACCCGCTACATCGTGCGCGTCAAGGCGGGCCGGTTCCTCAACGACGAGCCCGACTCGTACACCTACGCGTCGACCACCGTCGAGGCCTCGGACGTCTTCGAGAAGCCCGACGGCCAGACCCGCTCCAAGCACTACTCGAAGCTGCGGGTCATCGACTACGACTACATCGGCTGGTCGACGGGGAGCGTCGGCCTGTACGTGGTCCGCTCCAACCACGAGAAGGCCTCCGGCGGTCCCTTCTACCGCTCCCTCCTGCGCCACCAGAGCGCCGACGGCGGCGGCCTGTACGAGATCCTCTACTACGGTGAGAACCAGACGGAGGCCCAGCGCTTCGGCCTCCAGGGCCCGTACGTCATCGCCTTCACGGACGGCGGCGCGCCCTCCTCCGCGCTGTACCACGCGAACCTCACCACCCCCTGGGCGGACTCGCTCGGCATCTCGGGTCACGTCGCGGCGAGCGGGCGCGGCAAGGTCGCCGGCGTGGGGATCACCGGGCGGAACACGGCGTTCCCGTACACCGTCGGGCTCGCCAACTCGGCCGCGCAGTACTGGGGTCCGGCCCGCTCCTCGGACGGCTACTTCTCCATCCCGGGGGTGCTGCCGGGGACATACGCCCTGACCGTCTTCAAGGGTGAACTGGCCGTCCACACCGGCTCGGTGACGGTCACCGCGGGCGGTACGACGACCCTGAACACCATCGCGATCCCTTCGTCGAACGACCCGGGCAACGCGAGCGCCATCTGGCGCATCGGGGACTGGAACGGCTCGCCGAGCGGGTTCAAGAACGCGGACCTGATGACGTACGCGCATCCGTCCGACAGCCGGGCCGCGTCCTGGACCGGCAACGTCGTCATCGGCAGCGGGACGGAGACCTCGGCCTTCCCCTGCTACCTCTGGAAGGACGTCAACAGCGGCATTGTCGTCTACTTCAAGCTGACGGCCGCGCAGGCCGCCGCCGCGCACACCCTGCGCATCGGCGTGACGACGGCCTATGCCAACGGCCGGCCGCAGATCAGCGTCAACGACTGGACGTCGTCGATCCCCTCGCCGCCCGGCCAGCCGAGCACCAGGTCGCTGACCGTGGGCTCGTACCGGGGCAACAACCACACGTTCACCTACAGTGTTCCGGCGAGTGCCTGGCTCACGGACACCAGCCAGTACAACGTGCTGAAGATCAACGTGGTCAGCGGCTCGGGGACGACGTCCTTCCTCAGTGCGGGCACGTCGATCGACGCCATCGACCTACTGGCCTGACGTCAGGTCCCGTGCGTCCCCTGCTGGTTGGTGCCGCCGTTGCAGGTGTACGTGATACAGAGCGCGGGCGGTACCGCGTACGCACGTCTCATGTCACGCCCTTTCCTTCACGGAGCCGGCTGCCGAGCCGGCGACCGTGTCGGCCACGGGGATGCCGAAGTCAGGGGTGCCGTCCGGGTTCCAGCCCAGTTTCTGGATGCGGGTGTGGCGGTTGGGGTCGTTCAGGGGGTCGCCGGTGATCTCCTTGTACTGGCGGGCGTGGTAGACGAGGACGTCGCTGCGGCCGTCCTCGGCGACCGTGAAGCAGTTGTGGCCGGGGCCGTACTGCTTGGTGGTGTCGTTGCTGGTGAAGACGGGGACCTGCGACTTGGACCAGTTGGCGGGGTTCATCAGGTCGGCGTTCGCGTCGACGGTCAGCAGGCCCATGCAGTAGTGGTAGTCGGTGGCGCTGGCCGAGTAGGAGAGGAAGAGGCGGCCGTTGCGGGCGAGGACCGCGGGGCCCTCGTTGACCTTGTAGCCGATGGTCTCCCAGTCGTACTCCGGGGTGGAGAGCCGTACCTGAGGGCCCGTCAGGGTCCACGGGTTCGCCATCTTCGACAGCCACAGCGCGGTGTTGTTGTCCATGCCGGGCTCGTGCTGGGCCCAGACGAGATAGCGGGTGCCGCGGTGGCTGAAGGTGGTGGCGTCCAGGGAGAAGGTCTCCCAGGCGGTCTTCACCTGCCCCTTCTCCACCCAGGCCCCCTTGAAGGGGTCGGGGCCGGCGTTCTCCAGGACCCAGATGCGGATGTCCCAGACGCTCTCGGCGGGCGCGGAGGCGAAGTAGATGTACCACTTGCCGCCGATGCGGTGGATCTCCGGAGCCCAGATGTGCGCACCCATGACACCCGTGGCGTGCTTGGTCCAGATGACGGACTCGGCTGCGGTCGCAAGGCCGTTCAGGGTGCGGGAGCGGCGCAGGATGATGCGGTCGTACTCGGGGACGGTGGCCGTGAAGTAGTAGTGGCCGTCGGAGTGGCGGTGGATGTAGGGGTCGGCACGCTGACGGACGAGGGGGTTCACGAACGGGGCCGCCTTCGCTGTCGGCGCGGCGGTCGCCACGGCGGGGGTGGCCGCCAGGGCGCCCGCGGCGAGGGCGGCTCCCTTCAGCATCAGGCGACGGCTGGGGACTTGGGGCAGGTCGTTGTTGCGGCTCACGCGGCTGCCTCTCATGGGGGGACGTTCGAAATAGCGAACACCATCTGTCATTACGAACGCCGAAAAGGTAAGGGCGTGGAACGGGTAGGTCAACGGGTCTGACGCGACTGGCAGATAGCGCTTTCCCGATTTCGGCCGTGCGGAGGTTTTTCTGTTATCGGCCGCCTCCCGGCCCGTCTCCTCTGACGTGCGCAGCCATACCCCCCACCAGACAGCAGCCGTCGCCGGAGCCCTCGCGGCGGTCGCCGCCCTGCTCTGCACCGCTCCCCCCGCGGTGGCCGCCGGCACCCGTGACGTCACCGCCGACGTACTCGCCGACCGGGACGTGACACTGACCGGCGACGCCGTGGTCACCGTGCCGTCCGGGACGACGACGTATGACGGGGTGTTCCGCGGCGAGGGCACACTCACGGTGCGCGGCGGCGGGACGCTGGTCCTCACCAAGGACAGCGACTTCACGCTCCCCCGGTCCCGGCAGCGGCAGGTCGTGCGGACGCAGGGCGGCAACCACCCGTACGTCACCACGGCCGACGCCGACCCGCCCGCGATCACCGTCGAGCGGGGCGCGACCCTGCAGTACGGCGACGGCGGGACGACCGGGCTGATCGGGCACTTCCCGTACAACACCCCGGCGTTCCGGCTCAACCAGGACAACATCCGGGTCGACGGCACGCTGCGGCTGTCGCTGACGAGCGCCTACAACCTGGGCACGATCAGCGGATCGGGCCTGATCACGCAGCCCCGCTTCCTCTGGGGCAGCTGGGCCCTGTCGGGCACCCACTCCTTCTCGGGGGTGATCGACAACGGCACGCAACTCAGCGCCGGCGCGCCGGAGTTCGCCACATCGCTGCCGAACGTGCGCAAGGTCCTGAACCAGGGCACCTGGACCGTGGACACGCCTCTCGGTCAGACCGTCACCATGGGCATGGACTTCTACCAGCGCGAGTACGGCAGTGACATCAACGTCCAGTCCCGGCCCGGCAGCAAGGTGATCCTGACCGGCCAGTACAGCTGGTCGAACCAGGGCGGCGACACCGACCCCTCACTCAGCGACCCGTCCCTGAACTGGACGCCCGCGCACAAGAACGTCAACAAGCGCGGCACCAACATCAAGGGCGCGAACGTCCAGTGGGGCGACGGCACGACCCACAAGATCTTCATGCCGGGCACGGCAGAGACCGTTTACATCAACTTGCTCGCGGCGCGCTTCCGTTCGCTGCTCACGTTCGACTACGACGGGCCGGTGACGCTGGGCGCTCCCATCGGCGGCGGCAGGTTCCACGACACGCTGGCCGCGCCCGGCGCCGGGGACATCGTCATCAAGGGAACGAAGGGCAACGACGTGACCTTCGCCGCCGTCCAGTACTACAACGGCTCGACGACGGTCGAGAAGGGCGCGGTACTGCGACTGGGCAGCGGCAAGCCGGGCGGGGACGGCGGGCTCTACACCAAGGGTGGCCTCTACAAGGTGGTCGACAACGGCTCGCTGGTGCTGAACAACACGGGCAAGGACCTGGCCCTGTCCCGGATCAGCGGCAGCGGATCACTGACACAGACCGGGGCCGCCACGGCGACCCTGACGGGAAGCGGGGTGACGTACACCGGAACCACGACGGTCAAGAAGGGCACCCTGGCGCTGCGCTCCGGCGCGACCCTCGTCCACAGCAAGGCGATCAGACTCGGCTCGACGGGCTCGCGGCTCGACCCCGGACCGGCCGGACTGCGCGTGGCCACCACGCTGACCGGCAAAGGCACCGTGACGGGGGCGGTGACCAACGATGGTGTGGTGGCGGGCGGGGTCACGGTCTCCGGGAGCTACACGCAGAGCGCGAGGGGTGAACTCGTCCTGGGCGCCGAGCCGTTGAAGGTGACGGGATCGTCGGTCCGGCTGGCCGGAGACCTCGACCTGTCGGCCGCCGGGACGAGGCCCACGCGTGAGATCACCGTCCTGGAGCACGGCGGCAGGTCGAAGACGACCGGCACGTTCCGGGGACTGAAGGAGGGTGCACGCCTGAAGCTCGCCGACACGGTCTACCGGATCAGCTACAAGGGCGGCGACGGCAACGACGTGACCCTGACCGCGACCGGCACCGGCCACTCCGCCGCCGCCCACCCGGACACCGCATCGTCCGGTACGGCGGGTGCCGCCGCCACCCGCACCGCCAACACCTCCGGCAGTGGCCTCGGCTGGTGGCCGTACGTACTGGCGGCGGGGCTGCTCGTCGGGCTCGTGGTGCCGGCGGTCCAGCGCGGGCGCAGCGGCCGGCCGAGGGGCGGACGGCATGCGGCGCACGGTTAGCCGCCGCTGCACCGCCTCACACGGACAGCGTGGACGACTCCCCCGCCGGTTCCCGCTTCCGCCCCTGTAGCCACACGTAGACCGGGATCCCCGCGAACAGGAACAGCACGCCCTGGTAGACGGCCGCGTAACCGGCGCCCGCGATCAGCCAGAACGAGAACGCGAAGGACAGGGCGGCGACGGTCAGATCGCGGGCGAGTCCGGCCGGGTGGACGCGCTCGCGGGTGCCCTGGGCCAGCCAGTACAGCTGCGCGGCGGCCGACAGGAGGTAGGGCACACAGCCGGTGAACGTCGTGATCAGGACGAGGACGCGGAAGGTGGTGTCGGGGCCCGCCGTGTAGTTCAGGGCGATCAGGAGCGTGCCGAGGACGGCCACGGCCCAGACCCCGAAGCCGGGCACCCCGCCCTTGCCGACCTTCGCGAACGGTGCCGGGAAGAGGCCGTCGCGGGCGGCGGCGTACGGCATCTGTGCGGCCATCAGGATCCAGCCGTTGAGGCAGCCGGTGATCGAGACGACGGCGACCAGGGCGATGGCCGTGCCGCCCCAGGAGCCGCCGGTGATCGCGTTCACGGCGTCGGCGAAGGGGGCGCCGGACTTCACCAGCTTGTCGTGCGGGACGAGACCGAAGACGGCGACCGTGCCGAGGAGGTAGACGAGGGCGGAGCCCAGGGTGCCGAGGACGCTCGCGCGGCCCACGGTGCGCTCCGGGTTCTCGACCTCGCCCGCGCTGACCGCGGCCGACTCGACGCCGAGGAAGCTGTAGAGGAGCAGGGCGGCCGCAGCGGCGAGCGCGCCGGGCGCGCTGTCGCCGGAGGCGTTGAACGGGCCGAAGTTGTCCGCGTCGACGAAGAAGAGCCCGATCGTGGAGACGAGCAGCAGCGGCACGAACTTCAGGACCGTCGACACCACTTGGACCGCACCGACCCAGCGCGTCCCGGCGAAGTTCGCGACCGCCGGCAGCCACAGCGCGGCGAGCGCGACGACAGCTTCGAGAGCGTGGTTACCGTGCAGGGGGACGAGGACGTCGACGTAGCCGACGACCGCGACGGCGAGCGCGGCGATGCTGACCCAGCACATCGTCCAGTACGACCAGGCCGACAGGAACCCGGCGAACGGGCCGAACGCGTCGCGCGGGTACACATACAGACCGCCGGTGACCGGGCTGCGCCGGGCCAGCCCGCCGAAGAGCAGGGCGAGCAGCACCGCGGCGATCGACAGCACGACGAACGCGAGCAGACTCACCGTGCCGTACGGGGCGACGGCGGCCGGCAAAGCGAAGATGCCGCCGCCGATGATGTTGCCCATGACCAGCGCGGTGGCGGCGGCGAGGCCGAAGGTGCGGCGGGGAGCGGGGGTGGCGGCCGGCTCTGGTGCGGTGGCCTCGGTGGGGCTGGGGGCAGTCATGGTGCTTTCCGTGCAGAGGACGACGGGGGTGCGTGATCGTAACCCGGCGTCCCACATGCTGGGCGATCTGTTCACGTGATGGACATGAACGGTCGGCGTCCAGCCCTTCGGCTAGCGTCTTCTCATGACCAGCGACACCCCTTCCTCCCTCGCCGAGGCCCTCGCCGCCGGAACCGTCGTGCTCGACGGCGGCATGTCCAACCAGCTCGAAGCCGCCGGGCACGACCTGAGCGACGAGCTGTGGTCGGCGCGGCTGCTCGCCGAGCGGCCCGAGGCGATCACCGAGGCGCACCTCGCGTACTACGAGGCGGGGGCGGACGTGGCGATCACGTCCAGCTACCAGGCCACGTTCGAGGGGTTCGCGGGGCGCGGGATCGGGCGCGAGAAGGCGGCCGAACTGCTCTCCTTGAGCGTGGAGTTGGCGCGCGAGGCGGCGCGGCAGGCGCAGGCGAAGGGGGTCGCGCGGCCGCTGTGGGTGGCCGCGTCCGTCGGCCCGTACGGGGCGATGCTCGCGGACGGCTCCGAGTACCGGGGGCGGTACGGGCTGAGCGTCGACGAGCTGGAGCGCTTCCACCGGCCCCGGCTGGAGGTGCTGGCCGCCGCACGTCCCGACGTGCTCGCGCTGGAGACGGTGCCGGATTCCGACGAGGCGGCGGCGCTGCTGCGGGGGGTGCGGGGACTTGGCGTCCCCGCCTGGCTTTCGTACACCGTGGACGGTGATCGCACCCGTGCGGGGCAGTCGCTGGAGGAGGCCTTCGGTCTTGCCGCCGACGTGGACGAAGTGATCGCTGTCGGCGTCAACTGCTGTGCGCCGGAGGATGTCGACGGTGCAGTACGGACTGCCGTCCGGGTCACTGGTAAACCGGTCGTCGTTTACCCCAACAGTGGGGAGGCCTGGGATGCGCAGGCGCGTGCCTGGGCTGGGCGTTCCTCCTTCACCTCCGAGCAGGTGTCGGGGTGGCGGGAGTCCGGGGCGCGGCTGATCGGTGGGTGCTGCCGAGTGGGGCCGGAGGCCATCGCGGGGATTGCCAGGACCGTGGGTCGCTGAGCCGTTCGCCCTTTCGCCGTAGGGGTTCTGTTGCCTCGCGACTTCGGATTGTCCGTGGTTGCTCGCGCCGTTCCCCGCGCCCCTTGGGGGCGCTGGCCTCAGCCCATGGGAACCGGTTGCCGATGACGAGGAAGAGCGCGGACGTCGGCCGGAGCACGATCAGGGTCCGTTCGCCCGCGGCCTGCACCCGGCCCTGACCACGGTGCACGTCCCCTACGAGGAGCTGGGCCGTCTCGCCGTCCGTACCGCGGAGACCCCTGACGAGCATCTGCTGCTGGGGACGCATGTGGTGGTACGGGACTCGGTGGCGGCAGTCCGGGAGTAGCCGCTCCCGGCGGTCACTGCCGGCGGACCGAGCCGGGCAGCCGCAGCCGCCGTACGACGGACCGCAGTTCGGTGCTGCGGGTGGGCGAGCCGTCCACCGGGACCGATGCGGGCATGGACGGCGGAGTCCTGAGGGCGTCTGCGGTCCACAGGGCGATCTCGGCGTCCCGCGGCCCGTGGGCCGTGCGGGGCTCGCCCGCGTCGAAGATCCGCACCGGATGCGTGGCGTCCCAGGGCTCCCAGCCGGGGTTCCCGTCGGCCGCGAACCGCACCCACGCCGCGTGCATGGTGTCGGCCAGCTCCTGAGGCGCACCCTCACCTGCCAGTTTGCGCGATTCGGGGAGGTCGCCGGTGTCGAAGACGAAGCCGAGCTCCAGGGCGTGGCAGGCGCCGAGGTCGGGGAGGCTGGAGGGCCAGCCGAACTCGTACACGTACGAGGTGCCGGGGCGGGCGTCGGCCAGGCGGTGCAGCGGGAGGCGCAGCAGGTGATCGGTGACCATCTGGCCGACGATCTCGGCGGTGCCGGCCTCGGGGTGCAGGGTGCGGTAGCCGCGGGGCACCTCGGTGTTGCAGTGGCAGCGGGCCATGGCGCCGGCGAGGGCGACCGCGCCGAGCCTGTCGACGCGTTCCACCAGGCCGCCGGGGACGAGCCAGAGCCGGTACTCGTCGCTGGTCCAGCCCATCATCAGGTCGACGCCCCGCGCCGCGTCGCCGTCGATGAGCGCCTCCAGCGGATCGCACGGCACCAGGTCGCCGTCGACGACGATCCCGAAGGAGGGGCCACCGAGCACCGGGCTACTGAGTTTGCCCACGTCGGCCTGGGTGCGCAGGAGCAGTTCGCGGTCGACCTCGGCGAAGGCCGCGGCGGTGGCGGGGATCTTCAGGCGGGTCGCCATGCGGCGCACCATGCGCCGTACCTTGTCCCGTTCGAACGCCTCGGGCGGCCCGCTCTGCAGGACCGCCCGCCGTACCAGCCCCTGTGCCTGCGGGGCGGCCAGCAGGGCGCCGATGCTGATCGCCCCCGCGGACTGCCCGGCGAGCGTGATCCGGTCGGGGTCGCCGCCGAAGGCCGCGATCGACTCGTGCACCCACTGCAGGGCGGCGAGCTGGTCGCGCAGGCCGGGGTTGGCGGGGGCGTCCGGGAACAGTCCGTAGCCCTCGACTCCCAGCCGGTAGTTGACCGAGACGAGGACGACGCCGTCCCGGGCGAAGTTCCGTCCGTCGTACACGGGCACTGCGGAGGAACCCCTGGTCAGGGCGCCGCCGTGCAGCCACACGAGAACGGGGAGCCGGGCCCCGGGGCCCGGCTCCGGCGTCCACACGTTCAGATTCAGGCAGTCGTCACCGGAGACGACGGGGTCGGACAGGTACTTCTCGAAGGCCTCGGAGTACGGCGGCTTCGGCGGTGTCGGCCCGAACGCACCCGCGTCGCGCACACCGTCCCAGGGTTCTGGCGGCACGGGCGGCCGGAACCGGCGGGGGCCGAAGGGGGGTGCGGCGTACGGGATGCCGCGGAACACCGCGATGCCGTGCTCGTACCGGCCTCGTACGGCCCCGTACGGCGTGCTCACCACCGGATCTGCCTGGACTGCTGCCGTCATACGACCATCAGCCTCCTCACCGCGCCACTGCACCGGTAACAACAGAGCACCACAGATCGCCCCGGTATTCCGGTGCAGAGCGCGATTCGGCGGCTACTTGGCGTACATCAGGGTGCCGAAGCCGAGCTGGTCGTAGCCGCCGCTGGTGGAGCCGTAGTCACCTCCTCCACCCTCGGGGGCGACGAGGTCGTAGTACATGGCCGAGATGTACTTGTCGTCGAGGTGCAGACGCCGGTTGTAGTGGAAGTGGAGCATGGCCCACACCGGGCGGACCTGGCCGCGGCTGCCGGTGCTGATCACGGTCTGCGACTGCCGCCTGCAGTTCGTGCCGCTGCCCCAGGTGTAGGCGGTGTAGGGCACGGCCTGGCCGATGTTGTACTTGGCGACGTACTGCGCGGCCTTCATGAAGCGGCGGCTGTCGTACGAGTACAGGTCGTCGCCCTGGTTCCAGGCCATCTCGCAGAGCGCGCCCATCTGCCCCATGCCCATCATGGTGTGGCCCTGGTCGCGCCCGGACTCCTGCCACTGGCCGAGGTCGTAGCCGTCGACGTCGGAGTACAGGAACGGCACCGCGTGCCGGATGGAACCGTTTCCCGCGCCGGTCTTGAAGTAGTTCACGGCCTGGTCGTACTTGGCGGCGTTGTCGGTGAGGATCCCGATGGCCATGATCGAGGCCATGTTGCACAGGTCCCAGTTCGCCCAGTAGTTGGTGACGCAGGCGCCGTTGTGCCGGGTGAGGAACTGGTTGTTGAGCGAGTAGAAGACGTTGACCATCATCTTCTGGAACCTCGCCAGGTCGAAGCCCGCGTAGCCGCGCATGAGCTCGGCCGCCTGGCAGAACTCCCAGCCGTAGATGCCGGCCGCGAGGAACCGGTCGGCGTTGCCGGTGAGGGTGGTCAGCTTGGACGACCAGGCGTTGAGGATCTTGACGGCCGTGTCACCGTTGGCGGCCGTGCCGCCGACCGCCCAGCGCAGGGCGTTCTGATAGGCGGCGGCGATGTCGTTGTAGAGGATGCCGTAGTTCTCGCCCTTACCGCCGCGGATGATCGTGGCCTGCGGGTCGGGCCTCCAGGAGGACTGCGAGTGGGAGTTGGCGATCAGCCTGTTCCAGCCGGACAGCCAGGGATCGTTCTTCGCCGCGACCCTGACCTTGGCACGGTTGATGTCCCCGGCGTTGTGCAGCATGCCGGGGTGGGTGAAGGTCGCCGGTGCCGCGGTGGCGGTGGGGCCCGCCAGCGCGGCCGCTGAGCCCCCGAGGGCGAGTGCGGCGGTGAGCCCGCCCGCGGTCCTCAGCAGACCGCGGCGGCTCAACTCGCCCTGTGCGGGGCCCTGGTGGGGGGATATGCGGCTCATTGTGTGCGACTCCAATCCGTGGGGGGGATCAGTCGGGGGTGATGCTCACCTCTTCGAACCACCGGTACGGGAGACCAGCCGGGCGGTGACCGTGCAGTCGCCGGTGACGGACTGTCGTGCGAACTGCCCTGTCATCCCTTGGTTGTTGACGGTCAGGTCGACGCCCGCGCCGCGGACGGTGAAGGTCCCGTCGTCGTACGACGTGCTGCCCACGGTGGTGGTGATGGTGAACTCACCGGTCTCGTTGGGGGTTCCGCAGATCAGGCCGGTGCGTCGGTCGACGCGCAGGCCGTCGGGGAGCCCGGACGCGGTGAAGCGTATGGGCTCGTGCGAGGCACGCAGGAGGTACTGGACCTGACCTGGGCGGGGCCCGAGGGCGAAGGGCAGCGCGGGCAGCACGCGGACGGTGGCCGTGGTGGACGTCGACACGGACGCTCCGGTGACGCTGGGCGTGACGACCGACGAGGCCGAGACGCGGTTCTGGTGTGTGCGGGGCGGGGTGCGTGTGCCCGTCGGCGAGCCGTTGGATTTCGGCAGGCTCTCCGACGACCACGGATCCAGGCTCCGTTTCACCGGGTCGATGGCCGCCATCCCTGCCGTGGACCTGGTGGACGCGGAGTTCACGGCCGGCTTCACCGGCTTTCGGCTGGTCTTCTGTCAGCTGCCCCTGGTTGGCGTGACCACACTCGGGTTCGAAGTTTCGAAAGTCCGAAACCGCGAAGATCCTGAGAAGTCCGGCCTCTTTCCGACGTGTTCGGGTGAACCTAGTGTAGGAAGCGCTTACCGTTTCCGCGCTGGTCGAAACTTTTCATGGCCCTCGGGCGGGCCGGAGAGGTGGTTCCCGATGGTCCGCACGGGGAGTGCGAGCGTCACGGCGGGGCCGACGCTGGCGGTCGTGGCCCGCGAGGCGGGGGTGTCCGTACCGACCGCCTCCAAGGTGGTCAACGGCCGGGAGGACGTGGCGCCGGAGACGCGCCGCCGTGTCACCGAGGCCCTGGACCGGCTCGGCTATGTCCGCAGACCCCGGTTCGACGCCGCGAAGGTGCCGGGGCTGGTCGACCTGGTCGTGCACTCACTGGAGAGTTCCTGGTCGGGGGCGGTGCTGCAGGGTGTGGAGACGGCGGCGCACGCCGTGGGTCTTGAGGTGGTCGTCTCGGCGGGACTCACCCGCACCCGTGGCGGGCGCCCGGAGCGCGGCTGGCTGGACAAGCTGATCGCGCGCGGTTCTTCCGGTGTGCTGTTCAATCTGGCCGAGCTGACGCCGTCGCAGTACGCCTGGCTGGACACGCACCGCATCCCGTACGTCCTGATCGACCCGGTCCTCGAACCCCCGCCGGGCGTGGTGTCGGTGGGCGCGGCGAACTGGCAGGGCGGTGTCACCGCGACCGAGCACCTGCTCTCCCTGGGCCACGAACGCATCGCCGTCATCGCCGGTCACCAGCGCAAGATGTGCAGCAGCGCCCGGGTCGCCGGGTACCGCTCGGCACTCGCGTCGGCGGGGGTCCGCCATCGCCCGGAGTACGTCAAGCACGCCGGCTTCGACGAGAGCGTCGCGCACCGCCGCATGCTGGACCTCCTGGACCTGCCCGAACCGCCGACGGCGGTCTTCGTCTGCTCCGACCACATGGCGTTGGGCGTGTACAAAGCCTTGGCCGCAAGGGGGCTGCGGGTCCCGGACGACATCAGCGTGGTGGGCTTCGACGACCTGCCCGAGTCACGCTGGGTCGCTCCCGCTCTGACCACGATCCGGCAGCCGCTGTCGGAGATGGCGGCGGGGGCGTTGCACTTGCTTGTGCGGATGATGGCGGGGGATCGCCTGGAGGGGACGCGTACGGAGTTGTCGACTCGGCTGGTGGAGCGGGCCAGTACGGCACGCCGACGCTGAGTCGTGGGTCGTCTGCGGCGACGTCGTGCCTGGTCGCGCAGTTACCCGCGCCCCTTCAGGGCGCTGCCGACACCCTCGGCCACGACGAATGACCCGCTGCCGCACGGGTGTTCCATTGTGGTGGCTGTCTGCGTAGCCTCGGCTGCGATGAACGCCATTCCCCTGCACCTGGACCATCTCGTCCTTGCGACCCCCGAACTCGCCGCAACGGTCGCCGAGTTCGCCCGGCGTACCGGTGTGACACCTGCGCCCGGCGGTGCGCATGTGGGGTTCGGGACGCGCAACTACCTGGTTTCGCTGGGCAGTTCCAGTTATCTGGAGATCATCGGGCCCGATCCGGAACAGGCCGGGCCCGAGGGCCCGCGCCCGTTCGACGTGGACCAGTTGGTCTCCGCGCGGACGGTGACCTGGGCGATCAGTCCGCCGGACCTGGACGCGGCGGTTGCGTCGGCGCGGGCGCGGGGGTACGACCCCGGTCCGGTACGGCCGATGAGTCGCCGCCGGCCGGACGGCACACTGCTGGAGTGGCGGCTGACCGACGGCGACACCGCGCACCCGTCCGGTCTCGTCCCCTTCCTCATCGACTGGGGATCCTCGGCGCACCCCACGGCGACGGGACTGCCTGTCACTCCCCTGCTCCGGCTGTCGGCCACCGCTCCGGAGCCCGACGAGATACGCCCTCTGCTGTCCGCCGTCGGAGCCGAGCTCGTCGTGACCGAGGGGCCGGTGGGTCTCTCGTTCACGGTGGACACACCTCGTGGGCCGGTGACCTTCGGCTGAGCGTGTCCGATTCCTTCAAGACCGGCCGCCCGGGCGCTGCCTACGGTGCCGGTATGACTCCACGATTCGCCGTGGTCGGCCTGGTCGTCTCCGACATGGCCGCCTCGCTCGCCTTCTACCGTCGTCTCGGGCTCGTCTTCCCCGAGGGCTCCGAGGACCAGCCGCACGTCGAGGCCGAACTGCCCGGCGGGCTTACCCTCGCCCTGGATCCCGAGGAGACCGTCCGTTCCTTCCACCCGGCCTATCAGCCACCGGCCACCGGCGGCCGGATCTCGCTCGCCTTCAGGTGCGGGTCGCCCGCCGAGGTCGACTCCGTCTACGAGGACCTGGTGGGCGCCGGGTACCACGGCGAGCTCAAGCCGTGGGACGCCTTCTGGGGGATGCGGTACGCCGTCGTGCACGACCCGGACGGCAACGGCGTCGACCTGTTCGCGCAGCTAACCGCGGCCGAGTAGCTGCCCGAGCCGCAGCCCCGCGAGCTCCCTCACGTCCCGGGCCAGATGGGCCTGGTCGGCGAACCCGGCACGGGCCGCCGTCTCCGCGAACGGCACCCCTTCCCGGGCCAGGCCCAGCGCCCGCTGCAACCGCAGCACACGGGCCAGCATCTTGGGCCCGTAGCCGAAGGCGGCCAGGGAGCGGCGGTGCAACTGGCGGGCGCCGAGGCCGAGTTCGTCGGCGGTGGCCGCGACCGGGCGGCCCTCGCCGAGGGCGGTCACGAGGTGCCGTAGCAGCGGGTCGGGGGGTTCGGCGTCGGCGGCCAGGCGCAGCGCCAACTCCTCAAGGCCGCCTGCCGGTTCGGCGGCGGCGTTCACGCGAGCGGTGAGCCGGCGGACCTCCGCGGCCGGACGCAGTTCGGTGAGCGCGACGCGCCGGTCGCGCAGCTCGTTTGCGGGAACGCCGAGGAGGGCGGGCGCGGTGCCGGGGTAGAAGCGGACGCCCACCCACACTCCGCGCTCGCCCGCGGTGACGTACGCGTGCGTGTCGGGCCCCGCGACCAGCAGCCGGCCCTGGTGCCACAGCAGGTCCATGCAGCCGTCGGGCAGCACACGCCCGGCTCCGGCCGCGGACGGCGTGTTCGTCCACACGACGGCCCCGGTCAGCCGGGACGCCCTCTCCGCGTACACGTACCGAAGGCTACGCCGACCCCGCCCGATGCACCTGCGGACTCACGCCATACACCCGCTTGAAAGCACCGGACAGAGCCAACGCACTGCCATAACCGACCTGGCCGGCGATCGCCTCCAAGGCGCACACACCCAGCTCCCGCCCCGGACAGGAAGTACGTCCACACGACGCGGCCCCGATCAGCCGCGACACCCACTCCACGTACACGCACGGAACGCTACGCCGACCCCACCCGATGCACCTGCGGACTCACGCCATACACCCGCTTGAAAGCACCGGACAGAGCCAACGCACTGCCATAACCGACCTGGCCGGCGATCGCCTCCAGGGTGTCGTCGGTGTCGCGCAGGCGGTCGGCGGCCAGGGCCAGGCGTCGGCCGGCCAGGTAGGTCATCGGGGGCTCGCCCACCAGGCCGGTGAAGCGGCGGGCGAGGGCTGCCCGGGAGACTCCCGCCTTGGCCGCGAGCGAGGCGACCGTCCAGGGGTGGGCGGGGTCGTCGTGGAGCAGCCGGACGACCCTGCCGACGACGGGGTCCGCCAGCGCCTGGTACCAGGCCGGTGCCGCCGCCTCGGGGCGGGCGAACCAGGCCCTGAGCGCTGCGATGACCAACAGGTCGAGGAGGCGGTCCAGGACGACCTCCTGGCCCGGCTCGTCCCGCGCGCGGCTGGTGCTGCTGTCGGCGCGCGGGGAGGAGCAGGCGCCGGCGACCGAGGAGGCGCTGAAGGCGTCGGGTGCGGACTAGACGGTGGTACGGGCCGCGTGGTTCGCGCAGAACTTCAGCGAGGGGCCGCTGGTGGAGGAGTTGAGCAGGGGGGAGCTGGAGTTTTCCGGCCGGTGAGGTGCGGGAGCCGTTCGTCGATGTGCGGGACATCGGCGACGTGGTCGCGGCCGTGCTGACCTCGGGGGAACTGCACGTCGGGCGGACGGTGGAGATCACCGGGCCGCGGCTGCTGTCGCTCCGCGAAGCGGTCGGGGAGATCTCTGCGGCGACCGGTACGACGGTTTCTTATACGCCGGTGCCTGCGCGGGCTTATGGCGAGGCCCTGACCGGGTTCGGCGTGCCGCCCGAGGAGGCGGAGTTTCTGGTGGGGGTGTTCGAGGGGCTGCTCGACGGGCGGAATGCGCATCTCACGGACGGGGGCCGGCAGGTGTTGGGACGTGCGCCCCGTGACTTCGGGGACTTTGTGAGGGAGGCGGCCGCCTCGGGCACGTGGAAGGTTTGGCGGGAAGTGCAGTCGGGGTTGCGGAATGTCCGCGGAGTGCGGCTTGTGTGTGGCTGGTCGCTCCCCACTCTCGGCTTCGCTCGAGCGGGGGCCCCCATCGGGGCGGAGCCGCAGATCGACACCCCCGCGCCCCTTCGGGGCGCTTCAGGAATCCTCCGGTTTGTGGTGCGGATGGGTGCTCTTCACATGCGTTCGCAGGCGGGACGTCACGTCCTCCGGCGGCAGGAAGCGGGACCAGCGTTCGGGGAACTCGGAGGGCATGTCCGGGTCGGCCGGGTCGGTCTCGTGGCCGGCGGCCGCGCGGGCCACGTGCTCGGCCAGCTGCACCTCGCGCAGCCGCTCGTTCGCGGCGCGGGCCGCGGCGGTCGCGGCGGCCGGCCAGACCCGGTCGATTGCGGCGTTGACCGCGGCCCCGACGAGCACGGCGAACGCGGACACGCCGATCCACAGCAGTACGGCGACGGGCGCGGCCAGTGAGCCGTAGATGGTGGGGCCCTCGACCGTGCTGGTCAGGTAGATGCGCAGCAGGTAGCTGCCGAGCACCCACATGGCGAGGGCCACCAGGGCCCCGGGCACGTCCTCGATCCACGGGGAGCGCACGGGGACGGACACGTGGTACAGGGTCGTCAGGAAGACGATCGACAGGACGATGACGACGGGCCAGTACAGGACCTGTACCACCGTCTCCGACCACGGCACCACGTTCACCACGGCATCAGGACCGGCCACCATCAGCGGCAGCGCGACCGAGCCGATCAGCAGGGCCGCGATGAACAGCGCGAAGGACACCAGCCGGGTCTTGACGATGCCGCGCACGCCGTCGAGGCCGTACATCACGGTGATGGTGTCGATGAAGACGTTCACGGCGCGGGAGCCCGACCACAGGGCGAACAGGAAGCCGATGGAGATGACATCGGGTCTGCCGCCCTTCATCACGTCGTGCAGGATCGGCTGGGCGATCTCGTGGACGCCCTTGTCGGACAGGACGGTGCGGGACGCCTCCAGGATGTTGTTCTCCAGGCTCGCGATGGAGTGGGCGCCGGTCCAGTCGTCGACGTAGCCGAGCAGGCCGATCAGGCTCAGCAGCAGGGGCGGCACGGACAGCAGCGTGAAGAACGCGGCCTCGGCCGCGAGGCCGAGGATGCGGTACTCCATGCACGAGTTCACGGTGTCCTTGAGCAGCAGCCAGGCAGTCCTGCGCTTCGAGACGTTCCGATAGAGGGCACGTGCCCGGTGGAGACGCCCGGAGGGGCTCTGCGGCGATTCACTTGCTGACTGCACGACCTAACGGTATCCGCCGTGGTCGGGTGCACTCATCCCCCGCCCGGCAGCGGCCGGAGGAAGCCGACCCATTTTTCTGTCATGTCCGCGTTGGCCTGATTGGCCGGTTTTCATCCGGCCACCCATGTAAACGGCACACGTCGTCAGCCTGATCGGAAATTCCACAAGGTCGCGAAATCGCCATTGGGCGAAATGTCCTTGAACCGTTCATGAAGTTTCCGAAAGAATTCGCGTTGCATTCGTTGTGCACGCTGAGGACGACTCAGACGCACACGGCACGGGGGACTTCAGGGCCTGCCGACCCGGCATGCCATCCAGCCGCGTTACCCGTGATCCACATGGGATCCATGTGGGTCGCGCCGTGCTGCCCTGCGTCGTTTTCATACGGCCACCTCACACACTTCCGCAACATTCCGAACTCGAATTCCAGGGCTTCCCAGTGTCATTGAATTCCGTCCGGCCGCGGACAGCGGGCGGAGTTCCACCGTACTGATCTCGGGGGAATTCTCATGCCTACTCCGCACCCATTGACGCGTACACCACCAAAGGCTCACCGAGGCGGCGCGGGCCGGCCCTGACCGCCGGACAGCGGAATGTCCGCCCCCGGCAACAGCCTGGTCAGCGCCGGAACCGGGCGAGTGGCAAAAGTCGTAAAGCCTGTAAAACCTGTAAGGAGCGCCCGTGGTGGGAAAAATCGACACCGGCACCGAAAATGTCCTGGCCGAGGTTCTGTCGGGTGTCGTCAGCAAGGAACACATACCTCTCGACAGTCACTTCTTCGACGATCTCGGCGCCAATTCCCTGACCATGGCCCACTTCTGCGCCCGCGTCAGGAAGCACCCGGATCTTCCGTCGGTGTCGATGAAGGACGTGTACGGCCATCCGACGATTCGAAGGCTGGCGGCGGCCCTCGACACCGCACCGGCTGCCGCCCCGGCGCCGGCCGAGATCGAGACGCCCGCCCCGCTGCCCGGCAGCACCCCGCGCTATTTCCTCTGCGGCGCACTGCAGTTTCTGGTCTTCGCCGCCTACTGCGCGCTCGCCGGAATCGTCATGGGCCGGGGCTACGAGTGGATCTCCGCCGTGGACGGGGTCGTCGACGTCTATCTGCGCTCGCTGGCCTTCGGCGCCGCGGTCTTCCTGGGCGCCTGTGTGGTCCCGATCGCCGCCAAGTGGCTGCTGGTCGGCCAGTGGAAGGAGACCGAGTTCCCGGTCTGGAGCCTCGCCTATGTCCGCTTCTGGACCGTCAAGGCGCTGCTGCACGCCAACCCGCTGATCCTGTTCACCGGCAGCCCGCTGTACGTGCTGTACCTGCGGGCGCTGGGCGCGAGGATCGGCAAGGGCGTCACGATCCTGACCCACACCGTGCCGGTCTGCACCGACCTGCTGACGGTCGGCGCCGGTTCGGTGATCCGCAAGGACTCCTTCGTGCTGTGCTACCAGGCGCACGCGGGCCGCATCCGCACCGGCCGGGTGACTCTCGGCCGGGACGTGTACATCGGTGAGAAGTCCGTCCTCGACATCGGTACGACGATGGGTGACGGCGCTCAGCTCGGCCATGCCTCCGCCCTGTACGGCGGCGCGTCCGTCCCGGCGGGCGAGCGGTGGCACGGCTCCCCCGCCCAGCGCACGGACGTCGACCACGTCCGCGTGCCCCCGGCCCGCGTCTCCACCCTGCGCCGTGCCGTGTACGGCCTCGGCGGGCTGCTGCAGATGCTCGTCGTCTACGTCCCCGTCACGGTCGGCGGGACCTATCTGCTGCTCACGGTGGTCCCCGCCCTCCACACGCTGCTCGACCCGGCCGCCGAGGACCTGGGCTCGGCCACGTTCTACGGCGAGGCGCTGGGCTTCTCGCTGGCCGCCTACGCGGGCTTCCTGATCCTCGGCCTCGTCACCGTGTCCCTGCTGCCGCGCCTGCTGGGCACGCTGCTGCGCCCGGACCGGGTCTACCCGCTCTACGGCTTCCACTACTCGGTGCAGCGCGCGATCGCCCGCATCAGCAACGTCAAGTTCTTCAAGTGGCTGTGCGGCGACAGCTCGTACATCGTCCACTACCTCAGGTCCATCGGCTACGACCTCTCGCACGTCGAGCAGACCGGCTCGAACTTCGGTACGGAGGTCCAGCACGAGACACCGCACCTGGTGACCGTGGGCAGCGGCACGATGGTCGCCGACGGGCTGTCGATCGTGAACGCCGACTTCTCGGGGACGTCCTTCCGGGTCTCGCGCGCGACGATCGGAGCGCACAACTTCCTCGGCAACAACATCGCCTACCCGAGCGGCGGCCGTACCGGCGAGAACGTCCTGCTGGCGACGAAGGTGATGGTCCCGCTGGACGGTCACCTCCGCGAGGGCGTGGGCCTGCTGGGCTCGCCCGCCTTCGAGATCCCGCGCTCGGTGGAGCGCGACAGCCGCTTCGACCATCTGCGCGAGGGCACGGAACTGCACCGCCGGCTGGCCGCGAAGAACCGTTACAACCTGCGCTCGATGGGCCTGTTCCTGTTCGTGCGCTGGCTGCACTGGTTCGCCCTCGGCGTGATCGGCTTCGCCGCCTTCGACCTGTACGGCAAGGGCGGCACCGTCGGCGGTCTGCTGATCGGCGCGTCCCTGATCGTGGGTCTGGCGTTCAGCACCGGCTACTACGTGCTGGTGGAGCGGCTGATCACCCGCTTCCGGCCGCTCCGGCCGCGGCTGGTGTCGATCTACGACCCGCACTTCTGGTGGGTGGAGCGCCTGTGGAAGGTGCCCGACAACCACCTCGTGGTGTTCAACGGGACACCGTTCAAGAGCTTCGTCTGGCGGCTGCTGGGCGTGCGGATCGGGCGCCGGGTCTTCGACGACGGCTGCTACCTCACCGACCGCACGCTCACCGCGATCGGCGACGACTGCACGCTCGCCGCGCACACCAAGGTGCAGGCCCACTCGCAGGAGGACGGCACCTTCAAGTCCGACCGCATCAGCATCGGCGCCGGCTGCACGCTCGGCACCGGAGCGCTCGTGCACTACGGCGTCTCGATGGGCGACGGCGCCGTCCTGGCACCCGACTCCTTCCTGATGAAGGGCGAGGAGATGCCGCCCGGGGCGCACTGGGGCGGGAACCCGGCGGTCGCGCCGCGGCACGCATGACAGCAACAGGGGGGAACCGAACTCATGGAAACGATCCCGCGATGGACGCTCGACCCGGTCCCCGGCGTCGCGGAACACCGGGTACCGCTGCCGGAAGGCACCTCGGTGCAGCCGCCCTACCTGGCGGCCGCGCATGCCAGGGTGCTGGCCGCGCTGACCGGCGAACAGACCGACTACGACCCCACGCTGCAGGTATGCGTCACGGACGGCGTCCTGTGCCTGCGCTACCGCACCGACGTCCTCGACGCCGAGGCCGCCGCCCGTATCGCCGGCTACCACCTCACCGCGCTCACCGAACCGGACCGCCCCACCCTGCTCTCCGATGACGAACTCCGCTTCCAGCTCGACGAGTTGGCGGGTCCGGACAGGGAGCTGCCGGACCGGCGGGTGCATGAGCTGTTCGAGCAGCGGGTGGCGTTGCACCCGGACGCGGTGGCCGTCGTGCAGAACGGACGGCAGTGGACCTACCGGGAGCTCAACTCCCGTGCCAACCGTGTCGCCCGGGCGCTGCTCGCACGAGGGCTGCGGCCCGAGGGCGTGGTCGCGGTGGTGATGGAACGGAACCTGGACTGGCCGGCCGCGGTGCTCGGTGTGCTGAAGGCGGGCGGCGTGTATCTGCCGGTCGAGCCGCACTTCCCCGCCGACCGCATCGCGCGGACCCTCGCCCGGGCCGACTGCGACCTGGTCCTCACCGAACGCGGCAGCGACGGCAACGTCGACCGGGCGGCCCGGAAGCTGTACGCCGACACCGCGTACGCCGAGGGCCACGCCGACGACGACCTGGGCGTGCCCGTCGCCGCGGGCCGGCTCGCGTACATCTACTTCACCTCCGGCTCCACCGGCGAGCCCAAGGGCGCCATGTGCGAGCACGCCGGCTTCGTCAACCACGTCCTCGCCAAGATCGACGACCTGGGGATCGGTGCCGGACGGACGGTCGCGCAGACCGCGCCGCAGTGCTTCGACATCTCCCTGTGGCAGCTGCTCTCCGCGCTGCTCGTCGGCGGGCGGACGCTGCTGGTCGGGCAGGAGACGATCCTGGACGTGCCGCGGTTCGTGGACACGGTCGTACGGGGCCGGGTGAACGTCCTGCAGATCGTGCCCTCGTACCTGGAAGCCGTACTGGCCGAGCTGGAACAGCGGCCGCGCGAACTGCCCGACCTGCGCTGTGTGTCGGTCACCGGGGAGGCGGTCAAGAAGGAGCTGGTGCAGCGCTGGTTCGACGCGATGCCCGGGATCCGGCTCGTCAACGCCTATGGCCTGACGGAGACTTCGGACGACACCAACCACGAGGTCATGGACCGGGTCCCGGACCAGGAGCGGGTGCCGCTGGGGCGGCCGATAGCGAACGTACGGGTGTATGTCGTCGACGAGGACCTGGTGCCCGTACCGCTGGGCGCACCCGGCGAGATCGTCTTCTCCGGGGTGTGCGTGGGGCGGGGATACGTCAACGACGCCGAGCGCACGAAGGCCGCCTTCACCGAGGACCCGTACCGGCCCGGCGAGCGGCTGTACCGCAGCGGCGACCACGGGCGCTGGCTGCCCGACGGGAAGCTGGAGTTCCTCGGCCGCCGGGACAGCCAGGTCAAGATCCGCGGCTTCCGCATCGAGATCGGCGAGATCGAGAACCAGCTGCTGCGGGTGCCCGGCGTACGCGACGGCGCCGTGGTCGTCGTACGAGGTACGCAGCTGGTGGCGTTCTGCACCGGCACGGAGCCGGTGGGCGCCGACGAGGTGCGGAACAAACTGGCCGCCTCGCTGCCGCCGTACATGGTCCCGGCGGTCGTCCACTGGCGGGAGCGGCTGCCGCTGACGGCCAACGGCAAGACGGACCGCAGGACGCTGACCGCGCTCGCCGAGGAACTCGACGCCGACGACTCCGGCGCGCCGGTCACGCCCGCCGAGCGACGGCTGGCCGCCGCCTGGGCCGAGGTGCTCGGCATTCCCGCGGACCGGATCGGCCGTCTGGACCACTTCTTCGACCGCGGCGGCACCTCGCTGTCCGCCGTGAAGCTGGCGGTCGCCCTTGACCGGGCGATCTCCCTCAAGGACGTGACCCGCTGTCCGGTCCTCGCCGACCTGGCGGCTCAGCTCGACCAGCACCACTGAAAGGAACCTGTGCAATGACGCACTCGTCACCCGCCCTGCTGCCGGACATCGAACAGGCGCCCGACCGTCCACCACTACTCCACGCCAAGTCCACTGAAGACCCCGCGAGTTGGGCCGCCGAGCACCGCGACGCGCTGCGTGCCGCGGTCGCCGAGCACGGCAGCCTGGTGGTCCGCGGACTGGGCCTGACCGGACCCGCGGACACGGAGGAGGTGTTCCGGCACCTCGCCGGCGGCCGTCTGATGGCCGACCGGGAGCCCTTCGCGCCCCGCCGCTCCTACGCCGACGGTGTGTACTCCTCCTCCAAGTGGCCGCCCAACCAGCAGATGTGCATGCACCACGAGCTCAGCTACGCCCTTGAGTTCCCCGGTCTGCTGCTCTTCGCCTGTCTGGTGGCACCGGAGACGGGCGGCGCGACCGCGGTCGCCGACAGCCCGACCGTGCTCCAGGCGCTCCCCGCCGGCCTGGTCGAACGGTTCGAGCGGGAGGGCTGGCTGCTGACCCGGACGTACAACGACGAGATCGGGGCGTCCGTCGCCGAGGTGTTCGGCACCGACGACCGGGCCGCCGTCGAGCGCTACTGCCGTACGAACGCCATCGAGTTCGCCTGGCAGGACGACGGCTCGCTGCACACCCGGCAGCACCGCAGCGCCGTCGTACGCCACCCGGTGAGCGGCCGGCGCTGCTGGTTCAACCAGATCGCCTTCCTCAACGAGTGGACCATGGACCCCGAGGTGCGCGAGTACCTGGTGGACGTCTACGGCCCCGAGGGCCTGCCCTTCAACACCCGGTTCGGGAACGGCGATCCGCTCGACGAGGACATCGTCCGGACCGTCAACGAGGCCTACGAGGCCCACACCCTGCGCGAGCCGTGGCACTCCGGTGACCTGCTGCTCGTCGACAACATCCGCACCGCGCACAGCAGGGAGCCCTTCGACGGGCCGCGCGAGGTGCTGGCCGCGCTGGGCGACTGCCTGCGGCTGACCGACTGCGCGCCGACCATCGAGGTGAGGACCGCATGACCACCACGGATACCGCTCAAAACGCCCCGGGTGCACCGCCGTTCGCGGTGATCTCCGGCGAGCAGGTGCAATCGGTGCTGCACGGCCGGGAGCCGGAGATCGCCGAGCTGGTCGAGGCCGTGTACCGGCTGCACGGGGCGGGCGACGCGGTGAACCCGCCGTCGTTCTTCCTGCGCTTCCCTGACCGCCCGACGTCCCGGATCATCGCGCTGCCCGCCTCGCTCGGTGGACCGCTGCGGGTGGACGGCCTGAAATGGATCTCCAGCTTCCCGCAGAACACGAAGTCCGGCCTGCCGCGCGCCTCCGCCGTACTGATCCTCAACGACCCGGACACCGGCTACCCCTTCGCCTGCCTGGAGAGCTCGGTGATCAGCGCGACACGCACGGCGTCCTCGGCGGCGCTGGCCGCCGACCGGCTGAGCCGGACCCGCTCCCGTCCCACCCGGGTCGGCTTCATCGGCACGGGCCTCATCGCCCGGTACATCCACACCCATCTCACCGCCACCGGCTGGGAGTTCGAGGAGACGGGCGTCCACGACCTGTCGCCCGACAGCGCGGCGGGATTCCGCGACTACCTGGAACGCTCGGGCACAAAGGGCCACGTCACCCTCCACGACACCCCGGACCCCCTGATCCGCTCCTCCGACCTGCTGGTGTTCGCCACGGTCGCCTCCGCACCGCACATCCACGACCCGTCGTGGTTCTCCCACCACCCGCTGGTGCTGCATGTGTCGCTGCGCGACCTGGACCCCGCGATCCTGCTGGCCTCGGCCAACTACGTCGACGACGTCGAGCACTGCCTCAAGGCGGAGACCTCGCCGCACCTGGTCGAACAGCTGACGGGGAGCCGGGGGTTCCTGGACGGCACGCTGAACGACGTACTGACCGGACGGGCGACCGTCCCGAAGGACCGGACGGTGGTGTTCTCCCCGTTCGGACTGGGGGTGCTCGACCTCGCGGTCGGCAAGTTCGTCCACGACGAAGTGGCCCGCAGGGGCGGACTGCACGTCGTGGACGGGTTCTTCCACGAGCTGCGCCGGCACGGCTGACCTGCCGGTCGTCGTGGCGCATGAGGAGGGGGCATCATGCCCGTCATTTCTGATCCCGTTCAGTTCAACGAGGAGGAGCTCTACGTCGACCTCCGGGCCGCGCTGGGGCTGCCGCTGTACCTGAAGTGCGAAGGCTTCAACTTCGCCGGCTCGATCAAACTCAAGGCGGCCACCGAGATGGTCGACGCCGCCGAACGCGACGGTCTGCTGCGGCCCGGCTCGGTCCTGGTCGAGTCGTCGTCCGGGAACCTGGGCGTGGCGCTGAGCGTGATCGCGGCGAGCCGGGGCTACCGGTTCCTGTGCGTGACCGACGCACGCTGCAACCAGCCGACGATCCGGCTGATGGAGTCCCTCGGCAGCCAGGTGCACGTCATCGAGGAACCCGACGCCCGGGGTGGCTTCCTGGGCGCGCGGTTGGCGTACGTCAACGCGCTGTGCGCGTCCGACGACCGGTACATCTGGCTCAACCAGTACACGAACCAGGGCAACTGGAAGGCGCACTACCGCACCACGGCCCCGGCCATCGCCCGCCGCTTCCCGCACCTGGACGTCCTGTTCGTCGGGGCCGGCACGACCGGGACCCTGATGGGCTGCGCCCGCTGGTTCTGGCAGTGGCGGCGCCGGGTGCGCATCGTGGCCGTCGACAGTGTCGGCTCGGTGAGCTTCGGCGGGGCGCCGGGGCGTCGGATGATCCCTGGGCTCGGGACGAGCGTGCCGCCGGCACTCCTCGACGAGTCGTACGTGGACCACCTGGTCCGCGTCGAGGAGTCCGACGCCGTCCTCGCCTGCCGGCGCCTGGCCGCCCGCGGCTTCATGTTCGGCGGCTCCACGGGGACCGTGATCAGCGGTGCCGGCCAGTGGCTCGCCGAACACGGCCACCAGGGCCTCACCTCGGTGGCGATCGCCCCGGACCTCGGCGAGCGCTATCTGGACACGGTGTACCGGGAGGGCTGGCCGGTAGACGCGCTGGATCCGGCACCGGCGGCGGCGATGGCCCGGCTGGCCTGAATCCCCAGCGCCCCCGCCGCCCCTACCCGTCCCGTCCCGTCCCAGGGGCTCCGCCCCCTGCACCCCCGATCGGCCTGAACGGCCTCGTCCTCAAACGCCGGACGGGCTGAAAGAGACGCCCCGCCCGGCGAAAATCAGCCCCTCCGGCGTTTGAGGAGCGGGGGTACGGGGGCTGGCCCCCGTAAGCGGGGTGCAGGGGACGCAGTCCCCGTCGGGGTCGAAGGGGCGGAGCCCCTGGGGATGGGACGGGTAGGGGCGGCGGGGGCGAGAAGCGACCGCCCCGCGGTCGAGGACCGTGCGTGACCCCCGCCCCGCCCCGGGGTACTTTCGCCGCATGGCAGGCACCACGCACACCGTGACCAACCAGCCCCCGCCCCTGGACGGC
Organism: Streptomyces sp. NPDC001157; assembly: GCF_053598255.1. Lineage (NCBI taxonomy): Bacteria > Bacillati > Actinomycetota > Actinomycetes > Kitasatosporales > Streptomycetaceae > Streptomyces > Streptomyces sp. NPDC001157. The sequence goes on from NZ_JBSFJW010000032.1 coordinate 48,774, forward strand.
TACGACGTCTTCACCTCCGACCGCGCCCTGACCGCGGCCGTCGAACGGCACCTGGCCCCCGAGCTGCTCGACGAGGCCCACGGCGACCTGACCGCGCTCGGCCGCGCCTCCGGTTCGGCACAGCTGCAGGAGTGGGCGGTCCAGGCCAACGAGAACCCGCCCCGGCTGCGCACCCACGACCGCCACGGCCACCGTATCGACGAGGTCGACTTCCATCCCGCCTGGCACCGCCTGCTCGGCAAGGGCGTCGCGGCGGGCCTGACCGCGGCCTGGGTCCGGCCCGGCGGCCACGTCCGCAGAGCCGCCGCGTTCATGGTGTGGACACAGGTCGAGGCCGGCAACCTCTGCCCCCTGTCGATGACCCATGCGGCCGTCCCCGCCCTGCGCACCGACCCGGCCCTCGCCGCCGAGTGGGAGCCGCGGCTCACCTCCATGGTCTACGACCGAGAGCTGCGGCCCGCCCGTCTCAAGGCCGGGGCCCTGTTCGGGATGGGCATGACGGAGAAGCAGGGCGGCAGCGACGTACGCGCCAACACGACGGCCGCCCGCCCTCTGGCCGAGGAGGGAACGTACGAGCTCACCGGCCACAAGTGGTTCTGCTCCGCTCCGATGTCCGACGGGTTCCTGGTGCTCGCCCAGGCTCCGGACGGGCTCACCTGCTTCCTCGTGCCGCGCGTCCTGGAGGACGGCACCCGCAACGTCTTCCTCATCCAGCGCCTCAAGGACAAGCTCGGCAACCGCTCCAACGCCTCCGCCGAGGTCGAGTTCGACGGCACCTGGGCCCGCCGGGTCGGCGAGGAGGGGCGCGGGGTGCGGACCATCATCGACATGGTGGCGGCGACCCGACTGGACTGCGTGCTGGGCTCGGCGGGCCTGATGCGGCAGGCGGTCGCGCAGGCCGTGCACCACTGCACGTACCGGGAGGCGTTCGGCGCGAAGCTGGTCGACCAGCCGCTGATGCGCAACGTCCTGGCCGACCTGGCGCTGGAGTCCGAGGCGGCGACCACGCTCGCCATGCGTCTCGCCGCCGCCTACGACGACGGCGGCGAGCAGGAGCGGGCGCTGCTGCGGATCGCCGTACCGGCCGCCAAGTACTGGGTGACCAAGCGCTGTGCGCCGGTCGCGGTCGAGGCCGCCGAGTGTCTGGGCGGCAACGGGTACGTCGAGGAGTCGGGGCTGCCCCGGCTGGTGCGCGAGTCGCCGCTCAACTCGATCTGGGAGGGCGCGGGCAATGTCCAGGCGCTGGACGTGCTGCGCGCGTTGCGGCGCGAGCCCCAGGCCCTCAATGCCTACCTCCAGGAGGTCGGCAGGGCCCGCGGCGCCGACCACCGCCTGGACGGCGCGATCAAGGACCTGCTGACCGAGCTGGCCGACCTGGACGGGATCGAGGGTCGGGCCCGGCGGCTGACGGAGCGGCTCGCGCTGGTGCTCCAGGGTTCGCTGCTCGTCCGGTTCGCCCCGCCGGAGGTCGCCGACGCCTTCTGCGCCTCGCGACTGGGCGGCGACTCGGGCGCGGCCTTCGGGACGCTGCCCCACACCCTGGACCTGGCGTCGGTGGTGGAGCGGGCCCGGCCGGTGTCCTGAACTGCGCTTATGTCGTACGGGGGTGGTGCTGCGCCGACACGGCACCACCCCCGCCCAACCAGGCCCGTTCGAGGCCACGAACGCCGCTCGGGACGGCGTTGCTCAATATTCAATCAAGCAGGAGCCGGTCCACCAGGGTTGCAAGGGGTTGCAACTTGCTGCTGTCTGCGACTGGACTGGGCCCGTCCGCCGGGAACGAACGGCACTATGAGACGGACAGTAAGGACGACTCCGGCTTCGTGGCCGAAACGCGACGAGAAACCGGTTGTCCCGAGCCCATCTTCCGGGAGGCCCCGTGGTGCACCCGCCGACGGACGTGACGCAGCTCGCCGTGGTCGACACGGCGCGCGCGGCGCGGGTACTCAGCGAGGTCCGCGCCGCCAGGCTCGCCGGGCAGCGCGCCCCCGTCGCGCCGCGCCCGGTGATCGAGCAGTCCTGGGGACGCATGCTGCGCAGCGGCATCGACCCCGAGCGCGACCAGCGCTCCGGGCTGCTGCCCTCCGAGGAGGTGCGGCGGCGCCGGGAGAGCACGACGCTGCGGCACGTCCTGCCGGTGCTGCGAGAGGGGCTGCTGTCGGTCGCGGACGTCGCCCACCACATCATGGTGGTCGCCGACGCGGACGGCCGGGTGCTGTGGCGCGAGGGCAGCGCGGCCGTGCTGCGCAAGGCGGACGGGCTCGGCTTCGAACTCGGCGCCGACTGGCGGGAGGACGTCGTCGGGACGAACGGCATCGGCACCCCGGCGGTGGTGCGCCGGCCCGTGCAGGTCTTCGCCTCCGAGCACTTCGTGCGCTCGCAGACCTCCTGGACCTGTACCGGCGCGCCGATCACGGACCCGCGCGACGGGAGGCTGATCGGTGTCGTGGACATCAGCGGACCACTGGAGACGATGCATCCGGCCACGCTCGCCTGGGTGGACTCGGTGGCCAAGCTCGCCGAGGCCCGGCTGCGCGAGCTCCATCTGAACTCGCTGGAGCGGCTGCGCGCGGTGGCCGCACCGGCGCTGGCCCGGGTGGGCGGCCGGGCCCTGGCGGTGGACCGGGACGGCTGGACCGCGGCGGTGACCGGGATGCCGTACACCAGCCGGGTCGCCCTGCCCAAGTCGCTGACGGCGGGCCGACGGTGGCTGCCGCCGCTCGGCCTGTGCTCGGTGGAGCCGCTGGCCGAGGGCTGGCTGATCCGGGCCACGGACGAGCCGGTGCCGCAGGGCGCCACGCGCATCGTGCTGGACCTGACGCAGTCGCGCCGCTGGTCGGTGACGGTGTCCGGGTCCGCGGGCTCCTGGAGCCATGAACTGAGCCCCCGGCACGCCGAGTTGCTGTATCTGCTCGCCCTGCACCGCGGCGGCCGCAGCGCGGCGGGCCTCGCCGAGGAGGTGTTCGGCGACCCGGCCCGTACGGTGACGGTGCGCGCCGAGATGTCCCGAGTACGGCGCTATCTCGGCGGGTTGCTGGAGCACCGGCCGTACCGCTTCGCGGAGGACACGGAGGTGGAGCTGCTCCTGCCGGCCGACCCGCGCGATCTGCTGCCGCAGTCGACGGCACCGGCGGTGATCAACGTACGGCAGCCGGCCGATCTGCCGTGAGCGTGTCCGACACATGCCCCTGAGTGACCACACGGCCGTATCTTCCGCATATTTGCACGGTCTTCATGCCCTACCGCGCCGGACTGCCGTAGCATCCCTCTACGGGCCACCCCACCTGCTCCTTTGGTCAACACACGGACCAATGGCCGCAGTTGGCCCGCCTCGGGAGGACGTATGAAGCAACGTGGCCGACACCGCAGGCAGAAGCGGGGCCGTGCGCTGCGCGCCTTCCTCGCCGGTACCGCCCTCGCACTCACCGCCGCAGCCACCATGATCAGCGCCTCGCAGGCCACGGTCGGTGACCGGCCGGGGGCCCTGAAGGCACTCGCCGCGTCCGAGCGGACGGCCGGGCTGCGGCTCCAGGAGCGTCTGGTGTCGCGGAGCACCCTCGACCGGCTCGCCGCCGCCATGGGCAGGCCCGTCGGCGTGAGCACCGTCCTCGACGACGCCGACCACTCCCTGCTGGGCGCGGCCGACTGCACGACCACCGAGCGCACGGCGCTGCCCGTGGCGCCCGCGGCCACGCGCGCGTACTGCTGGGACGCCGCGGACACCCGCGGCTGGCGGGCCGGCGCGGTCACCACCTCCGGGGACGCGGACGACGACGGCCACTGGGGCGAGCGCCGTGTGATCCTCTCGGGCTGGACCCACCGCACCGGCAGTTCGGCGAGGCCCGGCCCGGCCCGGGTCGCCTTCGTCGACGCGAGCGACCCCGACCGTCTCACCTACGCCTGGGTGGCCCTCGCCGTCCCGGTCGACGGCGGCCGCGACTACCGCGGGCTCACCTCCCCCGTCTCCGGCATGGTCTGGTACCAGGGCAAGCTCCTGGTCACCGCCGCCGACGGCCTGTACGTGTACGACATGCACCGCATCCAGCGGGCCACCGTCGACAGTGGCGCGATCGGCAAGGTGCGCGGCGGCTGGGCGGCGTACGGCGCGCGGTACGTCCTGCCTGCCGTCGGCTCGTACCGGCTCACCGGGGGAAGCGCACGTCCGACGGCGATCTCCCTCGACCGCAGTACCGCGCCCGACAGCCTGGTGGCGAGCGAGTGGGTCCCCGCGGACAGCGGACGGCACACCCGGCTGTGGCGCTACGCGTTCAGCAGCGACCCGGCCCGCGCCGGTCTGCTGGCCACCGACCCCGCGGGACGCGCGACCGCGACCGAGGCGTACGAGACGAAGACGGCCGCCGTCGGCGGCGTGCTGTCGCACGGCTCGCAGTGGTACCTGGCCCGCCCGGCGGACACCGCGGACGGCCACGGCACCCTGTGGCGGCAGAACGCGCGCGACGCGAAGGCCACGCGGTGTGGGTCGGACGGGACGAACCGCTGCTGGGCCGGGCCCTCCGGGTCCCTCTCTTATTGGGAGGAGACCGGTGAGGTCTGGTCGCAGTCCGGGCGGATGTTGTATGCGGTGCCGCTGGGGTCGATCGACGGGGCTCTTGGCTAGTCGCTGCGCGGGCTGTGCCGCTATGGGCCGTCGTTCGTCTGCGGCGTCGTCGTGGCTGGTCGCGCAGTTCCCCGCGCCCCTATGGGGCGCGGGCTGGACAGCGATCGACACATCCACCCGGCGGATGATTCCCTGACGGGCATGACCAACATTCCCGTGACCACCTGGTCCCTGGAGCAGACCGCCCCGACCGATCTGCTTCCGGCCGTCGCGCCGGAGGGGGACGTGCGGATCGTTCGTTCCGAGGTGCCCTCGCCCGAGTTCAGCCGGTTCCTGTATGCGTCCGTCGGCGGTGACATCCGCTGGATCGACCGGCTGGGCTGGACGTATGCGCGGTGGCAGGAGCACCTGGAGCGGCCGGGTGTGGAGACATGGGTTGCATACGACCGGGGAACGCCCGCGGGATATGTGGAGCTGGACCCTCAGGACGACGGGGTCGTGGAGATCGTCTACTTCGGTCTGCTGCCCGCCTTCCGGGGCCGGCGGATCGGCGGACACCTGCTGTCGTACGGCGCCGCGCGCGCCTGGGACCTCGCGGACCGGTGGCCCGGCCTGGCCCACACGAAGCGGGTCTGGCTGCATACGTGCAGCCTGGACGGGGAGCATGCCATGGACAACTATCTGCGCCGGGGCTTCAAGCTCTTCGACACCAAGGTCGAGGAGGCGGCGGAGGCGGCGGCGCCGGGTCCGTGGCCCGGGGCGTACCGCGCCTGACCTGCGCGGACAAGACCCGCGGCAGCCGATGTGATCGACGACACCCTTGTCCCACATTTCGGGACAAGGGTGTCCGCATCTTGGACGAAGCTGGACTGTGTCCAGATTGCCATGACACGCTTCCGTCATGTCTGGAACTGGAATTGCCTTGGTGAGTCGGCGGCACGTCGACCTCGGCCGCATGTCCAGCGCCATCTGTCCGGCGAGCTGACGTAGCCCATCAGCGGCCTCCGGCCGCGGGCGCAGCACAGCCGATACCCCTTCCTCAGTCCCATCGCGCAACGACGCGCACGTATGCCCATGCGCCCGAACGCGCAGGTCAGAGCCGCTTTCCCGCCTGTCCCGAAGGACGTAACAACCATGGCCGCCACCCCGCAGAAGCCTGCCGCCGCGACTCCCCGCCGCAAGGTGAGCCGTCACCGCGGTGAAGGTCAGTGGGCCGCGGGGCACCACACCCCGCTCAACGGCAACGAGCAGTTCAAGAAGGACGACGACGGTCTCAATGTGCGGACACGCATTGAGACGATCTACTCCAAGCGGGGCTTCGACTCGATCGACCCCAACGACCTGCGCGGACGTATGCGCTGGTGGGGTCTGTACACCCAGCGCAAGCCCGGGATCGACGGCGGCAAGACCGCGATCCTGGAGCCGGAGGAGCTGGACGACAAGTACTTCATGCTGCGGGTGCGGATCGACGGCGGACGCCTCACCACCCAGCAGCTGCGGGTGATCGGCGAGATCTCGGAGGAGTTCGCGCGCGGCAGCGCGGACATCACCGACCGGCAGAACATCCAGCTGCACTGGATCCGCATCGAGGACGTCCCGGAGATCTGGAACCGCCTGGAGGCCGTCGGGCTGTCCACGACCGAGGCCTGCGGCGACGTACCGCGCGTCATCATCGGCTCGCCGGTCGCGGGCATCGCCGAGGACGAGATCATCGACGGCACGTCCGCCATCGACGAGATCCACGAGCGCTACATCGGCAGCAAGGAGTTCTCCAACCTGCCGCGCAAGTTCAAGACGGCGATCTCGGGTTCGCCGCTCCTTGACGTGGTCCACGAGATCAACGACATCGCGTTCGTCGGCGTGGAGCACCCCGAGCACGGCCCCGGCTTCGACCTGTGGGTCGGCGGCGGTCTGTCCACCAACCCGAAGCTCGGCGTCCGGCTCGGCGCCTGGGTTCCGCTGGGGGAGGTCCCGGAGGTGTGGGCCGGCGTGGTCGGCATCTTCCGCGACTGGGGCTACCGGCGCCTGCGCACCCGCGCCCGTCTGAAGTTCCTCGTCGCCGACTGGGGCGCGGAGAAGTTCCGCCAGGTCCTGGAGGACGACTACCTCAAGCGCAAGCTCGTCGACGGTCCCGCGCCCGCCGAGCCCTCGGGCCGCTGGCGCGACCACGTCGGTGTGCACCGGCAGAAGGACGGCCGGTTCTACGTCGGTTTCGCCCCGCGCGTCGGCCGCGTCGACGGTGCCACGCTCACGAAGATCGCCGAGGTCGCCGAGGCGCACGGCTCGGGCCGGCTGCGAACCACCGTCGAGCAGAAGATGATCGTCCTCGATGTCGAGGAGGCGCAGGTCGAGCCGCTGGTCGAGGCCCTGGAGGCGCTGGACCTGACCGCGAAGCCGTCCCCCTTCCGGCGCGGCACCATGGCCTGCACCGGCATCGAGTACTGCAAGCTCGCCATCGTCGAGACCAAGCAGCGCGGTTCGTCCCTGATCGACGAACTGGAGCGCCGCATCCCGGAGTTCGACGAGCCCATCACCATCAACATCAACGGCTGCCCGAACGCCTGCGCCCGTATCCAGGTGGCGGACATCGGTCTCAAGGGTCAGCTCGTCCTCAACGACAAGGGCGAGCAGGTCGAGGGCTACCAGGTGCACCTCGGCGGTGCGCTGGGCCTGGAGGCCGGGTTCGGCCGCAAGGTCCGCGGCCTGAAGGTCACTTCGGAGGAGCTGCCCGACTACGTCGAGCGCGTCCTCAAGCGGTTCCAGGCCGAGCGCGAGGACGGCGAGCGGTTCGCCGCCTGGGCCTCCCGCGCGTCCGAGGAGGCACTGTCGTGAGCGTCAGCGAACGACAGCGAAAGGAGGGGCCATGAGCGAGCGGGCCGCCCCCTTCTACTGCCCCTACTGCGGCGACGAGGACCTCCGTCCGTCCGAGCAGGGCCACGGCGCGTGGGAATGCGCGGCGTGCAACCGGGCCTTCCAGCTGAAGTTCCTCGGGCTGCTCGCCCGGGGCCTTCAGCAGTCCGAAGCAGGGGGAGACGACATATGACCGCGGTTCAGGAAGAGCGGACGACGGAGGATCTCAAGGCGCTCGCCGAGCAGGCGGGACGCGACCTGGAGGACGCCTCCGCGCTGGAGATCCTCCAGTGGGCGGCCGACACCTTCGGCAAGCGTTTCTGCGTGACCTCGTCCATGGAGGACGCGGTGGTCGCCCACCTCGCCTCGCGCGCCATGCCCGGCGTGGACGTGGTGTTCCTCGACACCGGCTACCACTTCCCGGAGACCATCGGCACCCGTGACGCGGTCGAGGCCGTGATGGACGTCAACGTCATCACGCTGACCCCGCGTCAGACGGTCGCCGAGCAGGACGCGGAGTACGGCCCGAAGCTGCACGACCGCGACCCCGACCTGTGCTGCAAGCTGCGCAAGGTCCAGCCGCTGGAGCAGGGCCTGAAGAACTACGTGGCCTGGGCGACCGGTCTGCGCCGCGACGAGTCCCCGACCCGGGCGAACACCCCGGTCGTCGGCTGGGACGAGAAGCGCCGGAAGGTCAAGATCTCCCCGATCGCCCGCTGGACCCAGGACGACGTGGACGCCTATGTCGCCGAACACGGCGTACTGACCAATCCGCTGCTGATGGACGGCTACGCGTCCGTCGGCTGCGCCCCCTGCACCCGCCGCGTCCTGGAGGGCGAGGACGCGCGCGCGGGCCGCTGGGCGGGCAGCGCCAAGACCGAGTGCGGGCTGCACGGATGACGACGACGATTCAGGAGACGAACGTGACGACCGGAGCCACCGTCTGGCTCACGGGTCTGCCGAGTGCCGGCAAGACCACCATCGCGTACGAGCTGGCCGGCCGCCTGCGCGCGGAGGGCCACCTCGTCGAGGTGCTCGACGGTGACGAGATCCGCGAGTTCATCTCGGCGGGCCTCGGTTTCAGCCGCGAGGACCGGCACACCAACGTGCAGCGCATCGGCTTCCTCGCCGAACTGCTCGCCCGCAACGGCGTCAAGGCGCTCGTCCCGGTGATCGCGCCCTACGCGGACAGCCGCGAGGCGGTGCGCAAGCGCCACCAGGAGGGCGGGGCCGCGTACATCGAGGTGCATGTGGCGACCCCGGTCGAGGTGTGCTCCGTACGTGATGTGAAGGGCCTGTACGCCAAGCAGGCGGCGGGCGAGCTGTCCGGGCTCACCGGGGTGGACGACCCCTACGAGGAGCCCGAGACGCCCGATCTGCGCATCGAGTCGCAGCACCAGACCGTCCAGGAGTCCGCGGCCGCGGTCCACGCGCTGCTCACCGAAAGGGGACTGGCATGACGACGACCGTCGCTGCGGTCGAGGAGGGTACGGCCGCCCCGTACGCCCTCTCGCACCTGGACGCGCTGGAGTCCGAGGCGGTGCACATCTTCCGCGAGGTGGCCGGCGAGTTCGAGCGGCCGGTGATCCTCTTCTCCGGCGGCAAGGACTCCATCGTCATGCTGCACCTGGCGCTGAAGGCGTTCGCTCCGGCGGCCGTTCCCTTCTCGCTGCTGCACGTGGACACCGGGCACAACTTCCCCGAGGTCCTGGAGTACCGCGACCGCACGGTGGCCCAGCACGGGCTGCGGCTGCATGTCGCGTCCGTGCAGGACTACATCGACCGGGGTGTGCTCAAGGAGCGACCGGACGGGACCCGCAACCCGCTGCAGACGCTGCCGCTGACGGAGAAGATCCAGGCGGAGAAGTTCGACGCGGTCTTCGGCGGCGGCCGCCGCGACGAGGAGAAGGCACGGGCCAAGGAGCGGGTGTTCTCCCTGCGGGACGAGTTCTCGCAGTGGGACCCGCGCCGCCAGCGCCCCGAACTGTGGAACCTGTACAACGGCCGCCACGCGCCCGGCGAGCACGTCCGTGTCTTCCCGCTGTCCAACTGGACCGAGCTGGACGTGTGGCAGTACATCGCCCGCGAGGGCATCGAGCTGCCGGAGATCTACTTCGCACACGAGCGTGAGGTCTTCCAGCGGGCCGGGATGTGGCTGACCGCGGGCGAGTGGGGCGGACCCAAGGACGGCGAGACCGTCGAGAAGCGGCTCGTCCGCTACCGGACCGTCGGCGACATGTCCTGCACGGGTGCCGTCGACTCGGACGCCGTGACGCTGGAGCAGGTCATCACGGAGATCGCCGCCTCCCGGCTCACCGAGCGCGGTGCCACCCGCGCCGACGACAAGATGTCCGAGGCCGCGATGGAAGACCGTAAGCGCGAGGGGTACTTCTAAGCATGAGCACCACCACGGAACTCTCCGAGACGACCCTTCTGCGGTTCGCCACCGCCGGTTCGGTCGACGACGGCAAGTCCACCCTCGTCGGCCGGCTGCTGCACGACTCCAAGTCGGTGCTCGTCGACCAGCTGGAGGCCGTCGAGCGCGTCTCCGCGAGCCGCGGCCAGGAGGCCCCCGACCTCGCGCTGCTCACGGACGGTCTGCGCGCCGAGCGCGAGCAGGGCATCACGATCGACGTGGCCTACCGCTACTTCGCCACGCCCCGGCGGCGGTTCATCCTCGCCGACACCCCCGGCCATGTGCAGTACACCCGCAACATGGTGACGGGTGCCTCCACCGCCGAGCTGACGGTGATCCTGGTCGACGCCCGCAACGGCGTCGTCGAGCAGACGCGTCGCCACGCCGCGATCGCGGCCCTGCTCCGCGTCCCGCACGTCGTCCTCGCCGTCAACAAGATGGACCTGGTCGACTACCAGGAGTCCGTCTTCGCGGCGATCGCCGAGGAGTTCACGGCGTACGCGCTGGAGCTGGGCGTCCCGGAGATCACCGCGATCCCGATCTCGGCGCTGGCCGGCGACAACGTGGTGGACCCGTCGGCGAACATGGACTGGTACGGCGGCCCGACCTTCCTGGAGCACCTGGAGACGGTCCCGGTCACCCACGACCTGAGCCACTGCCACGCGCGCCTCCCCGTGCAGTACGTGATCCGCCCGCAGACCGCCGAGCACCCGGACTACCGGGGCTACGCGGGCCAGATCGCCGCGGGTTCCTTCCACGTCGGCGAGGCCGTCACGGTGCTCCCCTCGGGCCGTGCCTCCCGCATCGCCGGCATCGACCTGCTCGGTGAGCCGGTCGACGTCGCCTGGACCACCCAGTCGGTGACGATCCTCCTGGAGGACGACATCGACATCTCGCGCGGCGACCTGATCGTGCCCAGCAAGGACGCCCCGGCGACCACGCAGGACATCGAGGCGACCGTCTGCCATGTCGCCGACCAGGCGCTGACCATCAACCACCGGGTGCTGCTCAAGCACGGCACCCGCACGGTCAAGGCGATCGTCAAGGACATCCCGTCCCGTCTCACGCTCGACGACCTGTCCCTGCACCCGCACCCGGGACAGCTCGTCGCCAACGACATCGGCCGCGTGAAGATCCGCACGGCGGAGCCGCTGCCGGTGGACTCCTACGCCGACTCGCGCCGCACGGGCTCCTTCATCCTGATCGACCCGAACGACGGCACCACGCTCACCGCGGGCATGGTCGGCGAGTCGTTCGCGTCCCCGGAGCCGGTCAAGGACGAGTCCGAGGACGACGGGTGGGACTTCTGACATGAACTCCACCGATTACTTCTCCACGTTCGCGAAGGAGGGCGGCCGCGTCGGCAGCGGTGCTCTCGGCAGCGGGCAGGGCGGAGTGGCGCGATGTGTGCGTTGACGTACGCGCACTGCCTGCGCGCCCCGTCCCCCCACCCGACGTCCCGGAAGCGACGAAGACCTGCCGACCTCCCGGCCACGACCTGAAAGACCGTGACCGCCGGGCCTCCGAGAGGAACACCTCCCGTGCCTGTCAACCGCTCAACGCTCCTTCGCCGCGGCGTAGCCGTGGTAGCCGCACTTCCCCTGCTCACGCTTGCCGCTTGCGGCTACGGGTCCAAGTCCGACAACAAAGAGACCACGAAGGTCGCCGCCGGGGCCAAGAAGATCGACGGGCTCGACTCCGTCAAGATCGGGTACTTCGGGAACCTGACCCACGGGACCGCGCTGGTCGGCCTCCAGAAGGGCTTCTTCCAGAAGGAGCTCGGCGCCACCAAGGTCTCGCCCGCCGTCTTCAACGCCGGACCGTCCGAGATCGAGGCACTCAACTCGGGCTCCATCGACATCGGCTGGATCGGCCCCTCCCCGTCGATCAACGGCTACGTCAAGTCCAACGGCAAGAGCCTGAAGATCATCGGCGGTGCGGCGGCCGGCGGCGTCAAGCTGGTCGTGAACCCGAAGAAGATCAAGTCCCTGAAGGACGTCAAGGGCAAGAAGATCGCCACCCCGCAGCTCGGCAACACGCAGGACGTGGCGTTCCTCAACTGGGCCGCCGACCAGGGCTGGAAGGTCGACGCGCAGAGCGGCAAGGGCGATGTCACGGTCGTCCGTACGGACAACAAGATCACCCCGGACGCCTACAAGTCCGGTTCCATCGACGGCGCCTGGGTGCCGGAGCCAACCGCGTCGAAGCTGGTCGCCGAGGGCGGCAAGGTGCTGCTCGACGAAGCGTCGCTGTGGCCGGACAAGAAGTTCGTGATCACGAACATCATCGTGTCGCAGAAGTTCCTCAAGGCGCACCCGAAGGCCGTCGAGGCCGTCCTGAAGGCCTCCGTCGAGGCCAACAAGTGGATCAACGCCAACCCCGACCAGGCGAAGGCCGCGGCCAACAAGCAGCTGGAGGTGGCCTCGGGCAAGGCGCTGAAGCCGAACGTCCTGGACCCGGCCTGGAAGTCGATCCAGTTCACCAACGACCCGCTGGCCTCCACCCTCAACACCGAGGCGGAGCACGCGGTCAAGGCCGGTCTGCTGGAGAAGCCGGACCTGAAGGGCATCTACGACCTCACGCTCCTGAACAAGGTCCTCAAGGCCGCGGGCGAGAGCCCTGTCGACGCCGCCGGCCTCGGCACCAGCTGACGTAGCACCGACCAGTTCCCAGGAGGTGACGACCATGGCCACGACCACGACGCTCGCCAAGGCCGAAGAGTCGGTCGAATACGCGGCGCGCCTTGAGCACGTCTCGAAGTCCTTCGCGACTCCGGGTGGACAGCAGCTCGTCCTGGACGACATCAGCATCGATGTCGCGCCGGGCGAGTTCGTCACCCTCCTGGGAGCCTCGGGCTGCGGCAAGTCCACGCTGCTGAACCTGGTGGCGGGGCTCGACCGGCCCACCGCGGGCTCCATCACGACGGACGGGCGCCCCGCCCTGATGTTCCAGGAGCACGCCCTGTTCCCGTGGCTGACCGCGGGCAAGAACATCGAACTCGCCCTGAAGCTCAGGGGAGTTCCCAAGCCGGAGCGGCGCGAGAAGGCCGAGCAGCTGCTCGAACTGGTCCGGCTGAAGGGCGCGTACGGCAAGCGCGTCCACGAACTGTCCGGCGGTATGCGCCAGCGCGCGGCGCTGGCCCGTGCGCTCGCCCAGGAGAGCAATCTGCTGCTGATGGACGAGCCGTTCTCGGCGCTCGACGCCATCACCCGGGACGTGCTGCACGACGAGCTGACCCGCATCTGGGAGGAGACCGGGCTCTCCGTCCTGTTCGTCACCCACAACGTGCGCGAGGCGGTGCGGCTCGCACAGCGGGTCATCCTGCTGTCCTCGCGTCCTGGCCGGATCGCGCGCGAGTGGGCGGTCGACATCCCGCAGCCGCGCCGGATCGAGGACGCGCCGGTGGCCGAACTGTCCCTTGAGATCACCGATGTACTGCGTGGGGAGATCCGCCGTCATGGCCAGCACTGAGACGACGCCGGTCCAGGACGCCGGGAGCGTCGAGGCGGGCCTGGACGCACTGGAGACCACGGCAACCGGCCGCCCGACTCTGCGCCAGACCTTCGTCAACAAGATCCTGCCGCCGATCACCGCGCTCGCCGTGGTCCTCGTGGCCTGGTACCTCCTCTACCCGATCGTCGACGACCCGACCAAGCTGCCCTCGCCGGGCGCTGTAGCCGGCACCTTCAAGGACGCCTGGCTCAAGGGCGACCTGCTCGGCTACATCTGGACCAGCGTCTCGCGCGGTCTGCTCGGCTTCTTCTTCGCGCTGCTCATCGGCACCCCGCTGGGTCTGCTGGTGGCGCGGGTGAAGTTCGTGCGGGCGGCCATCGGCCCGATCCTGTCCGGCCTGCAGTCCCTGCCGTCGGTGGCGTGGGTGCCGCCGGCCGTGATCTGGCTGGGCCTGAACAACTCCATGATGTACGCGGTGATCCTGCTCGGCGCGGTCCCGTCCATCGCCAACGGCCTGGTGTCCGGCGTCGACCAGGTGCCGCCGCTGTTCCTGCGCGCGGGCCGCACGATGGGGGCGACCGGCCTGAAGGGCATCTGGCACGTCACCCTGCCGGCCGCCCTGCCCGGCTATGTGGCCGGCATGAAGCAGGGCTGGGCGTTCTCGTGGCGCTCGCTGATGGCAGCGGAGATCATCGCCCAGTTCCCCGACCTGGGCGTGGGCCTCGGCCAGTTGCTGGAGAACGGGCGCACGGCCGGCGACATGGCCATGGTGTTCGAGGCCATCCTGCTCATCCTCTTCGTCGGCATAGCCATCGACCTGCTGATCTTCAGCCCCCTGGAGCGCTGGGTACTGCGCAGCCGCGGTCTGCTGGTGAAGAGCTGAGTCCCATGCACCCTTCGAAGCCCGTCCTCCTCGTCATCGCCCACGGCAGCCGCGACCCGCGGCACGCCGCGACGGTGCACACTCTCGTACGCCGGGTGCGCTCGCTGCGCCCGGACGTACGGGTGGAGACGGGCTTCCTGGACTTCAACGTCCCCTCGGTGCACGGGGTACTGGAGTCCCTGGCGGCGGAGGACGTCCGTGACGTCGTGGCGCTCCCCCTGCTCCTGACGCGCGCGTTCCACGCGAAGGCGGACATCCCGACGGTGCTGCGGGATGCCCCGCCGCAGCTGCGGATCCGGCAGGCCGAGGTGCTGGGCCCGTCCCCGCTGCTTCTGTCGGCGCTCGAACGCCGTCTGCACGAGGCGGGCCTGAGCCCTGCCGACAAGTCCTCGACCGGGGTCGTACTGGCCTCGGCGGGGTCCACCGACCCGGAGGCGATCGCAGTGATCGCAGAAATCGCGCGGGAGTGGCGGCACACCGGCTGGTGCGCCGTGCGGCCTGCGTTCGCCTCCGCATCGCTGCCGCGCACCGAGGACGCGGTCCGCGAACTGCGGGCGCTGGGCTGCAAGCGGGTGGCCGTGGCGCCGTACGTCCTGGCGCCCGGTTTCCTGCCGGACCGCATCGCACGGGGTGCGGCGGAGGCGGATGTCCTCGCCGAGGTGCTGGGGGCCGCGCCGGAAGTGGCGCGGGTCCTTCTGCACCGGTACGACGAGGCGTCCGCTCGGGCGCTGCTGCCGGTGAGGGCGAGCGCCTGAGGGGTTACAGGCCCTGGTCGACAGGCTCTAGTCGAAGGACAGCCCGCCCGTACGGGTGCGCTTCAGCTCGAAGAAGTCGGGGTCGGTCGCCAACACCCGGAAGCTGTCGAAGAGTTCGGCTGCTCGCGCGCCGCGCGGGATCGCCCTGAGCACGGGTCCGAACCACACCGTTCCGTCGACATGGATGGTCGGCGTCCCCACATAGCCGCCCGATTCCGGCTCCGTGCCCGTCTCGTGGCTGCGGCGTACGGCCTCGTCGTACGAGGGGTCGTGCGCCGCGGACGCGAGATCCGCGGGGAGGCCGAGCTCGGCGAGGGAGTCGGTGATCACCGCGTCGAAGTCCTCGTCCTTGCGTTCGTGGATCCGGGTGCCGAACGCCGTGTACAGGTCGCGCAGGACCTTCTCGCCGTGCCGCTCGGCGGCGGCCACCGCGACCCGTACCGGGCCGATCGACTTGTCGACCAGCTCCCGGTACCAGTCGGGGAGTTCGTTGCCGAGGTTGTGCAGGTAGAGGCTCATCGCGTGGAACCGGAGGTCGAGCGGGCGCTCGCGCTCGACCTCCAGGAGCCAGCGGGAGGTGATCCAGGCGAAGGGGCAGGCCGGGTCGAACCAGAAGTCGACTCGGGTGGGCGAGGTGGCGGGCGAGGTGTTCGTCATGGGGTCGACGGTAGTGGCCAGGTGGTGCAGCGTCTCGACCCAATCCAGGGACTCTTCACTGGCCCAATTCGGGGTTCCGTCCACTCGCGGCGAGCGCCCGGTCGAACACCGGGGCATCGTCCGGCACCGGCACCGGGTCGGCGAAGCCGTCGTACTGCCGGTAGAGCTCACCGTGCTTCTCGACCACGTCGAGGACGAAGCGGGCCGCGTCGTCCGAGACGTGGAACCGCTGGCCGGTGGCGGTGGCGACGTCCCAGCCGTGCACCGCCATCTCCTTGATGACCATCGAGGCGATCTCGGCGGCGGGGATCTTGGCCATGCCCAGGTCGACCTCGCCCTCCCACACCGCGGGGTCGGCCCAGGCCGCGACGGCACGGTCCAGTTGGGCGGCATAGGCCGCGGGCCAGTCGGGGTCGGCGGTGAAGTCGCGGGCGGTCAGCTCCTCGGGGAGCTGTTTGCGCAGGGCGCGGTGCTCCAGGCCGTGGGAGGTGTACAGGACCCAGTGGTTGACCAGGGCGCGGACGTCCCACTCGGGGCAATGGGTGCGGTCGCCGAGGTGGTCCGCCGGGACGCCGCGCGCCACGCGGGACGCCTCGGCGGCACACTCGGTCATGTACGTGTGCAGGTGCTTCGGGTCGTCGTCGTACGTCATGCACCCCACGTTAGGAGGAGGCCGCTCAGGGCTCTTGAACAAACGCGACAGCCTGGTCGGCCAGCGCAGCGAGCTCGGCGATCGGCATCGATCCCGCCGCCCGACCCTCCCGGGCGAACCTGTTGGCGAGGTGCTGCAACAACTCGTTCAGCGGGGTCGGTACGCCGTGCAGACGGCCCAGCAGGGCGATCTCGCCGTTGAGGTGGTCGGCCTCGACGGTGCCGGTGCCGCGGGCGAGGGACTGCCAGGTGGAACCTCCGGTGCGCGGGACGCCGTCGAGCGGCACGAGGTCGACCTTGTGACCGCGTACCGCCTGCTGTTCCTCGACGCTCGCGTACGCGATCCCGGCCGCCGCCAGCACCGCCTCGCCCTCGGCCCTCACCCGTGCCCGCACCGCCGCCGCGGCCTCGGTGCCGTCGGCGGGGCCGCTCAGCGCCATGACGGTGTTGTTGAGGTTGGTCAGCAGCTTGGCGTACTGCCAGCGCGCCACGTCCGGCACGACCGGCGCCTCGAAGAACCCCGTCTTCTCCAGGTCGGCGGCGACCAGCCGGGCCGTCTCGTCGGTGCCGCGCGGGTGGCGGCCCAGGTGCAGGATGCCGGTGAGCGGGGCGCCCGCGGCGGAGACGACGCCCGGTTCGACGAACGTCGACGGCAGCCAGACACAGACGCCGTACACCCGCCGGAAGACGCGCAGGGCGAGCCGCTGGCCCTCCACCCCGTTCTGGGCGCAGAACAGCGGCAGCCGCTCGGCCGCCGTGCCGCCGCCCGCGACCGGCGCCGGGCCCCAGGCCTGCAGGGCGGCCACGGTGTCCTGCGTCTTGACGGCGAGGACGAGCACGTCGTCGGGCCTCAACTCGCCCAGCTCGTCCGGTCCTTCGACGGTCGGCAGGCGATAGGTGTACTCACCGTCCGGCACCTTCAGTCGCAGCCCGCCGTCCCGCAGCGCTGTGTGGTGCGCACCCCGCGCGACCAGGACCACCTCGTGCCCGGACCCCGCAAGACGCCCGCCGATCGAACCGCCGACGGCTCCCGCTCCAATGATGATGTAACGCATGGGGCGAGCCTCGCACAGTCGTGTGTACCTGCCATGAAGAGCCGGGCTTTTCACACGGTCACTCTCCCGTGAGCTCCACCAGCTTCAGGACGGTGTTCCAGTTGCGGCTCGTCGCGATCAGGCCTTTGTTGATACGGGGTTTGGCCAGGTGCACGGCGAGTCGGGAGCGGCCGAGGCCCTCCGGCGCGTACAGGTACAGCGCGCGGTCGCCGAGTCGGAACTCCTCGGGGAGGTAGGCCTCCCGGTCGATCTCCGCGAAGCGTTCGGCGTCGACCGGCGCGGAGAAGTAGGTGACGTGGAGCTGTTTGGCCTCCAGTTCGGCGGCCGGGAACGGGCAGGCCTCGGCGATCGCCTTGAGGTAGGCGTGGTCGCGCACGATCACGTCGACGGCGAAGCCGAAGTGCTTCTGGATGGCCTGCGCGAGTTCGGTGGCCAGGGTCTCCTCGTCGCCGTGTCCGGACGCGAAGACGGCCTGGCCGCTCTGCAGATGGGTGCGTACGTCGTCGTAGCCGAGGCCGTCCATCAGCTGCCGCAGTTCGGCCATCGGGAGCTTCTTCTTGCCGCCCACGTTGATCCCGCGCAGCAGCGCCGCATACGTCGTCGTCATGGCGCACACCATAAAGCGGCCGTCGTGCCCCGTGGGGGTGGGCACGACGGCCGCCACGTCCGCACGGGCGGACTGCCCGAAACTCTGTCCGAACCCGGGGCTCCGGATCAACAGATACACGCACCTGTGACTTGTTCAACAAGGTTTCGCAACAACAAAGAGGAGCGATGCCGACGGACCGGACACCCCGATCTTCATCCCCGAGAAGTCCCGATAGATGTAAGGGGCCGAAATCCTCCCCAGCGGTGAGACGGCGGGGTCCGAGGGGAGGACCCGTGCCTGCCGCACTTCACCGGGCAGCACGACGAGACGTGCTTATCGCGCCCATACCTTCGAAGCTGAAGGTGACGGCAGGGGGCTGTCACCGCAGACGAGGGGGCAAGCCCGTCATGGGGAACGGAGATTCGCGGGTGCGGGGCATAGCCGCCCGGGCCGGCGGCTGGAGCGCCCGGCACCGATGGGCTGCCGTCGGCATCTGGGTGCTGTTCGTCGTCCTGGCGATGGGGCTCGGTTCGGCCGCCGGCCGGGTCGACGTCAAGGAGAGCGAACAGCTCAAGGGCGAGACACACACCGCCGCCAAGATCATCGAGGATGCGGGGATCGAGGAACCGGCCAGCGAGACGATTCTGATCCAGGCGAAGGACGGAAGCGTCAGGGCGACGGACGCCGAGTTCAAGGCGGCTGTGGGCGCGGTCGTGAAGGCGGTCGACGGGACCGGCAAGGCCACGGACGTGAAGTCGCCGTACGCCACGCACACGATCTCCAGGGACGGGCGCAGCGCGCTGGTGCAGTTCGACATGCGCGGCGACGCCGAGACCGCGTACGAGCGCGTGGAGCCGGTGCTGAAGGCCGTCGCAGGGGTGCAGAAGGAGCACGGGACGCTGCGGATCGAGGAGATCGGCAGCGCCAGCATGAACAAGACGTTCAAGGACGCGTTCGGCGACGACTTCAAGAAGGCCGAGCTCTCCGCGGTGCCGGTGGCGCTCGGCATTCTGCTCATCGCCTTCGGCGCGCTGGTGGCCGCACTGCTCCCGGTGGCGCTGGCGATCACCGCGATCATGGCGACGATGGGTCTGATGGGCGTCGTCAGCCATGTGATGCCGATGAGCGACACCGCCAACTCCGTGATGCTGCTGGTCGGTCTGGCGGTCGGCGTCGACTACTGCCTGTTCTATCTGCGCCGTGAGCGCGAGGAGCGCGCGGCCGGACGCGACGCGCAGACGGCCCTGCGGATCGCCGCCGCCACCAGCGGCCGGGCGATCGTCGTCTCCGGCATCACCGTGTGCGTGGCGATGGCGGGCATGCTGTTCACCGGGCTCGTCACGTTCCAGGGGATGGGTCTGGCCTCGCTGATCGTCGTGGCGGTCGCCATGGTCGGGTCGGTGACGGTGCTGCCGGCGCTGCTCTCGCTGCTGGGCGAGCGGGTCGAGAAGGGGCGGATCCCCTTCCTGCGCAAGGCGATGGAGCGCCGGGCCGCCCGCACGGGCGGGGAGAGCCGGTTCTGGACCGCGGTCCTGCGCGGTGTGCTCGCAAGGCCGCTGGTCTCCGTGCTCGTCGCGGCCGGTGCGCTGCTGGCCGTCGCGGCTCCGGCGCTGGGCATGAAGACCCAGAACCTCACACTGGACCAGGAGTTCGGCGACTCGCTGCCGATCGTGCAGACGTACAACCGGGTCAACGACGCCTTCCCCGGCGGTTCCGAGCCGGCCGAGGTCGTCGTCAAGGCGAAGGACATCAACGCGCCCGAGGTGAAGTCCGCGCTCGCCGACTTCAAGGCAAGGGCTATCAGTTCGGGTGCCTCGCGCGGTCCGGTCGAGATCAAGCTGCACGACGCGCAGAACATCGCCTACGTGTACGTCCCGCTGGTCGGCGGCTCGGACCTGGAGAAGGCCGGTGCCAGCCTGGAGAAGCTGCGTGACGAGGTGCGGCCCGCGACGCTCGGCAAGCTGGACGGGGTGCAGGCGCCGATCACCGGGCAGGTGGCCGGTTCGAAGGACTTCAACGACCAGCTCGGCGGCGCGGTCGTCCCGGTCTTCGCGTTCGTCGTGGTCTTCGCCTTCGCGCTGATGCTGCTGTCGTTCCGCTCGCTGACGGTCGCGATCACGTCCATCCTGCTCAACCTGCTGTCCGTGGGTGCGGCCTACGGCATCCTCGTCGCCGTCTTCCAGCACGGCTGGGGTGCCTCGCTGGTGGGCGCGGAGGGCGTCGGCGCGATCATCACCTGGCTGCCGCTGTTCCTGTTCGTGATCCTGTTCGGGCTGAGCATGGACTACCACGTGTTCGTGGTCTCCCGGATCCGCGAGGCGCGGCTGCGCGGCCGTACCACCAGGGATGCGATCCAGCACGGCGTGGTCACCACGGCCGGTGTCGTCACCAGCGCCGCGGTCATCATGGTCGCCGTGTTCGCGATCTTCGGC
This sequence comes from Streptomyces sp. NPDC001157, assembly GCF_053598255.1. NCBI lineage: Bacteria > Bacillati > Actinomycetota > Actinomycetes > Kitasatosporales > Streptomycetaceae > Streptomyces > Streptomyces sp. NPDC001157. The sequence continues at coordinate 69,073 of NZ_JBSFJW010000032.1, forward strand.
ACCCTGTCCATGCAGTCCATGAAGCAGATGGGTGTCGGCCTCGCGGCCGCGGTGCTCATCGACGCGACGATCATCCGGGGTGTGCTGCTCCCGGCGGTGATGGCGCTGCTGGGCGAGCGCAACTGGTACCTGCCGAAGTGGCTGAACCGGCTGCCCGACCTGACGCACGACGAGTCGGCGGAGGCCATCACGCACTCGGTGCGGCGCGACGAGGGTGAGCGACTGGGCGTCTGAAGGGCTTGAAACCCTCACCGACCGAGAGCCCGCCGGCCACAGGGGAGCCGGCGGGCCCTCGTCATGCCCGGAACTACCCGATTCCTACGGGCAGTTCGGCCTCGATCAGGTCGGCCGCCCGCGAGGTGCCGCCTTCCTTGGCCATGTCGGCCTGGATCTCCCCGAGGCGGCGGGCGACCTCGGGGTCGTCGACGAGAGCGAGGGCGGTCCTGCGGAGAGTCTCTGCGGTGGCCTCCTCCGTGGGGACGTGGCGGGCGACTCCCAGGGCCTGGAGCATGTCCGCGTTGCCGAACTGGTCGACGGCCTGCGGTACGGCGATCATCGGTGTGGCCGTCGCCAGGCCCTCCTGGCTGCCCCCCGCCCCGGCATGGGTGATGAACAGGTCGGCCTGCCGGAGCACCGCCAACTGCGGGATCCAGGACCGTACTTCCACGTTCGCCGGTACGGCCCCGAGGGCCTCGGGGTCCACGCGCCTGCCGATCTGCAGGACGAGGTGCCAGCCGGGCAGGCCGCCGAACGCCTCGACGCACTCGCGGTAGAAGCCGGGCCGGTCGGTGAAGGTCGAGCCCAACGACACCAGCGCCACTTTCTCGGCTCCGGCGGGCCGCTGCCAGTCGCCCTCCGCGGTGCGGTCGCCCTGACAGGCGCCGACGAAGGTGTGGACGGTCTCGTCGACCCGGTCGGCGTGGGGCTGCAGCGCCTTGGGAATCAGGACGAGTGAGCGGTCGGGGCGGCCCGAGAAGTGGTCCGGGTGCTGGGTGATCCCGTTCTCCTCCAGCCAGGTCCGGAAGCGCGCGTAGTACGCCCGGCCGCGCTCGGTCCGCTTCGGCTCCGCCCACATGGGCTCGGCGACCTCCTCCTCGTATCCCTCCCAGGCGACGAGGTTCGGCGAGAGCGAGATCGCGGGGACACCCCAGCGGTGGGCGAGGACGCGGGCCGGATACGCCGTGATGTCGTGCAGCACGAGGTCCGGTACGTCGCCGTCGTACGCCTCGGCGAGCTGCGGCAGCGCCTGGATCGCGTCGTCGAGGAACAGCTCGACGTGGTCCAGCAGTTCACTCCCCCAGGCCGCCGGGTCCGCGTCGGGCCCCGGCAGCGTGGACTTCCACGGCTTCGGCTCGGCGCCGGTCTCGGCGACCTTCTCCGCGAACGCCGGCGGAACGGCGTACGTGACCCGGTGGCCACGGGCGACCAGCTCGCGGATCACCTCCAGGCTGGGGTTCACATGGCCGTGGGCGGCGATGGAGAACATGGCGATATGGGCGGGACGGGGTGTGGGGGTCGGGGTAGGCATGTCGTCGAAAGTAGACGAGACGATACGTCTCGTCCAATCATTTTGAAGCTCACCCGGCCGGCACCTCGTGCAGCGTCGACCACCGCCCCGGTGCCACCTCCGTTGTTCGCTGCCACGAACGGCACGCCAGGGGGGCGGCCGTACGCCGGGCAACGGGTTCTCCAAGGCGGCTGCCCGGCCCGCCGGCTGTCAGCGCTGGTAGCGGGCGAGCACCAGGTTGCCGTCCTTCTCCAGCCGTCTGCGCAGTTCGTCGAGGCCGATGGCCCCGCTGTAGTACTCCTGGAACGCGGGGGTCGCCACCTTGTCCTTCCACTCGGGGTAGCCGCGGACGGACTGGGCGGGCGCCGAGCGGAGGTGGGCGGCCAGGGCTGTGCCGGTCGCCCAGCCGTTCTTGGCCGTGTGCAGGGCGGGGTCCTGGAGCGCCTGGGTTCCCGTCGGCAGCATCCAGTCCCCCAGCGCCAGCCGCACCATGTTCTTCGGCCGGAGCAGGTAGTCGACGAACTCGGCGGCCTCCTTCTTGTGCGGGCTGTCCTCCGCGATGGACAGCGTCTGCGGGCTGACGCCCTGGGCCGGTCCGTCGACGCCTGCCGGGGCGGGCAGCACCTGCCAGTCGAAGCCCTTCGGCGCCTGCTGCACGATCTGCTGGCGGTAGGAGAACCCGAGCGGCACCATCGCGTACTTGCCGCCGAAGAAGCCGGGCAGGGTGTCCGAGCCGCCACTGCCCAGGGTGGTGGGAGAGGCGCTGCGGTCGGTGTTCGCCTGGTCGTGGATCGTGCGCGGCACCACCTGGTCGGCCGCCCCGAAGCGGACCCTCACCTTGCCGTCCGTCCCCCGGTGGAAGAGCTGACCGCCCGTCGACAGGGACAGGTTGAGGGTGGCCGAGACGGGCTCCTTGAGCGGCCAGGCGACACCGTACTTCCCGTGGCCGCTCAGCCGTTTCGTCACCTGCCGGAACTCCGCCCAGCTCCAGGGCCGTTCGGGCGTCGGTATCCGTACGCCCGATTTCTTCAGCCAGGTGGCGTTGGCGACGAGGACGCGCGGCTCCTGGAGGAACGGCACACCGTAGATGCCGTCGCCGAAGGTCGCCGTCCGCCAGCTGCGCTGTGGGATCTCCGACTTGAGCCGCGGGGGGAGCAGGTCGGTCAGATCGGCGAGGTAGCCGCCGTAGGCGAAATCCGCGAGGTCGTCCGAGGCGTCGTGGATGATGTCGGGCGCCTCGCCGCCCTCGAAGGAGGTGAGGAGCTGGTCGTGGACGCTGTCCCAACTCCCCTGCACATACTCGACCTTGACGTCCGGATGGCTGGCGTTCCACTCCTTCACCAGATCCTTGTTGGCCTCGACGGACTCCTGCTGCCAGGCCAGGGACTGGAAGCGGAGGGTGATCCGTCCCCCGGTCGGGCCCGCGCTGCCGCCGCTCGTACAGCCGGCCAGCAGCAGCGTGAGGACGAGAGCCAGTACCCCTCCTGCGTGGCCGGTGAATCGGGTTGTGCTGCGCATCAGTTCTTCACCGCCCCGGTGAGCATGCCACCCGTGATCCGCCGCTGGATGACCGCGAAGACGACCAGGGAGGGGAGGGTGGCGAGGAACGCGGCCGCCGCCAGTGGGCCCAGGTCGGCAACGCCCTCGGCGCCGACGAAATGGCTGAGCACGACCGGCAGTGTCTGTCTGTCCGGCGTCTTGAGCAGGACCAGCGCGAAGAAGAACTCGTTCCACGCGGTGACGAACGCGAACAGCCCGGTGGCCGCGATCCCGGGCGCGAGCAACGGCGCCACCACCGACACCAGCGTCCGCACCCGCCCGGCCCCGTCGACCGCCGCGGCCTCCTCGACCTCGGGCGGCACCGCCCGGACGTACCCGGCCAGCATCCACAGCGCGAACGGCAGCGCCCACACCACGTACACCAGCGTCAGCCCCGCCAGCGAGTTGATCAGCCGCAGGTTCTTCAGCACGAGGAACAGCGGGATGATCACCAGGACCAGCGGAAACGCCTGGCTGACGACCACCCATGCGGTGGCGGCCCGGGTCAGCGGTGTGCGGTGCCGGGCCATGACGTATGCCAGCGGGGTCGCGATCAGTACGGCGATCACCGCCGCCCCGGCCGCCGCGAGCAGGGAGTTGAACGCGGCGTGCAGCAGTGGCTGCTCGTCGAAGGCCTGCCGGAAGTTGCCCAGGGTGGGGTGCCGGGGGATCCAGGCGGGGTGCAGACTCCCCAGTTCACGCGGTGACTTGAACGCCGTGGAGATCAGCCAGAGGAAGGGGAAGGCGAGGAAGACGAGATAGGCGAGCAGGGCGGCGTACTGGCCGACGCGGGTGCCGGTCCTGGTCCTCCTTCCGCTCGTGGTCGTCATGTGTCGTCCCCTCCCCTGAGCCGGCCGGCCAGGAAGACGGCGAGGAGCACCGAGATCACTGCGACCATGACGCATCCCATGGCCGCCGCATACCCGAACTGTCCGTATCGGAAGGCCTCTTCGTAGGCGAACAGCATGGGCAGGCGGGTGCGCCCGCCGGGCCCGCCGTTGGTCAGCACGTAGACCAGGGCGAAGGAGTTGAAGTTCCAGATCAGGTTGAGTGCGGTGATGGCGAGGGCGACCGGCCTGAGAGCCGGCCAGGTGACCGTGCGGAAGCGCCGCCAGGCGCCCGCCCCGTCGACCGCCGCCGCCTCGTGCAGTTCGCGCGGGGTGTTCTGCAGTCCGGCCAGCAGTGCGACCGTGGTCTGCGGCATGCCCGCCCAGACGCCGACGACGACCACCGCGGGCAGAGCGGTCCCGAGGCCGCTGAGCCAGTCCCGCCCGTCGCCGAGTCCGAGGTCGTGCAGGGTCTCGTTGAGGACGCCCGCGTCCGGGTTGTACACCAGCCGCCACATGATGCCGACCACGACCTCGGGCATGGCCCAGGGGACGATCGCGAGGGCGCGGGCGAGCCATCTCAGCCGCAGGTCCTGATTGAGCAGCAGGGCGAGGCCCAGCGCGAGCAGGAACTGCGGGACGGTCACGCCGACCGCCCACACCAGCCCGATCCGGAACGACTCCCAGAACAGCGTGTCGTGCAGCAGGTCCTGGAAATTGAGACCGCCGATCCACTGGGTGGACCGGGTGCGGCCGGACTGGGCGTCGGTGAAGGCAAGCAGGATCCCGTAGAGCAGTGGTCCGACGCTCAGCACCAGGATCGGGATCAGCGCGGGCAGCACCAGGAACCAGGCCCCGCGGTCGCGGAGCCGACGGTCCCCGGCAGTGCGCGGCACGCCCTGTGCCGACCGCCTCGTCGCGGTCACCAGTGTCACGTGATCGGCTCCTTTGCGCGGCTCGTGACGTTCGGACCCGGCGGGCCTCCGTCATGGTCGTGAAGGGGGTTTGCACCGTCAAGGCCGTACGCACACGGTCCGACCTGTGCGAATGCGAGACTGGGCGGGTGGGTGGCGCGAACTCGACGCCGTTCACCGATGCATACGCGGACGTGGGAGGAAGGCGATGGACGAGTCACGGGCGCGGGGCGTACTGGCCGCGGCGCGCGTACTGCCCGGTCCGGCGCGGGACGCACGGCTCCTCGCCCTGGGCGAGAACGCGGTGTTCGCCTCCGGGGACCTGGTCGTCAAGGTGGGCCGGGACGCCGAACTCCTGGACCGGGCGCGCCGCGAGCTGGACATCGCGCTGTGGCTCGCCGAGGCGGGCGTGCCCGCGGTACGGGCGGCGGAGCCCAAGCCACTGCTGGTGGAGGGTCACCCGGTGACGGTGTGGCACCGGATCCCGGATGCCGTACGGCCGGCCGAGCCGCGGGATTTGGCCGAACTGCTACGGGTCGTCCACGCACTGCCCGCTCCCCCCGTCGATGCCTTCGAACTGCCGCCCCGCGAGTTGCTGGGCGGTGTGGAACGCTGGTTGCGGCTCGCGGGCGACGCGATCGACCCCGCGGACGCGGCGTATCTGCGCGAGCGGCGCGACGGGTTCGCCGCGGCGGCCGCGGCGCTCGTTCCGCATCTGCCGCCCGGGCCCATCCATGGCGATGCGCTGCCCCGCAACGTCCATGTCGGCCCGGACGGCCCGGTCCTGGTCGATCTGGAGACCTTCTCCGCCGACCTGCGTGAGCACGACCTGGTGGTCATGGCCCTGTCTCGCGACCGGTACGGCCTGCCGGCCGAGGCCTATGACGCCTTCACCGAGGCGTACGGCTGGGATGTGCGTGAGTGGTCGGGGTGCAGTGTGCTGCGCGGGGCGCGGGAGACGGCGAGCTGTGCGTGGGTTGCGCAGCAGGCTGCGACCAATCCTGACGCTCTAATCGAGTTCGAGCGGCGGGTGGCGTCGTTGCGGGACGGGGACGAGGCGGTGCGGTGGTATTCGTTCTGAGCGCCTATTGATTCGGGACTTGGGGTTGTCGGGCGACTGCAGGTTCTTTGTAGCTGGTCGCGCCGTTCCCCGCGCCCCTTTGGGGCGCTCCCGCACCGGCGGTTCAGACCGGTTCGTCCGCCGGCTCCCGCAGGGGCCACGTGCCGTCGACCACCGCGGTGGGGTCCCCCTTGCGGCGCAGGAAGTTCTGGAAGTCCGCCGCCCACTCCGCGTACCACTCGATCTGGCGGCGGTGCAGTTCCGCCGGGCCGAGGGCTGCGATCTTGGGGTGGCGGGTGGCTATGGCGCAGGCCAGGCCTGCTGCGGCCAGGGCGTCGGCCGAGGCGTTGTGGGCGGACTCCAGGACGACGCCGTATTCCGTGCAGACCGCTTCGAGGTTGCGCTTGCCGCGGCGGTAGCGGTCGACCCAGCGGTCGATCGTGTACGGGTCGATGACCGGGGCGGGGTCGATGCCGCCCAGGCGCTCGCGGAGGGACGGCAGGCCGTAGCGTCGCAGTTCCGCGGAAAGCAGAGTCAGGTCGAAGGCCGCGTTGTAGGCGACGACCGGGACGCCCGTCTTCCAGTAGGTCGTCAGGACGTCCGCGATGGCGTTCGCCACCTCGTCGGCCGGGCGGCCCTGAGCCGCCGCGCGTTCGTTGCTGATGCCGTGCACCGCCACGGCGTCCGCCGGGATCTCCACGCCCGGATCCGCCAGCCACTCCCGGCGCCCTATGGGCTGTCCGCCCCTGACCTCGATCACGGCCCCCGTGACGATGCGCGCCTCGCGCGGATCGGTTCCGGTCGTCTCCAGGTCGAAGCCGATCAGCAGCTCCCGGTGCCAGCCCATGCGTGGCCCCCCTTCTTGGTGGTGCTTTCCCCCAGTGGTCTCCACCTTCCCATGGGCCACTGACAATCCGAGGACCGCATTCCGCTTGGCCGCGGCGACAGTTCAGGACACAGGTCGCGAATCCGCCCAGGACGTTTCGAACTCCTCGCGGTATGTCGGGAAGAGCCCGCTCTCGACTCCCTTGTCCATGTCGTCCGGCTTCACCACCCGGCTGCCGTTGCGCAGGACCAGCACCGGAGCCTCCATGCCGCGCGAGCGCCGCAGATAGGACTGCACGACGGCGACGCCGTCCGTACCGTCCCCGTCGACGAGGTAGGCGGTGAAGCGCGGGGTCTCGTCGTAGACCTGGATCTCGAAGGCGGCCGGGTCGCGCAGCCTGGAGCGGACGCGGCGCATGTGCAGGATGTTCATCTCGACCGCTCGGCTCAACTCACCGCGTTTCATGCCGAGTTCCCGCTCGCGTCGTTTGACGGCGCTGGAGGCCGGGTTGAGGAACAGCAGCCGGACCCGGCAGCCCGCCTCGGCCAGGCGCACCAGCCGGCGTCCGGAGAAGTTCTGCACGAGCAGGTTGAGGCCGATGCCGACGGCGTCGAGGCGGCGGGCGGCGCCGAAGATGTCCTCGGCAGGGAACTGGCGCAGCAGTCGCACCCGGTCGGGGTGCACGGCGACCACGTCCGCGTACCGGTCGCCGACCAGTTCCTCCACCGCGTCCACGGGCAGCCGGCGGGCCGAGGGCACGTCCCCGGACGCGCCGAGAACGTCCAGCAGCTTCGCCGAGGCCCGCTCCGCCTGGTTCAGGACGGCCTCGGACAGGGCCCGGTTGCGGGAGACGACGTTGCGGGTGACCTCGAGCTCGTCCAGGGCGAGTTCGACGTCACGGCGGTCGTCGACGTACGGCTCGAAGCAGGGCCAGTGCTGCACCATCAGCTCGCGCAGTTGGGGCAGGGTGAGGAAGCTGAGCACGTTGTCGTCGGCCGGGTCGAGCAGATAGCCCTTGCGGCGGCTGACCTCGCGTACGGCGACCGCGCGCTGCACCCACTCCTGGCCGGCCGGCCCGGCCGCGGCGACCACCCAGTCGTCGCCGTGGACGGGTTCGTAGATGGGTCGCAGAACAGCGGCCACGACCGCGCGCAGCCGCTGTTCGACGAGGTTCAGCCAGATGTAGGCCCGGCCGGCTCGCTGGGCGCGCGTACGCACCTCGCGCCAGGCGTCGGCATCCCAGTCCAGCTCCGGCCCGATGGAACTCGTCGCCATCGGCCGGGCCAGGGACACCGTGCCGGGCGGGACATCTGTGGAGTTCCCCTCGTGACCCTCGTCACCAGGGGGCAACTCCAGCCCTCCCGACCCCACCCGCGCACCGCCTTCCGCTCCCCCGAGCATCCCCGTGTCAACGATCAAGGAAGGGTACTCCGGGAGCGGTCAGCGGTGCAGCCGGATGGACAGGTCGGTTCTCAACTGCCTTAGTGCCAGTGTCCGTTCTGAGCGGCCAGGGCCGCCGGAGTGAGCGGATTCATAGCCGTGACGTCGCGCGGGGCGATGGAGAAGCCCTGCCAGTGGACCGGCATCGGCTGCTGGTCCTCGTCCCGGGCTATGTGGTGGAAGCCCACGTTCACCCAGACGATGGGGTGGGTGAGGGTCTGCCCGTTGATCCACTTGTCCACGGACTTGCCGTGCCCGGCACCGCAGTTGAGCGGATTGCTGCTGGCGTACTGCTCGCACTTGTTGTACTCGGTGAAGTACACGTCGTGGCTGGTGAAGCTGCGGCCCGGGTACTTCGCGGTGGGGCCCTGGACGATCTCGTACGAGCGCGGGTGGTCGTCCTTGTTCTTGCCGGCCGTGCTGACCACGCGCCACCAGCGCATGTCCTTGGCGTCGCCCGCGAGTTCCTTGGTGACCTTGGTGAGGGTCGTCTTGTTGGTCGGTGCCTGCTGGTTGCCCACCGGGGCACTGACCTTCGAGTCGTACTGCTCGACCTTGGTCTTGGAGGAGCCGTCGAGGCCGAAGTCGAGCCGCCAGAAGACGTTGTGGCTGTGGCTGGTGGCGTAGGCCTTGGCGCCCTTGCCGATGGGCCAGCCGCGGCCGTCACCCGCGTCGTAGTCGTCGGGCGAGAGGCTGCCGGTGGCGCCGGCGTTCATGCTCATCGTGCCGTCGTCCTGGAAGCGCCACTCGGTGATGTACTCGTACCAGCCGACCTTGTTGACCGTGTAGAGGAGCAGGTCCTTGCCCTGCGCCTGGTAGGTCTTGTTCGCGTCGGACAGCAGGTGGTAGGCGTGGCCGCGGGAACGGGTCGTGGCGCACAGACCCTTGACGTCCGAGGAGTCCGAGTAGAAGGGCGTCGCGACCTTGACGGTCTTGATGGTGCCGCCGGGGCATTCGTCGGGCGTGAGGTTCAGCAGGCCGTCGCCGAAGTTGTAGTCCGTGATGTCGTTGTACTCGACGCTGCCGTCGTCGTACGGCACGTCGATCTGAGCGAGCTTGGCGCTGTTGAGGACCTTGATCGGCTGGGACTCTCCGGGCGGCTGGTAGGAGATGTCGTCCAGGATGACCCCGGACCTGCTCTCGAAGCGCCAGCACATCCGCCAGGTGGTGCCGGTGGAGAGCTTCTGTTCGATCTGGTAGGCCGCGCTGCACTGGGGGGCCGCGGCGGCTGCCGCCTCCTTGTGCTGGGCGAAGGCCGGTGCCGCTGCCGTGCCGCCGAGGGCGAGCCCCACCGCGAGCGGGCCCACCAGGGCCCGCCTGCGCAGCGCACTGCGGCGGGCACGGCTGTCTCTGTTGACGTGCATGACGAAGTGACTCCCTTACAGGGGAAGCAAGTGTGAGAAGTGGACGGAGCCCGGTTCAGCCGAGCTTGACGACCTTGCGGGCGCTCAGGTCGATCACGAAGTCCCGGGTGTCGATCCAGGCACCGTTCTTGACCTTCGGGAACAGCCGGGTGCAGCGGTGTTCGCCGCACTTGCCGAGCTCGGCCGGCCGCACGCCGGGAGTCGCCCGGAACACCATGCTGGTGAGCGTCAGCTGGTCCGGGGAGGTGAGCTCCTTGCCCGTGGCGTCCTTGTAGTCCGCCTTCAGGCCCGCGCCCAGCGGGTCCGCGATCAGCAGCCGGGCCGCCTCGGTCTGCTCGGCGATGCTCAGCGGCGGCTGGACGTCGTGCTGGGTGCTCGTCTCCTCGACCTTGCCGGTGTCGAGGTTGACGGTCTTGGTGACGACGCTGTCGCTGCGGTAGTCGTAGAACGTCACGTCCGCGCGCCGGGGCGCGTTCGCGCTGTCCGGCTGGTCGGTGTCCGGCTCGGTCAGCTCCACGGTGAGGCGCTGCGGGCCGCCGGCCCCCTTGACGTTCTCAGCGGAATCGAGCAGCTGCCGGTTGAGCGCGATCTGCTCGACCCGCTTCGTCTCGTCGTCGGTCAGCGGGTCGAGACCCTTGCCCTTCTCGCCCTCGGCCGGGGCCTGCTCGACGACACCGGGAGCGGGCGTGCCGTTCGCCTGAGCCGCCTGCTGGGCCTGCCCTGCCTTGGTCCCTCCCGAATCGTCGGCCCCCGCCGTCCCCGGCAGCGTGATCCCGACCATCACGGCAGTTCCGGCGACCGCTATGGCCGCACCGGCCACCACCTTGCCCAGATGGCGGTGCACTATCTTGCGCACATTTGCCCCCTACTCCCCCTTCATCCCCGGGAGTACTTTTCTGCCCCACTGATAGGCATACGGCGTTGACATACGGCGTATGCACAGGTCGAACGGTAAGAGGGACGTAAGTCATAGGTGGTTCCATCACTTTCGGGGACACTCGACGCCAAGGCGCCCCCTGGGGCGCGCTCCACCTGAAAGAGTCGTGTCCATGCAGGTCTGGCCTGGCGAGGCGTATCCGCTCGGTGCCACGTACGACGGCGCCGGCACCAATTTCGCGGTCTTCACGGAGGCCGCGGACCGAGTAGAGCTGTGTCTGCTGCACGACGACGGCTCGGAGACGGCGGTGGAACTGCGCGAGAGCGACGCATTCGTGCGGCACGCGTACGTGCCCGGCATCATGCCGGGACAGCGGTACGGCTTCCGTGTGCACGGCCCGTACGCCCCTGAGCGCGGCCTGCGCTGCAACTCGGCGAAGCTGCTGCTCGACCCCTACGCGAAGGCGATCAGCGGCGAGGTCCGCTGGGGCGAGGAGGTCTACGGCTACCACTTCGACGCGCCCGACAAGCGCAACGACCTGGACTCGGCGCCGCACACGATGACCTCCGTGGTGGTCAACCCGTACTTCGACTGGGGCGACGACCGGCGGCCGCGGCGCGGATACCACGAGACGGTGATCTACGAGGCCCATGTCAAGGGCCTCACCATGCAGCACCCGGGGCTCCCGGAGGAGCTGCGCGGCACCTACGCGGCCCTCGCGCACCCGGTGATCATCGAGCATCTGGTGGAGCTCGGGGTGACGACGCTGGAGCTGATGCCGGTGCACCAGTTCGTCAACGACCACCGGCTGGTCGACATGGGCCTGAACAACTACTGGGGCTACAACACGATCGGCTTCTTCGCCCCGCACAACGCGTACGCCTCCTGGGGCGACCGCGGCCAGCAGGTCCTGGAGTTCAAGTCGGCGGTCCGGGCACTGCACGAGGCGGGCATCGAGGTCATCCTCGACGTGGTCTACAACCACACGGCCGAGGGCAACCACCTGGGCCCGACGCTGTCCTTCAAGGGCATCGACAACCCGCAGTACTACCGCCTCACCGACGACCCGCGCTACTACATGGACACCACGGGCACCGGGAACTCGCTGCTCATGCGGTCCCCGCACGTCCTGCAGCTGATCATGGACTCGTTGCGCTACTGGGTCACCGAGATGCACGTCGACGGTTTCCGCTTCGACCTCGCGGCGACCCTGGCCCGGCAGTTCCACGAGGTGGACCGGCTGTCGTCGTTCTTCGACCTGGTGCAGCAGGACCCGGTGGTCTCCCAGGTGAAGCTGATCGCCGAGCCGTGGGACGTCGGCGAGGGCGGCTACCAGGTGGGCAACTTCCCGCCGCTGTGGACCGAGTGGAACGGCAAGTACCGCGACACCGTACGGGACATGTGGCGCGGGGAGCAGCGCGCGCTCGCGGAGTTCGCGTCCCGGCTGACCGGCTCCTCGGACCTCTACCAGGACGACGGGCGGCGCCCGCTCGCCTCGATCAACTTCGTCACCTGCCACGACGGTTTCACCCTGCACGACCTCGTCTCGTACAACCAGAAGCACAACAAGGCCAACGGCGAGGACAACCGGGACGGCGAGAGCCACAACCGGTCCTGGAACTGCGGGGAGGAGGGCGAGACCGACAACGCCGAGGTGCTGAAGCTGCGGGCGCGCCAGATGCGGAACTTCGTCGCCACGCTGATGCTCTCCCAGGGCGTGCCGATGATCAGCCACGGCGACGAGTTCGCGCGCACCCAGCGCGGCAACAACAACGCCTACTGCCAGGACAACGAGCTGGCCTGGGTGAAATGGCTCGACCCCGACGCGGAGGAGGACGCGGCCGACGGCGAGCTGCTGGCCTTCACGCGCGCGATGGTGTGGCTGCGCAAGGACCATCCGGTCTTCCGCAGGCGCCGCTTCTTCCACGGGCGACCGGTGGAGGGCACCCATGACGAGCTGTCGGACATCGCCTGGTTCACACCGGAGGGCAAGGAGATGACCCAGCGGGACTGGGACTCGGCGCCGGCCTCGGCGCTGACGGTGTTCCTGAACGGCAACGCGATCTCCGAGCCGGGTACGCGCGGGGAGCGGATCACCGACGACTCGTTCCTGCTGATGTTCAACGCCTCGCCCAGGGCGCTGGACTTCGTGGTGCCCGTCAACCACGGCCGCCAGTGGGAGGTGGTCGTCGACACCGCCCGCTCGGACGGGGTGCCGCCGCACACCGGCCCGAAGGTGCAGGCGGGCGACCGGCTGACGCTGGTGGACCGGAGCCTGACGGTGCTGCAGCGGCCGGTCTAGGTCGGCTCCGGGTCCTGTTTCTGCGTCGGTGTGGTCGGCTGCCGGTCGGGTACGCGCGCGTGGAGGGCGGGTTCGGTGGTGGGCCCGGTGTACGAGGACGGGCGCACCGTCAGGGCGATCGCGCAGGCGAGTGCGGCAGCCGTGCTCGCCGCGGCGAAGGCGGGCCGCCGGGCCGTACGACTCGGCGGGGCGGCCGGTGCCGGCGACCGCGAGGGCCTGCCCGCCGACGATCGCACTCGTCGCGAACGCCATCCTTTCGGCCGGCCGGGTGGGCGACACCGAGGACGGTGACGACCGCGTAGAGACCGCCCATGCTCCGCGTCCACAGCAGGGGCAGCGAGAGCACGTACACGGCCGCGGTCGCCGCCCGCCGGCGGGCCGTGAGGGGGACGCGTGCGGGCACGGCGGCCATTTAAAGGCCCGCCACGGCACTCATCACCCCCATGGCGGCGTACACGAGACCTGCCTGCTCTTCCTGTCCCAGCCGCTCGGCGAGCGCGGTGACACCCGCCTGACAGGCTCCGAACATCGCTCCCATAGGTCGGGAGCGGCACGGACGGCGTGGACGGAGCGGGGCATGCGGGAGCGCGGGACGCTCCGGGCGGGATGGCCCTGCCGTGTCGCCCGCGCTGTCGGGTGCAGTGCGAAGCCGCTGCCGCACAGAGCCACCGGAAGCGCCGCGGCAGCCGGCGCGCAGGCGGGGTGGGCGAGTACGGCGGCCGGGCCGACCAGGGCCGGGCCCAGGACGAAGGAGATCTCGTCGAAGGTGCTCTTGAACGAGAGGGCCGCGCCGACCGTGGACTCCGGGGCTGCGGCCCGGCGGGCCGGCGCCACCAGGCGGGCGTGACCCAGGGGGCCGATCAGTGGCACGGTCGCGCCCGCCACCGCCCCGAGGAGCGCCGGCAACGGGACGGACAGGTCCGCCAGGGCCTCGGCGACGAGCACGGCGATCGCGGCGGCGTCGGCGAGCGAGCAGGCGAGCACGACCGTCCGCCGGCCGTGCCGGCCGGCGACCCGCCCCGCCCGTCAGCCCCGCGGCCGGCGCCCCGCCGGTCCGGGCGACGAGCAGGACGCTGCCGAACTGGATCGTGGCCGTCGGCAGCCGTCCCAGGAACGACACCACCGGCGACAGCGGCCCGGTCAGGCCGCTCCCCATCGCTCGACGCCGGCCACGCGCGCGTGCACCCGTGGAGGGGACGATGACACGAAGGGCGGCAGGGCGGGTACGTAGGTTTGCATGACACCTGAGCGACCCGACCCCGCGGTGCCCACGGCCACCTACCGGCTGCAGCTGCAGCCCGAGTTCCCGTTCGCTGCCGCGGCGGCCGCCGTGCCGTATCTGGCCTCGCTCGGGGTCTCGCACCTGCACCTGTCCCCCGTCCTGGAGGCCGTACCGGGCTCGGCGCACGGCTACGACGTCGTGGACCACGCGCGCGTGCGTGAGGAACTGGGCGGCGAGGAGGGGCTGCGCACACTGGCGCACACCGCGCGGGAGCAGGATCTCGGCCTGGTGGTGGACATCGTGCCGAACCACATGGCCATGGCTCCGCGCCACAACCGCGCCCTGTGGGAGGTGCTGCGGGAGGGCCACAAGTCGCCGTACGCGCGCTGGTTCGACATCGACTGGGAGGCGCAGGGCGGGCAGGTGCTGCTGCCGGTGCTGGGAGGCCCGCTGGGTTCCGTCATCGGTGAGCTGCGGGTCGACGGTGACGTGCTGCGCTACTACGACCATGTGTTCCCGCTGCGCGAGGGCACCGAGGAACTGCCGCTGCCGCAGCTCCTGGACGCGCAGTGGTACCGCCCCGTGTGGTGGCGGCTGGCCCGCACCGAGCTCAACTACCGGCGTTTCTTCAGTATCTCGGAGCTCATCGGGGTCCGGGTCGAGGACCCGGAGGTGTTCGAGGCCACGCACGCGAAGATCCTGCAGCTGCTGCACGAGGGCGTGATCGACGGGCTGCGGGTCGACCACCCCGACGGGCTCGCCGACCCCGACGGGTATCTGCGGCGGCTGCACGAGGCGACCGGCGGCCGCTGGACGGTCGTGGAGAAGATCCTGTCGGACTCCGAGCCCCTCCCGGCCTCCTGGCCCGTCTCGGGCACCACCGGCTACGACGCCCTGCGCCACATCGACGGCCTCTTCACGGACCCGGCCGGGTTCGGGGAACTCCTCGGCCAGTACCGGCGGTTCGCGGCCCCGCAGACCGACCGCGGCGGAGACTGGGCGGCGACGGTACGGCGGGCGGCGTACAAGGTGCTCACGCACGAGCTGGCCACCGAGATCGACCGGCTGACCCGGGTGGCGAGCAGACTGTGCGCCGCCGCCCCCGATCCCGCGCTGCGCGACCGCGCTCCCTGGGCGCTGCGCACGGCGCTGCAGGAGCTGCTGGTCCGCCTGGACGTGTACCGGCCGTACGCCTCCGGGGACGCGGCCTCCGTCGTCACCGAGGAGGCCGCGGCCGAGGCCCGGCTCGCCTTCGTCGTACCGGAGGAGGCCGGTGCGGTCGACGTCGTACGGAATCTGCTCCTAGGTCGCCATGGCGACGGACCCGACCACGTGGAGTTCCGGGCGCGGTTCGCGCAGACCGCGTCCGCCCTGCGCGCCAAGTCCGTGGAGGACACGGCGTTCTACCGCTATGTGCCGCTGCTGTCGGCGACCGAGGTGGGCGGCAACCCGGGGAGCCCGGCGGTGTCCGCGCAGGACTTTCACGCCTACTGCGCGCGCGTGCAGCGCGACTGGCCCGCGACCGGGACCGTCGTGTCGACGCACGACACCAAGCGCAGTGCCGACGTACGGGCCGCTCTGGCCGTGCTCACCGAGTGCCCGCAGCGCTGGGCGGACGTGCTGGCGGAGGTGACGCGCGCGGGTGAGGGCGTGCCGGACGCGCAGGTGGCCTGGGCGGCCTGGCAGACGGTGTTCGGGCTCGGTGCGGCGGCCGAGGAGCGCGTTCAGCAGGCCCTGTTGAAGCATGTGCGCGAGGCGGGGCTGCTGACGAGCTGGACGGAGCAGGAGCCCGCCTACGAGGACGCGGTGGCGGCGTTCGTCTCGGCGGGCCCGTGCGGGGCCCCTGGCGAGCACGTGGTGGCTCTCCGCCGTGCGCTGGAGCCCCACATCCGGGCGAACGTGCTGGGCACCGCACTGGTCCATCTGACGATGCCGGGGGTGCCGGACGTCTACCAGGGCACCGAGGGCGAGTACCTGGCGCTGGTGGACCCGGACAACCGGCGTGCGGTGCGGTTCCCGCCCGCGGCGGACCCCGGCGAGAAGGGCGAGGTGACCGTGGCGGCGCTACGGCTTCGGGCGCGGCGGCCCGGGGCCTTCGGGGACGGGGCGACGTACGAGCCACTGATCGCCGAGGGCCCGGCGGCCGCCCACTGCGTGGCCTTCGCGCGCTCCGGAGAGGTCGTCACGGCCGTGACGCGGCTGTCGCTGCGGCTGGCGGAGGCGGGCGGCTGGCAGGGCACCCGGCTGCCGCTGCCTCCGGGGCGCTGGTCCGACGTGCTGTCTCCGGAGCGGGAGTTCACGGGACACGCGCGCGTGGAGGAGCTTTTCGAACGGCTGCCGGTGGTGCTGCTGGAACGGGCCGACCCGCGGTGAACGGAGCGGGAGCGAGGCCCGGGCGGTGAACCTGCCCCGGGCGTACGGGACTTCGCCGCGCGCCGTCGGATCGTCCTGGCGACCGGATCGCGGCCGCGCACGCTCCCGGGGCTCGAACCCGGCGGACGGCGCGCGGTGACGAACGACTCGGGTCTCCGCACGCCCGGTCTGCGCCGGGATGCGTCCCGCCGGACGAGGCCTGCACCGGCAGTGGGCACCGGTGTCCGCACCTCCTCCGGCAGCAAATGCCCTCGTCGTCGGCGATGAATGCATCTGGGCGCCCCCTGGAGGCTCCCCCCAGGCGTTATTGACACTTCACCAAGAGCGTGGGGTACTGCGGATTGCGAAGCCGGGCGGACGTGACGGGGGTGAGTCTCCTGCCGCAGCTGCGCTACCCCACCCTGACCGAACTCGTCGCGTCCGCACGCGCGCTGGCCGCTCACAGACCCGGCCTGTGCACACTGAGGGAGGTCGGCGTCTCCCGGGCCGGCAGACCCCTGCACCTGCTGTCCGTGGGCCATGCCCGGCGGGCCGTGCTCGTCGTCGCGGGCGCCCACGCCAACGAGCCGACCGGCGGCCCCACGCTGCTCGCCCTCGCCGAACGGGTGCTGTCCGAGCGGGAGTTGCGTGCGGACACCTCCTGGCACTTCCTGCTGTGCGCCGATCCCGACGGGGCGAGCCTGCACCGCACCCCGGCCCCGCGCAGTCTGTTCGACTACCACCTCGGGTTCTTCCGGCCCGCGGCCGAGGAGCAGCCGGAGTGGTCGCCGTCGGTGCTGCCGCCGCACCGGCTGCCGCCCGAGACCCGCGCGCTGACCCGGGTCATCGACGAGCTGCGCCCCTACCTCCAGGCGACCCTGCACGGGACCGACCTGGGCGGCAGCTGGGTCCAGCTGACCAAGGACATACCGGGTCTCGCCGAGCCGTTCGCGAAATCCGCGGCCGAGCTGCACATCCCGGTGGAGACGGGCGCCTCCGACGCCGCGGGCTGGGCCGCGTCCGGGCCCGGGGTGCATGTGATGCCCTCCCCCGGTGCGGGCGCCGCATATCCGAGCATGCCGGACGACGCACGCCACAGCACGTGGTACGACCCCCACCGCCACGGCGGTCTGACGGCGGTGGTCGAGGTGCCGATGTGGGCGAGCGACCTGGTGGACGACCCCGCTCCGCATCCCGCTCCGGCCGCGGCGATGCGACGGCTGTCGCGCCGGCTGCTGCGGGACGCGCTGGAGGTCGAGCAGGTGCTCGCCGAGGCGCTGCCGCGTCTGGAGGGCTTCGACGGTCCGCTGCTGCGGGCCGCCAAGTGGGCGCTGGAGCTGGTTCCGGGCCTGGCCGCGGACTGGATGCACACGCCGCCCGCCGACAACACGATGGCGTACGTCGGCAGTGTGGACGCGTTCGGCCGCCGCCTGCCACTGCGGGCGGCGGCCATGCTGCTGCGGGTCCTGCAAGAGGCCGACGACCGGGCGGCACCGGGTCTGGAACGGCTGGTGGCGACCTGGAGCGACGCCTTCGCGGAGCGCTTCCGCGCCCGCTGGGTGCCTTTGGAGCACCAGGTCGAGCACCAGTCCCGGACGGTGATCGCGGCGGCCCTGTACGCGCGCGACCGGGCGGCCTGACCGCCACGAGTGGCCACGCGCGCGGCAGGCCGCCGCGGTGCCCGTGTCAGTTGTCCATCGCGAACACCGATCCCGTGCGCCCGGCCATGACGCACGAGCTGGAGAAGGTCTGGGTGTACTCGACCGGCCGTCCGTTCCACTCCCCGCGCGCGTGGACGGTCACGGGCGCGTAGATCATCGGGCAGAAGACGTTCTTCTTCGACGGGATGCGGGCGATGTCGCCGTCCGCCGCCGCCAGCTCCGAACACGCGTCGACCGCTCGCGCGTGTCCCTGGGGCGGGTCGCACAGCAGCAGGGTGTCGCGCGTGTGCGGGGAGCGGGCGTCGCCCTTGGTGACCGTGAGGTAGAGCCAGTCGCTCGGCGGGAAACCCGGGGACGCCGCCTGTGCCGGAGCCGCGGCGCCGGCGAGGAGGGCGGCCGCCAGCAGCGAGCCCCGTACCGCTTTCACTGTGGTGCTGATCGTCATTCCCGATGCATCGGCACGGCGGCCTGGGAACCCCACCCCGACTCACCCGAACGGGAGCACGCGGGCGCATGTCGCAGGGCGAGTTCGAACGCGGCGAGCACGACGCGCGACTGGTACTCCACCTGGCGCGCGACCGGGATCCAGCGCGCCCCCATGCCGTCGCGGTAGTCGGCGCACCAGTCGTCGATGAGCCGGTCGAGGTCCGGCAGCACCCCGGCCGGGTCGCGGCCGGCGCGGGTCACGAGCTGGTGCAGCAGCCCCGCGGTGCGCAGGGCGAGCCGCCGTCCGGCGATGCGCAGGGCGGCCAGGTGGGCGGTGCTGAGCTGCGGGAGGGGGCGCGCCCCGCCGGCGACGTCGGGGTCCCATGCGTCGGCGAGCCCTGGGCAGACCAGTAAATAGTCGTCCACCGGGGCGAGCAGGCGGGCCGCGTCCGGCATACCTGCGAGATGGGGCCGCAGCCGCGCGAGGAGCACCTCCAGGAGCCGGGTGTCGTGGCGCAGGGTGTGGCTGACGGTGCGCAGCACGGCGGCCGCGTCGGCGGGCGGGGAGCCGTCCTCCACGGCCGCCACGCCCCACATGGGCGCCTCGACGACCGCCGTGACCGTGCCGTGCCGGTGGGGGTGGAACCAGGTGGACTCGACGGCCGCCTCGGTGATGGCCGCGGCCAGGTCGCCGATGCGGGGCGGCGGGATGCGGTACACGGCGGGGCCGAGGCTCGGCCAGTACAGGGTGTCGTAGGGCCCCAGTTCGCGCGGGATGCCGAGGCGGGCGGCGGTGTGCGCGACGCGTCCCGCGAGGCCCGGCAGGTCGTGGGTGAGCTCGACGAAGCCGCCGCCCACGTCGACGCCGTGCAGGGAGCACTGCAGGACCGGCCGCAGTTCGTCCTGGAGGTCGAGCAGGGTGCGGGTCTCCGGCAGGGCGGCGCCGGCCGCGCCGTCGGGCAGCCACTCGGGCTGTTCCAGGAAGCCGGGCCGGAAGAAGTTCCGGAAGTACCGGCCGAGGGAGTACGGGCCCGGCAGCCAGCCCTCGTTGCGGCGCAGGCCGTCGGGGTCGAGGCTCAGCAGCAGGTTCCAGGTGGCGTCGGCGCCCTCCGTGAACCTGGGGTCGGCGAGGGCCCGTTCGGCCAGCCGCAGCACGGTGCCGCCGCCGACGGGTTCGTTGGCGTGGGGTCCCGCGACGACGAGGGCCTGACGGTTGCCGTGACCGACGGAAAGCAGCCACATGGGGGTGCCGGCGCGTGAGGTGCCGACGCGGCGCAGACGGGCGCCGCCCGGACGCCGGGAGACGAGTGCTGCCGCCCGCGCGCCGAGCTCGTCGACGGTCGGGTAGCGGAGGAGGGGCGGCAGGGCACACCTCCACAATGTGGCGCCGTCGGTTCACCTGATGTACATGGCGTACGCACAGTCAGTCACGACTTGGGGGGTACGTCAACACCACGGAAGGGAAAGCGATTTGCACCATCGCCGCACGTCAACGGGGTGTCATGCTCAGGCCAAAGCTAAGGTGTGACTGAGTGAGGACTCAGTCGACAGCGAGCCGGAACGCCATGCGCCCGAAGCCCACCTGATCGCCCTCGCGGACGACGGCGGCTCCGATGACCCGCCGGCCGTTCACCGTCGTGCCGTTGGTCGAGCCGAGGTCGCGCAGCACCCACATGCCGCCCTGGCGGCTGAGTTCCGCGTGCACGCGGGACACGGTTTCATGCGTGAGGCGCAGTCCGTTGGCCGGATCCCGACCGATGCGCAGCGGGTGGCCGCCCGCCGGGTGGGGCAGCAGCAGCTTGGGGAGGCGCTCGGCCTGCCAGGCCCTGCGCAGCCGTACGGTGAAGCCGGAGACCGCCTCCACGGTGCCGAACACCAGGCGCGCGAGGCGGCTTTCCTGGGGGAGGTCGGCGGTGAGTGCGGCGAGTTCGTCCGAGCGGCGGGCGGTGAGGGCCAGCTCCATACGGCGGATGAACGTGTCGTGCGAGAGCCGTCCCATGGCGACGCCGTCACGCAGCACCTTCAGCGCCTTGTCGCGCTCCACGTCGGACAGCCGCGCGGGGTACGTGTTGAACTCGAAGGACGACGTCACGTTCGTGATTGTCGGTCAGTGGACCCCGGGTGTCCAGAAAACGAAAAAACGACCACCGCGCGCGCGTACCTGACGACACCCGCCGTAAAAGGGGTGATTCAAAAGCGGATTGATCTCGTTTGAAGCACCATGGACGGGCTACATCACGGTGAGCAGACGAAGGGGAACCGTCCGTGCAGTTCGAGGTGTGGGCACCGCAGGCCGGCCGAGTGACGCTCCAGTGCGACGGCGCGACGCGCGCATTGGAGCGTGATCCGGACCGGGAGGGCTGGTGGCGGACGGAGGCGGAGGCGCGGGACGGCTCGCGGTACGGGTTCGCGGTGGACGACGGCCCCGTGCTGCCCGACCCGCGGTCGCGCCGGCAGCCGGACGGCCCGGACGGACTGAGCGCGGTCGTCGAGCACGAGCGCTACCCCTGGCGCACCGAGTGGGCCGGGCGCCCGCTGCCGGGAGCGGTCCTGTACGAGCTCCATGTGGGTACGTACACAAGGGAAGGCACCCTGGACGCGGCCGCCGAGCGGCTCGGGCATCTGGCCGAACTGGGCGTCACCCACGTCGAGTTGATGCCGCTGTGCCCCTTCCCGGGCCGGCACGGCTGGGGTTACGAGGGCGTCTCCCTGTGGGCCGTGCACGAGCCGTACGGGGGGCCCGAGGCGCTGAAACGGTTCGTCGACCGGGCGCACGAACTCGGCCTGGGCGTGGTCCTGGACGTCGTGCACAACCACCTCGGTCCGTCGGGCAACTACCTGCCGGCGTTCGGCCCGTACTTCACGGACACGCACCACACACCGTGGGGTTCCGCGGTAAATCTGGACGCTCCCGGCTCGGACGAGGTGCGGGCCTTTCTGCTGGGCAGCGCGCTGGCGTGGCTGCGCGACTACCGGATCGACGGACTGCGCCTGGACGCGGTGCACGCGCTGGCGGACACGCGCGCGTGCCACTTCCTGGAGGAGCTCTCGACGGCCGTGGACGCCCTCGGGGCCGACCTGGGCAGGCCGCTGTTCCTGATCGCCGAGTCCGACCTCAACGACCCGCGGCTCATCACGCCCCGCGCGCAGGGCGGGTTCGGGCTGCAAGCGCAGTGGAACGACGACTTCCATCACTCCCTGCACACCGCTCTGACCGGCGAATCCCAGGGCTACTACGCGGATTTCGCCCGCGCTCCGCTCGCCGCCGTGGCCCGGACCCTGACCCACGGCTACTTCCACGACGGCACGTACTCCAGCTTCCGCGGCCGGCACCACGGCCGGCCCCTGGACACCACACGCGTGGCCGCGCACCGGCTGCTGGGCTACAGCCAGACCCACGACCAAGTGGGCAACCGCGCCCAGGGCGACCGCCTTTCGGCGTCGCTCTCCCCCGGCCTGCTGGCCTGTGCGGCCGCCCTCACGCTCACCGCGCCCTTCACCCCGATGCTGTTCATGGGCGAGGAGTGGGCGGCCGGTACGCCCTGGCAGTTCTTCACCGACCACACCGATCCGGAGCTCGCCGAGGCCGT
The DNA here is from genome assembly GCF_053598255.1 of Streptomyces sp. NPDC001157. Taxonomy (NCBI): domain Bacteria; kingdom Bacillati; phylum Actinomycetota; class Actinomycetes; order Kitasatosporales; family Streptomycetaceae; genus Streptomyces; species Streptomyces sp. NPDC001157. Next base: position 90,980 of record NZ_JBSFJW010000032.1, read on the forward strand.
ACGGCGGGGCAGGCGGCGGGAGTTCGCGGCGCACGGGTGGGCCGAGGAGGACGTCCCGGATCCGCAGGACCCGGCGACCCGTGACCGCTCCTGCCTCGACTGGACCGAACTCGACAGCGAGCCCCACGCGCGCGTGCTGGACTGGTACCGCAGGCTCATCGCCCTGCGGCGCGAGCAGGCCGACCTGACCGATCCCGACCTCGCCGACACCAAGGTGGCGTACGACGAGCGGGAGCGCTGGCTGGCCTTCCGCCGCGGGGACGTCAGCGTGGCGGTGAACCTCGCCAAGGAGCCGGCGGCGATCCCCCTGGGCCCCCGCCACGCGCGCGTGCTCGCCGCGTGGGAGCCCGTCGAGGCGCCGGGTGCGGACGGGGTGCTCCAGGTGCCCGGGGAGTCGGCCGTGGTGCTGCTGCAGGGGTGAACGGCTCTAGATCTCGTCGTCCGCGTCCTCGTCCCGGAACTCCGTCACCCGCTCCAGGAGGATCGCCTCCCAGGCGCGCCGGAGCTGGAGCCTGAGCAGGGGCAGAGGGCCGGTCTCGTGGCCCTGGAGCTGTTCGGCGAGGCGTACGACGGTGTCGCAGCGGGCCAGCCAGAGGCCGCGGAGGCAGGGCCGGGCGGCGTAGCCGGCGAGTGTGGCGGCGCGGACGGCGGCGGGTGAGCCGACCGCGATCGCGAGGCCGGCGATGTCCTCGGCGGGGTCGCCGACGGTCGCGCCGGTCCAGTCGAGGATGCCGCGCACCCGGCCGTCGGCGCTGACCACGAGGTGCTCGCCCTTGAGGCCGTGGTGGACGAGGACCGCGGTGCTCGGCTGCGCGGCGAGCTGGACGGCGGCCTGCGGGGTGAGCTGGTGGAGGCGGACGGGGTCGAACTCGTCGGCCGCGGCGAGGCGTTCGGCGGCGCGCGCGGCGGCCCGGCGCAGCGCCTCCAGGGAGCGCGGGGCGGTACGCGGGACGCCGAGTGTCTCGGCCTGCCGTGCGGGCACCTCGCGCAGCCCGGTGAGCAGCCCCGCGAGGTCGGCCTCGCCGACGGCGGACACGTCGTGCTGCTCCGCCGTCCCGCCGGGCAGCCTGGTGTCGAGCGTGTACGTCAGCCCGGGCGCCCACTCGCCGTGCGCCACGCTGGTCGGCACGGCGACCGGCAGATGCGGGCGTACGAGGTCGCGCAGGCGCAGTTCGCGGCGCTGCCGCAGGGCGGCCTCGCGGTCCGGGGCGAGGCGCAGCACATGGCGGGCGCCGACCCACCAGGTGGAGTGCTCGCCGCCCTCGGCGACGGGCCGCACCTCGGGTCCGGCGGCGGTGGCCCCGCCCCTTGTGCCCTCCTTGAGCAGGGAACTGACCAGTCGGCGGACCGTGTCCGCGGTGGGTGTCGGTGCCTGGGTCATGGTCGCGCCGTTGTCACTCGAAGGTGTGCTGGGGCTCCTGGGATCGCTCAGTCCACTATGACCATCTCGCGGTCGGTGTTGTTGAGGCGGCGGCCGCCGTCCTCGGTGACCGTGACGATGTCCTCGATGCGCACGCCGAAGCGGCCGGGCAGGTAGATCCCCGGCTCGACGGAGAAGCACATGCCGGGCACGAGGGGCTGCCGTTCGCCCTCGATCATGTACGGCGGCTCGTGCGTGGTGACGCCGATGCCGTGCCCGGTGCGGTGGATGAAGTACTCGCCGTACCCGGCCTCCGCGATCACCGCGCGGGCGGCGCGGTCGACTTCCTGGCAGGCGACGCCGGGCCTGACCGCCCGGAAGCCCGCCTCCTGGGCCTCGCGCACCAGGTCGTGCACCCGGCGCTCCTCGTCGGTGGGGTCGCCGACATGGACCGTGCGGGAGGTGTCGGAGCCGTAGCCGTCCTTGAGGCCGCCGAAGTCGAGGACGACCATGTCGCCGCGTTCGATGACGCGCTCGCCGACCTCGTGGTGCGGGTTGGCGCCGTTCGGGCCGGAGGCGACGATGGTGAAGTCGACCTGCGCGTGCCCGAACTGCCGCAGCAGGTCGGCGAGGTCCGCGCCGACCTCTGCCTCCCTGCGGCCGGCGAAGGGAACCTTGCGGATCTCCTCGAACGTTGCATCTGCGGCCGCGGCCGCGGCCGCCATCAGTTCCAGTTCCGCCGGGTCCTTGACGGCACGGAGCATCGGCAGGGCGTCGGTGAGGGATGCGTAGTCGGTGCCCGGCAGCGCGCGCTGCAGTCCGAGGAGGTGCATCGCCCAGGCGTTGTCGCTGATGCCGAAGCGGCCGGAGCCGGCGAGCAGGGCGGCGGTCGCGGCGTAGGGGTCCTTGCCGTCGGTCCAGTCGCGCAGGGCCAGGGCGGGAGCGCCGGGGGACTCGGCCGCGTCCGGGGCCTCCAGGGTGGGGACGACCAGGACCGGGGTGCGTCCCTGGACGAGGACCAGCAGGGTGAGCCGTTCGGTGACCGCGGTGGGCGCATAGCCGGTCAGCCACACCAGGTCCGGGCCCGGCGCCACCAGCAGCCCGGCGAGACCGGCGTCGGCGGCGGCCCGCGCGGCACGGTCCATCCGGACCCAGTAGTCGTCGGCGGTGAAGGGCGCGCGCGTGCTGCCGGTCATCCGGGCCTCCCTGGGCGGGTGAAGGGACCACAAGGGACTACGGGCAGCATCCTGCCCGTACCGCGGGGGCGGCGCGACCGGTCTGCGGGTCTTTCGGGCGCTGCGTCGGCCATGTCGTCAGCTCTCCAGTGCGAGGCGGACACCGAGGAGCAGCAGCACGCCCCCGGAGACCTGCTCCAGGCGCCGGCGCACCCCGGCACGGGACAGGACGGCCCGCATCCGGCCGACGAACCACACGTACAGGCCGTAGTAGCCGACCTCGTAGACCGCCCAGAGCGCGGCGAGAGCCACCATCGCGGGCAGGTGCGGGGCGCCCCGGGGCACGAACTGTGGCAGGAAGGACATGGCGAAGATCGCCGCCTTGGGGTTGGCGAGATTGAGCAGCAGCCCACCGCGGTAGGCGGCCCAGCCGCTCTTCTCGGGGCTCTCCCAGCCGTCCGGGGCCTGGTTGCCGCGCCGTGCCTGCCGCAGCGCCTGGATGCCGAAGCCGACCAGGACGACCGCGCCCACGATCCGCATCACGTCGTACGCCACTTCGGAGGCCGCGAGCAGCGCGGTCAGCCCGAACGCGGCGACCACACCCCAGACGAAGACGCCGGTCTCATTGCCGAGCACGGTCAGGAAGCCGGAGCGCCTGCTGCGCAGCGACTGCTTGATGATCAGCACCGTACTGGGACCGGGCGAGGCGGCGATCAGGGTGCAGGCGCCGAGGAAGGCGATAAGGGTGCTCAGCATGCGGCTCATCGTGGCCCACTCCGTGGACGTGGACCAGTGGTTTCCCGGCGCAACGACGGGTACCGGGCACCTCACCAAGAGAACTAATGCTTAGATGGCCACATAGCATTAGCCACCGATTCGGGGAGGCGTACGGCCGTGCTCGTACTCGCACACATCAGCGATCTGCATCTGGACGGGACCGTGCGGGCGACGGAGCGCGCCGAGCGGGTGCGCGACCGGCTGTGGGCGTTGCCGCGGCCGGTGGACGCGCTGCTGGTGACCGGCGACATCGCGGACAACGGCGCGGAGGCGGAGTACGAGGAGGCCGCCCGGATCCTGGGGCTGCGCGAGGCGGACGCGCCCTTCCCGGTGCTGACCTGCCCGGGCAACCACGACAGCCGGGCGCCCTATCGCAAGGCCCTGCTGGGGCAGCCCGCGGCCGACTCGCCGGTCAACAGCGTGCATGTCTTCGACGACGGCGCCGTGCTCATGTGCGACTCCAGCGTCCCCGGGAGGGACGAGGGAGCGCTGGACGAGGAGACGTACGACTGGATCGAGGCGACGCTCGACGAGCTGGACGGGAGCCTGCCGGCGCTGCTCGCCTTCCACCACCCGCCGGTCGCGCTGCACCATCCTCTGCCCGACTCCTACCAGTTGGGCGATCCCGGCCGGCTCGCCCGGCTGCTGGAGCGGCGGCCGGAGATCGCGGGGCTGGTCACCGGTCATGCGCACACGCCTGCCGCGAGCGTGTTCGCCGGACGGCCGCTGATGGTCGCTCCCGGCGTGACCTGGACACTGCGACTGCCCTGGGAGGGCGAGCAGATCGCCGACCGGGACGCTCCGGTCGGTCTTGCCTTCCATGTGCTCGACGACGACGGGCGACTCACCACTCACTTCCGAGTCGTCACGTGACGACGCCCGGGATCGCCGTCAACTGCTGGTAGCCGCCGCTTCGATGACGAACCGTCAGCGTGATCCCGACGCCAGGGCGGGCGCGGGCGACGGCGCGTGCGAGGTCGGCGGCCGAGTCGATGCGGGTCCTGCCGAACGCGAGGAGTACGTCTCCCCGCACGAGGCCCGCCGCATAGCCCGGGCCGGGCACGTGCACGCCGACGACCAGGGCGCCCGCCCTGTCCGCGTCCACGGCCTCCAGGCCCAGGGTCGCGGTGGCGGGCGCCGGGGACGCGGACGCCGGCGGGGACGACGGACGGGGGTGCGCCCTGGCCGACGGGGTGGCCTGCGCCTGGCGTTGCAGGTCGGCGAGTTTGCTCATGCCGATCACCGTGGCGCCGACCGTGCCGAGACCGACCCCGGACAGCACCAGGACCGTCCCCACGAGCAGGCCGAACAACGCGGCCCTTAGCCGTCGGCCGCGCCGACGCAAGGCGTGCGGGCGCCGGGCGGTGCCGGGTTCGGTGCCGCCGCCGGGCTCCCCACCGGGCATCGGCTTGGGACGCAACGCAGTCTGTTCCATGGATCGCCTCCGGCTGGAGCTCTACCCGGAGCCCCGGCGCCCGACGAGCCACGAACGAGTGAGACTGCGACGGCCCGCGAGGGTCAGCCCGTGTGGCCCTCGCCATGGCCGCCGTGCGCGCCGCCGTGGTCGAACGTCATCGCCTCCTCGGGCATGACGACGAAGGGACGCATCATGCCCATGTCCTCGTACTCGAGAAGGTGGCAGTGGTACATGGACCGGCCGTACGCACCGTCGAACTTCCCCATGACACGCAGTATCTGACCGCCCGGCACCCGGAAGACGTCCTTGTAGCCGCGTTCGTCGGGCGCCAGCGGAATCTGCGTGGCCACGTCGAACGCGATGGGCGCGCGGGTGCCGCCCACCGCCGGGTCGAAGCCCGAGTCGTCGTGGGCGCGGCGATGGTGAAGGCGAGGCCGTCGTTGAACGTCCGGGACGTGCGCCGGTACGTCTTCGTCGTGCCGTCCGGGTCCTTGAGCTGGATGATGCCGTCGGTGGGGACCTGGATGCCGGCGGGGTCGGTGACCTCGGTCATCTCCCAGATCTCCGGGTGTCCGCCGGCGCCGCCCTTGGTGGCGGGCGGGGTGAGCACGACCAGGCGGTGGCCGTGCGGGATGTCGTGGGTGAGTCGCGTTGTCCGCCCATCCGTCGTTGCCGCCGCCCGTCTGCGCTCCGTGCAGGTGCGTCACCGGCCAGGCGGGCAGGGCGGCGACGTCCTTGTTCGGCTCGACGCCCTCCCGGCCGGGCTCGGTGGTGGCCGGCGGGGTGCCGGGCGCGCGGACCGGCACCTCCACCGAAGTCACCGGATACTCGCTGCCCTTGGGAAAGCGGTTGGTCCGGGCGATGCGGACGCGCTGCCCGCGGCGCACCTCGATGGTCGGGCCCGGCACCTGCCCGTCGTACCCCCACATCAGGGTCGGCGGAAGCTGCGGGTGCAGCCGGACCCAGGTCGGACGCAGGGCGATCTCCATCTCCCTGAATGTCCCGTTCCGCGCGAAAAGGTTCAATGTGCGGTCACGACGGCGGGGCGGTCCGGAAGGAAGCCGTGAGTGCGGCGGGCCAGATGCTCCGGCTTGTAACGGTCCACGGCCCGGTGCCAGTTGAGGATGCCCGCCATCCAGTTCTGCAGGTCCTTCACATAGCCGTCCATCGCCTTGCGTGCCTCGCCGGAGAGCTGGAAGTCGTCGTAGACCACGGGCAGTTCGTGTGCGGCGATGTGTTCGAACTGCTGCATGCGCTGGGTCATCAGGTCGTGGACGACGGAGAGTGCGGTCGGGTAGTCGATGCCGAAGAAGTTCTGCACGACGAGGATCGCGTTGTGGATCTCGCCCTCGTACTCGATCTCCTTCTGGTACGAGAAGACGTCGTTGATGAGGCACCCGTAGTCGATGGCGGCGTTCTCCAGGGCGCGGACGGGGCCGCTGCGGTAGATCTCGGGCGGGATCGCGGGGCCGTGACCCATCCGGCACATGCTCAGGGTGAGGTCGGAGCCGAAGGTGGCGCGGCGCATCTCCAGGTAGTCGACCGGGTCGGGGATGCGGTTCTGCAGCTGGTTGGACAGCTCCCACACCCAGCTCTCGGTCATGACGTTCACCGAGTCCTTGAGGGTGCGCCGCTGCTGGGGGGTCATCTGCGCCGTGGTGCGCGCCCAGAGGTCGGTGAGGCCGCGTTCCATGCCGTTGAGCGGGGCGGGGGCCTCCTCGCCGTCGACGGGCATGCAGTCCGCCAGGCGCCGGGTGGTCAGCCGGGCGGCGGCCAGATCGCGGCGGTGGCCGTACACGAGCGGGTAGTAGTCGTCGCCGTAGGTCCCCCAGGCCAGCCACTGCGAACTCAGGTCGAGTTCCTCGGGTGTCGCGTCGGGGTCGAGCCCCGCGGAGCACAGCGGGAGGTCGGCGGCGGCGAGCCGGTCCTCGTCCCAGACGCCCTCCTGGAGCATGCCCATGGCGTGCATCCAGTCGGTGAGCCGGTGCCGGGCGCCGTCCAGGTGGGGGCTGAGTTGGACCTCGAAGGGCATGTGGAAGTCGGGCAGCAGGGACGGGCCGACCTTCTGGTACGGCACGTGCGTGTAGGCGCGCAGGCGCTCGGCGCCGGCCGCCGCGAGCAGCGCGCCGACGTCGGCGGCGGAGGTGCCGGGGCCGGTCAGGCCGTGCCACGGCTGCGTGGTCTGCGCGCGGGCGTTCATGTAGCGGCTGGAGCGCATGTGCCATTCGTGGCCGCCGGACTGCCAGTCCTGAAGTCCCTGGGTGTACTTGGCGACGGCGGCCACCTCGTCCGGGGTGAGGCCCTTCTCCAGGGCCAGTGCGGGCACCTCGGTGAGGGCGGTGTGCTCGAACTGGTGGAGGCGGGAGGTGAGGACGTCGTTGACGGTGTCGGCGGCCTCCTGGGTGGTGCAGTCGAAGAAGGTCTCCAGGACGAGCACGCCGTTGCTGTTCTCGCCCTCGTCCTCGACCTCGCGCTGGTAGGAGAACAGGTCGTTGCGCAGGTGGACGGCGTCGGAGAACGTCTCCATCAGCACCCTGAGCGGCCTCGAACCGGCCACGGACGCGGGGACCTCGGCCGTCGCGTACTCCACAAGCCCCGCCGACCAGGGGGCGCCGCCCACCTTGCGGCGCATCTCGATGTACTCGACGGGGTTGGCGATCCGCCCCTCGTTGATGTTGGACAGCTCCCACAGGGACTCGTTGAGAAGGTGCTCGGTCGCCACGGCGAAACGGCGGCGCCAGTCCACCGACATCGACGGCACGGTGCGGGCCCACAGGTCGGCGAGTCCGGCCTCGACCGGGTTCTGCGGCTCCGGTACGGGAGTTGCGAGGTCGAGCGGCATGAACAGGGGCAGCCGGTCCAGGTAGGCCTTGCCGCCGACGCGGTCCTGGGTGCGCTTGAAGGTCTCCAGGAAGTGGTCGTCGAAGAAGAAGACCCACACGTACCAGTCGGTGATCAGGGAGAGGGCGGGGCCGTCGCACTCTGGGTGGGTGTAGGCGCAGAGAAGTCCGTAGTCGTGCGCGTCGAGGTCGGACTGCTCCCAGATCCCGGACCCCTCCAGCATGCCCATCCCCCGTGCCCACTCGGTCGAATGGGCACGCGCCTCGTCGACATGCGGGTTCAGCCGCGCGGGGTACGGCATGTAGAAGTGCGGGAGTTCGAAGGGCTGCTGCGTCATGGCCGGGGCCCTACCCGTGACTCTCCGGCACCATCCGCGGGCCGGGACATGATCACACCATCGCGTGAATCGCGGGCGAACCGGGAACAGGGCGGGGCCCTACGAACCCCGCACCGCCCGCCCCACCTCCGCGCGCAGCGCCACGAACTCGGGCAGGCCCCGGGTGGCGATCTGGTCGCGCTTGCCCGGGAGTTCGACGGGCAGGTCGAGGACGATGTGGGAGGCGGGGGCCGGGGAGAGGACGACGACGCGGTCGCCGACGTAGACGCTCTCGTCGATGTCGTGGGTGACGAACACGATGGTCGTGCCCTCGGTGCGGTGGACCTCCAGCAGAAGGTCCTCCAGGTCCTCGCGGGTCTGGGCGTCCAGAGAGCCGAAGGGTTCGTCCATGAGCAGCAGGGAGGGGCGGCAGACCAGGGCGCGGGCGATGGCGACGCGCTGCTGCATGCCCCCGGAGAGCTGCCAGGGGTGGCGGCGCCCGGCGCCGTCGAGGCCGACGCGTTCCAGGATCCGCTCGGCCTCGGCGCGGCGCTCGGTCCGTGTGAGGCCGCGACGGCGCAGCGGGAGGGCGACGTTGTCGCGGACGGTGAGCCAGGGGAAGAGGGAACGACCGTAGTCCTGGAAGACGACGGCCAGTCGGTCGGGTACTCCGGTGACCGGCGTTCCGTCGATGGTGACGGTGCCCTCGCGCGCGGGTTGCAGTCCGGCGACGGTGCGCAGGAGGGTGGACTTGCCGCATCCGGACGGGCCCACCACACAGAGGAGTTGGCCGTCGGGCACGGTGAGGGTGATGTCGCGCAGGACGCGCTGATCGCCGTAGCGCTGGCCGAGGGAGTCGAGGCGGAGCGTCATGCCGTGCTCCTTCCCCGTCCGACCATCCGCCTCTCGACCGCCAGAAGCGCGGTGTTGAGGAGGTGGCCGAGGACTCCGAGGAGGAGCAGTGCCGCCCATACGGTGAGCAGGTCGGAGCGGGACTGGGCGTCGGTGAGGGTGTAGCCGATGCCGTTGGCGGTGCCCGGCAGCAGTTCGGAGAACACCATGAGGATGAGGGAGAGCGAGAGGCTCAGGCGCAGGCCCGCGAAGAGGCGGGGCAGTGCTGAGGGCAGGATCAGGAAGCGCAGCCGTTCGACGGGGTTCAGGCGCAGCACGGCGGCGACATCGAGCCGCAGCGGGTCGGTGTTGCGTGCCCCTTCCGCCGTGTTGACCAGCACCGGCCAGACGGCGCTGAAGGCGATCGACGCGATCTGCATCGGCGTGCCGAAGTCGAGGACGACGACGAAGACGGGCACCAGCGCGGGCGGCGGCACGGCCCGCGCGAACTGCAGGACGGGGTTGCAGAGGGCGTACGCCCGTCGCGACCGCCCGACTGCGACACCCATCGCGATCCCGGCGACGGCGGCGATCCCGAATCCGGCCGCCATCCGTCCGAGGCTCGGCAGTACGTCCCCCACGGCGGCCTCGGTGAGAAACGCGTGCCGGACCGGCCCCGAGAACCACAACTCGTAGGCGCGGTGCGCGATGCGACCCGGGGGCGGGAAGTACACGCTGCCGTGGGCCTGGGCGGTCACCTGCCACAGGGCGAGGGCGAGGAGGAGGACCAGCACGCGGAGAAGCAGGTGGCGCCCAGAGGTACTCCGGACGGGCTCCCCCGGCCCCCGGCGTGCCGCGGTTCTCTCCCGCCGGATCATCTGCCTCACGACCGCACCCCGCGCCCTTCCGCCCGCCGCTCCGGTGTCCACGGGAACAGCCGGCGTTCGCACCGGACCAGGACGCCGTTGATGACCAGCCCGAGGGCGCCCGCCCACACCACGCCGGCCAGGACGTCCCGGGTGCCGTCGGTGGACTGGCCCGCCTGGGCGATGAAGATGCCGAGGCCCTCGCCGAAGCCGGAGAGGAGTTCGGTCGCCACGGCGAGGATGAGGGCGACGGCCGCCGAGATACGGATGCCGGCGGCGATGAACGGTGCCGTGCCGGGCAGTTCGACCCGCAGCAGCACCGAGAGCCGGCCAAAGCCGAAGGCCCGCAGGGTGTCCTTGGCGAGCGGGTCGGTCTCGCCGAGGCCGTAGATGGTGTTGAAGAGAACGGGCCAGACCGACGCGTACGTGATCAGCGCGACCTTGGTCTCGGTGCCGGTGCCGAGGAGCAGCGAGACCAGGGGGATCAGTGCGACCGACGGCATTGGCCGCAGGAACTCCACGATCATGCGTACGGCGGAGTCGACGACGGGCACGCTGCCGAGCAGCAGCCCGAGCGGGACGGCGATCGCGACGGCGAGGCCGAGCCCGAGCGCCCAGGCCCGCAGGGTGGCGCCGATCCCGTCCAGGAAGGCGCCGTCGCCCGCCAGCTCGACGGCGCGGGCGAGTACTTCCGAGGCGGGCGGAAGATAGCTGCGCCTCACGACGCCTGCCCGGCCGACCGCCTCGCAGGCTCCGAAGGCCAACAGCACCCCGAGCAGACCGAGCCACAGCTCCTGATGCCGTGCGAGCCGTTCCCGCCGTTTCAGCCGCTTCACCTGGCGTCACTTGACCAGCAGCGTCGCCGGGTCGAGGGCCTTGGTCAACAGCCCCTGTTTCTTCATGAGTTCGGTCAGCCGCCGCAGCTGCGCGGCATCGGTGGAAGCCGGATACGCGGGCAGCCCGATGGATGTGGCCTGGTGGGCGGTCACCTTGGTGTACTTGGGGAGTTCATCCCGTACGGCGTTCGGGTCCTGCGCTGCGATCTTCGAAGCGGCCTCGACGGCACGCTGGAAGGCGGCGGCCTCCTTGGGGTGTCCGGCGGCGAACTTCTGTGTGGTGACGTACCCGCTGATGGGCAGCGACTGGACGGGCGCCGACCCGCCGTCCAGCAGCACCCTCGCCTTCAGCTCCCCCCGGATCGCGCTGTCGAAGGGCTCCACCGCGTGCACGGCGTCCACCTGACCCCGCTCCAGGGCGGGCCCCATCTGCGGGAAGGCGATCTGCCGGTAGTCGGGCCGGCCGACGCCCTGCGCGTCGAGGATCGCGTTGAGAGTGAGCGACTGGATGTTGTTGAGGATGTTGACGGCGACCTTCTTGCCCGCGAGGTCGGCGACGGACTTGATGCCCGAGTCCTTCGGCACCAGGACGTCCATCATGTGCGGCGCCACCCGTACGCCCTCGGCGAGGATGCGGAGGTCGAGGGTGCCCTTCTCGTCGGCCTGCAGGAACGTCACGTAGTTCGCGCTCGCGATCACGTCGACCTGCCCCTTGGCCAGGGCGGGCAGGGCCTGGATGCTCTGCTGGACGGGCTGGATCCTGACGTCCAGTCCCTCCTTCGTGAACAGCCCGCGGTCCCGTGCGAGGTAGAGCGCCGCGGAGTCCGTCAGCGGCAGGGCGGCCACGGTGATCTTCGTGCGGCCGTCCGCGGTCGTGGAGCCCCCGCCGTCGTCACCACAGGCCGCGAGGAGCAGTGTCAGGGCGGCCGCGACAGCCACCGTTTTCCCGATTCCCGTCCGCAATCCCCGTAATGCCATGCGGCATGACTATCAGCTAATTGTCATGATCACCACATAGGGCCGGATTGGGCGGCCACTCTTTGGAGAAATACGAAAGCACCGCCGCACTGCAGCGCCCCCGAAGGGGCGCGGGACGGTATCGATCCGCTCTTCCGCCGCCTGGGCGCGCTCAGCCGCGACGCTGCCCCAGACGAAAGACGCCCACCCCGCGGCGCGCCGCAGGTTCCCTTGCCAGAGCCCCGCAGGGAACCCCACCGTGGTCGCATGAATCTGCGCCAGGCCCCGCCGGTCCCGGACGTCTTCGATCCGCGGCAGTACGCCGCCGGGGTGCCCCACGCCGCCTACCGCGTACTCCGCGACCACCACCCCGTGGCCTGGCAGGACGAGCCCGAGGTGCTGGGCTGGCCGGCCGGGCCCGGGTTCTGGGCGGTGACCCGGCACGCGGACGTCGTACGCGTCCTCAAGGACTCGGCCACGTACTCCTCACACCTCGGCGCAACCCAGATCCGCGACCCCGACCCCGCCGACCTTCCCTTCATCCGGCGCATGATGCTCAATCAGGATCCGCCGCGGCACGGGCGGTTGAGGCGACTGGTCAGCCGCGCCTTCGTCCCGAGCCGCATCGACCGCTTCACGACCCTCGCGCGGAAACGGGCCCGGACCCTGTTCACGCAGGCACGGGAGGCGGCCCGGACGACCGACGGCACCGTCGACCTCGTCACCGCCGTGACCGACGACTACGCCCTCCTCAACCTCGCCGACCTGCTCGGCGTCCCGGACGGCGACCGCGGCCTGCTGCTGCACTGGACGCAGCGGGTCATCGGCTACCAGGACCCCGACGAGGCCGGCACCCCCGTGCTCGACGCGGCGGGCAGACCCGTCAACCCCCGCTCCCCCGCGCTGCTCCGGGACATGTTCGCCTACGCCCAGCAGCTCGCCGCGCACAAGCGCCGCCACCCCGCCGACGACGTGATGACGACGCTCGCCCAGGATCCCGAACTCGCCGACGCCGAGCTGGAGATGTTCTTCTTCCTGCTCACCGTCGCGGGCAACGACACCGTCCGCAGCGCCGCGCCCGGCGGACTGCTGACCCTGGCCGAGCACCCCCAGGCGTACGAGCTGCTGCGCTCGGGGAAGCTCGAACTCTCGGTCGCCGTCGACGAGTTGCTTCGATGGCATCCTCCCGTCCTCACCTTCCGCCGCACCGCCTCCCGCGACACCGAGCTGGCGGGGCGGCTCATCCGTGCGGGCGACAAGGTGGTCGTCTTCCATGCCTCGGCGAACCGCGACGAAAGGGTCTTCCCCGAGCCGGACCGCCTCGACCTGTCCCGTACGCCGAACCCGCACGTCTCCTTCGGGGACGGTCCGCACGTCTGCCTGGGTGCGCACTTCGCCCGGTTGCAGCTGCGGGTGCTGTACGGGGAGGCACTGCGCGCCCTGCCGGTCCTGCGCACGGCGGGGTCGGCCAGACGGCTGACGTCCAACTTCATCAATGGTCTCAAGTCGCTGCCCGTGCAGGTGACTTGAGGTTCAGGGGCGGGCCTTCACACACGCACCTGGATCAGTGCGTGGGTGCCGCCGGTCCGCCACCGCTGCCCCTCGGCCGCCACGAGCGAGGCCTCGGTGTCGGGGTCCAGGCCGGTGATCACGTCAGACTTCAGAGTGCGCAGGGCGGCGACCGGTCCGGGGAAGTGGTCCGTGACGTCCGCGAAGGGTGTGGTCGGATCCCACAGCCGATCTCCCACCAGGCGGCGGTAGTTGAGGTCGCCCTTGACGACGGTCAGCGCGGCGGTGGCGAGTTCCGCACGGAGGTCGCCCGGCATGTCCGCGTACGGCAGCGGCCCGGCGGAGAAGGGATGGGCGCGCAGGGTGAGGCGGCCGTCGGTCATCGCCGACCACAGGATGCGGCCGTACTCGGCGGCTGCTCCCCGCGCCCCGGCCAGCCTCCTGAGCGCGTCGAGCACGTCGGCCGTCGTCGCGTCGGAGACGTAGTAGGGGTACGGCTTGATGTGCAGGACGGCCCGCCCGATGCGCCCGCGTTCGAGGAGGCGGGCGATGAGGAGCAGGTCGGGGATGAGTTCGCGGCCCGCGTTGTCCGCGATGAGGCAGAGCGTGCCCACGCCGGACGGCGGGAGCAGCGACCAGAAGGTCTCGCTGTCGTCGGCGACCAGGCCCGGGGTGGTGTCCACGGTACCGGCACCGGCGGCGGAGAGGCGGAAGCCGAGGTCGGCGCGGTTGCCCCAGAGGGAGCCGTGCAGCAGGGCGCGGTCCTGGTCGTCGGCGGACAGGGCGTCGAGGGCGGCCAGTTCCTCGTCTGTCTCCGGGGAGTCGAGCTCGGCCAGCTTGAAGGGGCGGAACGGGTCGATGCCCTGCCAGGGACCGGGGCCGAAGTAGCCGACGGCGTCGAGGAGTTGGCGGTAGAAGTAGCTCTCGGACCAGAGCCAGGGGATGTCGTACCAGGAACGGCCTGCGTACCGGGCCATGCCCCACGTCTCCCACCGGTTCCGGTCGTGTGCGTCGGCGGGGAGCGGTTCGACGACGCCCTTGGTGCAGCTCGCGAGGAGCGCGTCGAGCGCGCGGTGCTGTGCGGGGCCGTACGGGAAGGCCTCCCGTACCTGCCGGATGATCGCGGGGTGCCGCTCGGCGAGCACGCTGTGGGGAAACGACCCCGGCTCGTTGCCGAGGAGCACGGGCGCGGACGGGGGGTGGGGCGACGGGGTGTCGGGCATGCGCCCCACGATAGGTCCGCCCCACGACCAGGGCCTGTCCGGCGGATCAGGTCGGCTACAAGGTGCGGCGTGTCTTGGCCACCCCGAGCGGGGTCATGGGGGTCCCCCACACCCTTGAGGCACTGGGGAAGTGCGTGCCAGACCCCGCGACGCCGAGCTGATCCGCCGGACAGGCCCTGGCCCCGGCATCCTCCGTCAGACGGTTCTGATCTCGCGCTCCAGCCGGGCGGCGAGACTCACGTAGCGGGCGCGACGGGTCACCGGGACCAGGCCGCGGATCGTGAGGTGCCACATCTCGGCCAGTCTGCGGGGCTGATGGGCAACGGATTCGAGTGAGCGGCCCACGACGCGGGTGCCGACGAAGAAGCTGACGAGGGAGTGGGCGACGGCGTCGACGTCGATGTCCGGGTGGACGTCGGACTCCTTGACGGCGCCGAGGAGTTTGCGGGTGGCGATGTCCCGCCACTCGGTGAAGGGGTGCTGGAGTGGCGGCCGCACGGCGACTTCCCCGGTGGCGAGCCGGAGTCCGGCCCTGGGGATCGGGCCCTCGACGGAGAGACGGGCGATGCCGAAGGTGATGCGCATCAGCGTTTCGAGCGAGGAGTAACCCTGGCCGTCCAGGTCCTTCGTCACCTCGCGCGAGGCCTTGGACTGCAGCTCCATGATGGCGTGCGCGAGGTCCTCCTTGGCCGCGAAGTGGAAGTAGAGGGCGCCCTTGGTGACTTGGGCGTGTTCGACGATGTCGCTCAGGCTGGTCGATTCGTAGCCGCGACGGTCGAACAGGTCTGCTGCGGCCGTGATGATCGTCGCGCGGGTCTGCTCGGCGCGTAACTGCCTCGCCATCGACTGAACACTCCTAGGTCTGGAAACGGGCCGGGCTGTTTGTTTTTCTCACTCCCAGTGAACGATATCTCACCGTGCGGCGGCGCCGACGGCGCACTCGAACACCGTTGACTCACCCTGGGATCGGCAGACCTCCAGACCCGTCCCGGTCTCGTCGGCCACCTCGATCCAGGTGGGTCTGTCCAGCTCAGCATACTGATGGAAGGCCGCATGGCAGGACCCGCCCCCTGCCGGTCCGACGGCCCGGACACGGGCGGCGTGCCGCGCCGCTTTCAGGAGCGGCATGCCCGGGATGCGATCGAGTGGATGGTCGAAGCAAACGGGATGGGCGGTATCTACTCGCAGTTGCCAGCAGCCGGGCCGGACGGGCGGGAGCGGCAGCGCGGTGGCGACGCGCTCGCCGCCGAGGCGTACGTCGGTGTCGTAGCGGAGCGCGGTGGGGCGGCCGGCGCGATGGCGGACGTGGGACACGGTGACGTCCAGGACGGGTTCGGCGGGCACTGCGGCGACGGCGTGGTGCTCGGGACACGTGCTGAGGTGCAGCTCTTTCAGTACGAAGCAGTGGTCGAACGGGGCGTCGTACTCGGCGTGCGCGAGGAGTGCTCCACCCTGCCGGACGGTCTCCGCGACGAGCAGCGGCTCGTGCGCCGACCGGTCCGGCGACACGTGTAACCGATGTGCACGCGGCCACTGTGCAAACAGCGTTAACCGGTCGGGGCCCGCGCACTCCCAGTCGGTGAGCAACGTTTCCGCTACGGCGGCGCGGTGGACGAGCTGACGAGGCACGGTGGCCGTCAAAGCCGGTCGAGGCATGACCCTCCCTCGGTCCCCGGAAGCGGATGACAGACCAGACGGCGAGGTGCCCGTGCCGGTGACCGCCAGAGTACGAGGCGACCGGGTTGGTTTTCAATGTGGCCCGGGTGGCCCCGAGGGACATACGGAGCAGGTGAACGGTCAAGGTTCAAAGGGCTGTTCACTCCGGAACACCCCCGAGCGGTCCCGCGCTGAACGCGCCGGGCCGGTCGTCCGTACTTCACGGGAGCACATCGTTCCGCGCCGGCCGAGGAGACGTTCCGGATGCCCCGGATGACCGCACACCACACCGCCCTGGCGGCCGCCCTCGTGACCCCGTTCCTGCTGCCCCTGTGGGCGGCGGGCACCGCGCAGGCGCACGGCGCGCCCACGGATCCGGTCAGCAGGGCCTACGCCTGCTCGCCCGACGGCGGCAGCAACGCACAGTCGGCGGCGTGCAAGGCGGCCGTCGCCGCGAACGGCGCCCCCTTCACGTTCTGGGACAACCTGCGGGTGGCGGACGTGGGCGGCAGGGACCGGCAGATGATCCCCGACGGAAAGCTGTGCAGCGGCGGCCTGCCCGCCTACAAGGGCCTCGACCTCGCCCGCTCCGACTGGCCGTCGACGCCCCTGAAGCCGGGCGCGACCCTGACGATGAAGTACGCCTCGACGATCCCGCACACCGGCACGTTCAAGCTCTACCTCACCAAGCCCGGCTACGACCCGAGGAAGCCGCTGACCTGGTCCGAGCTGCCGGACAAGCCGTTCGCCTCGGTCAAGGACCCGGCGCTGACGAACGGCGCGTACCGCATCACCGCGAAGCTGCCGTCCGACCGGACCGGGCACCACGTGCTCTACACCATCTGGCAGAACAGCAGCACGACGGACACGTACTACTCGTGCTCCGACGTGGAGTTCGGGACGGCCGGGAGCGGGAGGAGCGGTGGTACGGCGGCGTCGAAGTCGACCTCCGCGCGTGGCGGGAAGAGCGCGAGCAGCAGCCCCACGGCCAGGCCCGAACCCCGTACGACTCCCTCCCGTACGGCCGAGGCGGCCGCGACCCCTCGGCAGGAGCCCACCGCCCCCGACAGCACCCCGGTGGCCTCGACCTCCACCGCCGACTCGGGGCCGTCCTCACCCATGCTGGCGGGCGGCGCCGCTGCGGTGTTGGTGCTCACCGGCGGCGCCGCCCTGGCGCTGCGTCTGCGTCGACGCTGAACTACGCCTGGCTGGGCGTCAGTTGACGTAGACGGTGGCGCCGTTGTCGGTCACCGGGGCGTACTTGGCGGTGAAGTAGCCGCTGCTGAAGCAGAGCGACGAGCCGGACACCTTGCTGAACTGCTGGTTGGTGAAGTTGATGCTGGCGTCGCTGTTGCTCGTCGTGCCGGTCAGGCTCGGAGCCTGGTAGACGCAGGTGATGGAGCCCAGCAGGGTCTTCAGCTTGACCGTGGTCTGGATGGTGGAGCCGCTCGCCGGGGTCACGGTCAGCGTGCCGTCGGAGGCCACGGCGGTGGTGTACGGCAGGTTGTCGACCGTGATGCTGGTGACGCCCGTCACGCCGAGGACGTTGCTGGTGCAGCTGCTGCTGTCGAAGGTCTGCGCGCCGACGGACTCGGTGGCCGTGCCCGGCGCGGCGGGGTTGTCCGTGACCGTGGCGGTGAACGTCGAGGACGTGCAGCTCACACCGCTGGTGCCGGTCGCGCTGGAGTAGAGCGTGGCCTTGGTGCCGCTTGCCAGCGGTGCGGACAGGACGTCACCGACCGCGACGGCGGCGCCGCCGGTCGAGCCGGTGGTGAGGACGGGGGTGTCGGCCGCCGAGGCCGGGACGGCCGCGGGGATCGAGAGCGCGGCGACGGTGCCGACGAGGGTGAGGAGGGTGCGAGTGCGCATGCGGACGTACCTCTTTCTGGTGCGGGGTTCGAGGGTTCGGGGCTTCCGATGTGGCGCGAGGAAAGTGGGGGGACGCCGGTCGGCGTCCGCCGATGCCGGTCCGTGACGCCTTCTCCGTACGCCACGGACCGGCAACGACGACCGGCCGGTGACCGGCCGCAGACCCGGGGGGTGGGCCTCCGGCCGGGCCGGGCGGAAGCGACGGCCTGGCGTGGGCCAGGGGGGAAGTGTCCGTACCGGACCGTCTGGGGGAGCTCGGGCCGTGAAGGGCCCGTGCGGACTGGAAGGGTCCGGGAGACGCGGACAGGGCCGCGTGGCTGGATCCGGCGCCACGGATCTGGGGGAAGCCAGGGGCAGTTGTAGACCTGAGCGTCAGTCAACGTCAAGGCGCGACAAGGGAGTTGACGATCATTCAAGAGATTGGTGCGACCTGCCGGAGCTGCTGAGCCACAGGTGGGGCACAACCAACACCCTTTTTTCACAAGTCCCTTGACCCTTGAAAGTAACCACGGGTAACTTCCTCGCTGGCTACTGCGGAGTACGAGAAAGCCCTTCCACCCGCCGGGAGTTTGGGAGGAGGCGTGCGCCTGCAGCCGCTGTCCGCGCCAGGACAACGCGCCGATGATGCCCAACCCGCACTGACTATGCACATGGGAGCAGAAATGGCCTCGTCCGCCGAACTCACCACCGGGAACCCAGAAAGCGGTTCCTCACCCGACCCCGCGAGACGCGGGCGGGTCCGGCTGCGCCGCGCCGCGGTGATGGCGGTCCCGGCCGTCGCCATCACGGCCGGTCTCGCGATCATGACTGCCGAGGGGGCTCTGGGGGTCTCGTTCTCGATCTCCGGAATGCCCTTCACGGTGACCGCCAAGTCGCTCGACGGCACCGGCTTCGAGCAGTTCGGTGGGCTCGACAGCATGATCGACAACAGCCCCAACGCGGGCGACACCGGCGGTCAGGTGCTGATCGTCACCTCCGCCATCAAGAACGCCACACTGGACAGCCTGTGCCAGAGCGTCGACCTGGGTGGCACCAACCTGCTGATCAAGGCGGGCAGTGGCTCGTCGAAGGTGCAGGCGACCGACCTCACCACGGACTCGACCCTGCTGACCGGCGACGCCGCCTTCAGGAACATCGAGATCGGCAACGACGCGAGCACGCTCAACAAGGCCGGCGTCAAGGGCCCGGCGGGCGTGTTCAGCCAGCAGGCCGACACGGTGCACATCGACAACCTGCGGCAGACCAACTACGCGACCACCGCCGGGGTGTTCAAGCTGCCGGGCCTGAAACTCAGCTTCAGCGACTCGGGTTGCCCCTGATGCCGGACCAACCGAAGCAAGACGCGGAGCCCGCTTTCAGTCAGTGGCGGGCCCGCCGTCCGTTCTGGGGCGGGCTGCTGCTCGCCCTGGGCGGGGCGGAGATACTGGGCACCGAGAAGGCCTCGCTGAAGGTCATCATGCACGCCGCCACGCAGAACCTGGCCGGCTACCTCCTGCCCACCGTGATGCTGTTGTGCGGGCTGCTGACCCTCTTCAACCCCACGCAGCGCCTGTTCTACTCGATCATCGGCGTCCTGGCCTCCCTGGGTACCTGGCTCACCTCGAACCTGGGCGGCTTCTTCATCGGTCTGCTCCTGGGGACCGTCGGAAGCTGCCTCGCCTTCGGCTGGCTGCCGGACCAGGAGCCGCGGGTCAGCCGCCGGCAGCGCAAGAGGGAGGCGCGGGCCCTGGAGGCCGTACAGCCGTAGACCGTACAGCCGTGGGCCGTGCGGCCCGAGCCGTACCGCCGACACGGCAGCCCGCACCGGCCGGCTCGTCTCGGGGCCGGCCGGCGGGCGCGTGGTGGTCAGATGCCCAGTACGGCGCGGGCGGTGAGGAAGTGGATGGCCGGCCCGGTGGCGTCCACCAGAGTCGTCATCATCGGGGCCGAGACCACCGCCGGGTCGATGCCCAGGCGCTTGGCCGGCAGGGGCACGGCGCCGCCCGCGGTCGCCGCCCAGCCGCAGATGACGACCAGCGCCACGCCGACCACGACGGCGATGCGCACGCCCACGAACAGGGTGCCGAGGACCAGTCCGAACAGGGCCAGGATCGAGCCGAGCACCACTCCCACCCGGTACTCCCGCCACACCACCGCGGGCACGTCCGACACGCGCACCTCTCCGACGGCCGGCGCACGGACTGCCACGGTCGCCGCCTGCGCGCCGGCGTTGCCGCCGGTGCCGATCAACAGCGGGATGAACGTGGCGAGTTGGGTGACCTTCTCAAGGGTGCGCTCGAAGGCCTCCCGCATACTTCCGGTGAGCGGATACGGCAGGGCTGATACGACGTGGCTCACATCCGCCGTCCGGCCGGCCCGATCGAGCTCCGCCGGGAAAGCCGGACGATCAACCGGTACGGCGCGAATAGCGCGGCGGTGACTGAAAGACGGCGGCAAGCGCGCCTACGTTATTTCAACTTTGTTCCACGGAGCAGGCCCCCACTGAAGGATGTGTGCATGCTCGACGACCTGGACCGTGCCCTGATCCACGCACTGCACATCGATGCCCGTGCACCGTTCAGCCGGATCGCCGCCGCGCTCGACGTCTCGCCGCAGACCGTGTCCCGTCGCTACCGCCGGCTGCGCACCGAGGCGTCCCTGCGGGTGGTGGGGCTGCCGGATCCTCATCAGGCAGGTCAGACGCAGTGGCTCGTACGGCTCACCGCGGCGGCGAGCAGCGCGCAGGACCTGGCACACGCCCTGGTGCGGCGGCAGGACACCTCGTGGGTGAAGCTCACCTCCGGCGGCACCGAGATCGTCGCGATCATCCACACACCGACCGAGGCGGGCGCGGGCAACTCCCTGCTGCTGCGCGACATTCCGCGCACCAACCACATCACCGCGGTGTCCGCACACTGCATCCTGCACACCTACCTGGGTGGGGCGACGAACTGGCGGCGCAGCGCCGACAGCCTCGACGACAAGCAGCAGCGCGTGCTGCGCGAGCACGAGGCCGCGGACACCTCGTACGTCCCCGTCCCGCGCCAACTCACCCAGACAGACGCCGACTTGCTGATCGCCCTGCAGCGGGACGGGCGGGCCACACACGCCGAGCTGGCGCAGGCCACCGGCTGGTCCCCGGTCACCGTGGCGCGCCGTCTCGCGGATCTCCGGGCGGGCGGCGCGATCTTCTTCGACGTGGAGGTCGACACCGGGCACTTCGGCGCCAACACCCGGGCGCTGCTGTGGATGTCGGTGAGCCCTTCGCGCCTCGAACACGTGGCGACGACGCTCGCCGGCCACGACGAGCTGGCCTTCGTGGCCGCGACCACGGGCCCCACCAACCTGGTGGCCCAGGCCCTGTGCCGCGACCCCGCCGACCTGCACCACTACCTGGCGCGGCGGCTCGGCTCACTGGACGCGATCCACACCCTGGAGACCAGCCCGGTCCTGCAGAACCTCAAGGCGGCGAGCCCGATCATCACGGACCTGGCCCGCACCAGGCGCTCCGCGGCGGCGCCCCGTACCCGGGTCTGAAACCCTCTGCCCATACCCCCTGCCCCTACCGAAGAAGCGGCGGCCCGAAGGCCGCCGCTCGTCCCTGCGCTGATCCGCCGACCCGCCCCCCCCCCCCGGGTGGCCCGTGGCGTGGGCGCGCTCGTAGTAGATACGGGCGGCGGAACCGGCGGTCCCGGTCAGCCAGT
>NZ_JBSFJW010000033.1:0-107240 GCF_053598255.1 Streptomyces sp. NPDC001157
TATCAACATATCTGGCGTTGATTTTTGGCACGCTGTTGAGTTCTCAAGGAACGGACGCTTCCTTTGTACTCACCCTCTCGGGCTTTCCTCCGGGCGCTTCCCTTCGTTGTTCCAAACTCTATCAGTGTTTTTCCGTCCCCCTGACCACCTCCCTGCAGGCATGCAGAAGGTGACCCCGAGATAGGATCTGACGAGTGTGGGTCCTGTTGAACCAAGGGCGCTCGATCGCGCCGCTCGGCCTCAAGCAGGAGTACGACTGTACACGCGGCTGGGAAGCCGGTGCAAATCGATAGAGCTGGTGGTCTAGACCACTATCCGGTATCTTCCATGCGGAACCGGCAGTTCATCTGACATACGCTGCTCCACAGTGCGCCGTCCAGTACAGGCAGTGACGGCTCATATGGATCTCCACCTCTGGGAGGCTTCCCATGACCACCGTGACGTCCCCGATTGCAGGACGCGCCATCGGCCTGGCCGCAGTGCCGGATCCAGTCTTCTCCGGGGCCATGGTGGGCCCGGGTACAGCCATCGACCCCGTGCGCGAGCCGTCCGAGGCCGTTGCTCCCGTGGCCGGAGTCATCGTCTCTCTCCATCCGCACGCCTTCGTTGTTGTCGACGAGCACGGGCACGGTGTGCTCACACACCTGGGTATCGACACCGTGCAGCTCAACGGCGACGGCTTCGAGTTGCTCGTGAACAAGGGCGACACCGTGGCGCGAGGGCAGGGCGTGGTCCGTTGGAATCCGGCCGCCGTGGAAGCTTCCGGCAAGTCCGCGGTGTGCCCCATCGTGGCGCTCGAGGCCACTGCCGAGGCTCTCTCCGATCTTCGTGACGATGGTGACGTGAAGGCGGGCGACAGTCTCTTCGTCTGGAAGTGACGTCAGTGCCGTCCTATGACGGCAAGCAGGACAACCACAGCGGCGGTGGGACCCGCCGCACTATCGGAGACGGGTGAGATGGAGACAACGCTGCGAGGCGTCGGTGTGAGTCACGGTGTGGCGATCGGCGAGGTTCGGCACATGGGAACGGCGGTGCTCGAGCCGCCTGCCAAGCAGATTCCGGCGGAGGACGCGGAGCGTGAACAGGGCCGCGCGCGCCAGGCCGTGGACGCTGTGGCGGCCGATCTGATGGCGCGCGGCAATCTGGCCGGGGGCGAGGCTCAGGCGGTGCTCGAGGCGCAGGCCATGATGGCGCAGGATCCCGAACTGATGGCGGATGTCGAACGGCGTATCACCGTCGGGAGCACGGCTGAGCGTGCCGTGTACGACGCTTTCGCCGCGTACCGGGCCCTGCTGGCCGGTGCCGGCGAGTACCTGGCCGGTCGTGTGGCCGATCTGGATGACGTGCGGAATCGTATCGTCGCCCGGCTGCTCGGGGTGCCGATGCCGGGCGTTCCGGACAGCGACGAGCCGTACGTTCTTATTGCACGTGACCTTGCGCCTGCCGACACGGCGTTGCTCGACCCCGCCCTCGTCCTCGGTTTCGTCACCGAGGAGGGCGGGCCGACCAGCCACAGCGCGATTCTGGCGCGGGCGCTCGGTGTTCCGGCCGTGGTGGCGCTTCCGGGTGCCGGTGAACTGACCGAGGGCACCGTGATCGCTGTCGACGGCAGCACCGGCGAGATCTTCGTGAACCCCAGCGAGGAGAAGAAGGCACAGCTGGAGGCCGCGGCCGCCGAGCGTAAGGCAGCGCTCGCCGCCTCGACCGGTCCGGGCGCCACCTCCGACGGTCACAAGGTGCCCCTGCTGGCCAACGTCGGCGGGCCTGCGGATGTGCCGGCCGCCGTCGAGGCCGGGGCCGAGGGTGTCGGTCTGTTCCGCACCGAGTTCCTCTTCCTTGACGACAGCAAGAACGCCCCGTCGGAGCCGAAGCAGGTCGAGGCGTACCGGCAGGTGCTGGAGGCGTTCCCCGAGGGCCGTGTCGTGGTCCGTGTGCTGGATGCCGGCGCGGACAAGCCGCTGGAGTTCCTTACGCCGGCCGACGAGCCCAATCCGGCGCTGGGCGTACGTGGTCTTCGGACGCTGCTCGACCACCCCGAGGTTCTGCGCACGCAGCTGACAGCGCTCGCGAAGGCGGCGGAGGGTCTGCCGGTCTATCTCGAGGTCATGGCCCCGATGGTGGCGGACCGTGCCGACGCCAAGGCGTTCGCGGACGCGTGCCGTGAAGCGGGCCTGCAGGCGAAGTTCGGTGCCATGGTCGAGATTCCTTCGGCCGCGCTGCGGGCTCGGTCGATCCTGCAGGAGGTCGAGTTCCTGTCGTTGGGGACCAACGACCTCGCGCAGTACACGTTCGCGGCCGACCGTCAGGTGGGTGCGGTTTCCCGTCTGCAGGATCCGTGGCAGCCCGCGCTGCTCGACCTGGTGGCGTTGTCCGCGGAGGCGGCGAGGGCCGAGGGCAAGAGCTGTGGTGTCTGCGGTGAGGCGGCGTCCGACCCGCTGCTGGCGTGTGTGCTGACCGGTCTGGGTGTCACCTCCCTCTCCATGGGTGCGGCGTCGATTCCCTATGTGCGGTCCACTCTCGGCAAGTACACGCTGGCCCAGTGTGAGCGTGCTGCTGCGGCGGCTCGGGCCGCGGAGAGCGCCGAGGAGGCGCGCAACGCGGCTCAGGCGGTGCTGTCCGGCGAGTAGCCGAGCCGGCCGTCGGCTGTTTCGTCGGCTCTTCTTGAGGGGCGCTCCACCCGCGAGTGGAGCGCCCCTTCTGCTTTCAGTGGCGGTGGCCCGGCGTCTGTCCTTCCTCTCCGAGGTCCGGCGGTACGCAGTAGTCGACGTCCGACTCCGGGGAGATCAGGTCCCCGGAGTCGATGTCGGTGCAGTAGGCGTCGAACACCTCGCCGGCCGTGAGGGGTTCGAGGCCTTCTCCGCGCAGACGCCAGCCGTAGACACGGTCGGTGGTGCTGGGGGCGCTGGTGCGGATGACGAGTCCGCCCGGGCTCTGGGTGGCGATGCCGAGGGCCAGGACGGTGGTGAATTCGAGGGCTTCGGCCTCGTCGAGTTGGATGGCGCCCTGGTCGTCCTCGTCCGCGTGGAGGACGGAGACGAGTGTCTCGGGTGTCGCCGAAACGCTGCAGACGAGGTGGCGGTTGCCTGCCCCTGCTGTGTCGAGGATGCGTACGACCAGATGGGAGGCGCGTGTGAAGGCGGCGCGGCCGATGTCCTCGCCGCAGGACGCGCAGGAGCCGAGGCGGGCGAGGAGGGTGGATGCGTACTCCCAGGTGGCCTGCCGCACGGCTTCGTCGACGAGGGCCGGGACCAGATCGGCCAGGGGCTGGCCCTCGTAGGGAAGCACAGGTCCGGTGGTGGCCAGTTCAGCGGTGAAGCGAGTGCGGCTGGACTGGACGTCGGGGTCGAGGCCGGTGTCCGCGCAGAACTCTGCGTACTCCTGCGGGTCGAAGAGGGCGACCGCGGTGTGGCTTCCCTGGGAGGCCCGTGTCTTGAGGAGCGCCTCGACCTGTTGGAGGTAGCTCGTGTGGTTGTCGAAGGTGAAGCTGCGGTAGCGCCGCATGGCACGGAAGTCGTGCTCGTCGGTCAGCAGGCCGATGGTGCCTGCGATTTCGCGACGCAGATCGCGTCGCATGGTCTGGTGGTCGGTGTGCCCCATGTTTCCCCCTGTGTGCGGTCGATCAATGCTCACTCACAGTAACCGCCGACACTGACAATGACGTCGGAGCGAGGCGATCACGGACCAGGCGGTGCTGAATCAGGCAGGTCAGGCCGATGATGATGCCGAAGGTCAGCCAGCCGACCGGGCCGGTGGTGATGGCCGCCGTGACGGCCAGTGGCCCCGCGCTGCGTTGGGCCGACTGGGCCAGACCGTGCACGCCGAGGTAGGTGCCCTGCGCGGTGCCGGGAGCGAGGGCGACGGAGAGTTCCCAGGAGATGGTGGCGTGGAGCATCTCGGCCAGGGTGAAGGCGGCGGCCGAGGCCGTGAGGAGCAGGGTCGCGGTGACAGTTCCCCCGGTGGCCGAGAGAGCCATGGCAATGCCGCCGAGAGTGAAGACGGCTGACAGCGGGAGGAGGAGTCCGCGGGCGGCTGCGGTGGTGGTCCCGAAGCGTGCCAGGGGGACCTGGAGGGACACCACCATCACGTTGTTGAGAACCAGGAGCAGTGGCGCGAGGCCGTGCGGTGCGTTGCCCGCGTGAGCGATCCACAGGGGCAGGCCGACCTTGAAGACCGCGTCGTCCAGGAAGAGAACGGTTTCGGTGGCGACATAGGCGAGGTAGGTGCGGTCGCGCCAGGGATTTGTGCTTGTCGGCTTGGTCGCGGGGGCTGGGGTCTTCGAGGTGGTGACGGTGCGGGAGGCGGACGGGGGCTCTCCGCAGCGCACGGTGAGGAGGGCGGAGGCGAGGAAGGAGAGGGCGTCGCCGGCGAGGAGCCACTGGTAGGCGCTGGTGGTGCCGAGAGCCAGGGCCGCCGCGGCGGCGAGGCCGCCCAGGGCCCAGCCCGCGTTGGCGATGGTGCGGTGAACGGCCTGGTATCGGACGCGGTCGGGTCCTGCCACACGGGTGGCGTAGAGCCTGGTGAGGACGCTTGCCGCGCGGTCTCCGAGGCTGCCGACTGCGGAAAAGGCCAGCAGCAGGGCGTAGTCGTTCGTGGTGAGGAGCGCCAGGGAGGCCAGTGCGCGCAGGAGTTGGACGGCGAGCAGAACGCGGGTGAGGGGGAATCGGTCGGCGATGCGGCCGCCGAGGGGGGCTCCGGCGATGCCGATCGCTCCGGCGGTTGCGGCGAGCGTGCCGACCTGGGTGACGGAGAGCCCCGAGATGTAGATGAAGTACAGGACGGACACGGACGCCCACAACCCGCTGCCGATCCGGTCGACGAGGGCGATGGTGAGCATTCTGCGTCCGTCGCGCCCTCCTGGTATGCGGCTCGACCATGCGGCTGCGCGGCGCATCGGATGCACTGCTCCCCCTTGCCTTCAGTTATGTACTGATACATAATCTCCAACGTGGCAACACAATACGAGATCTCTGGTACCACGGCCAAGGCAATTGCCGGGTCCGTGGAACGGGCCGTGGCGGAGGGGTCATTGGGGCCCGAGACCGCGCTGCCTCCCGTGCGGCGGCTCGCGGACGACCTCGGGGTCAGTCCCGGTACCGTCGCCACCGCGTACAAGGAGCTGCGCCGACGCGGGATCGTCGTCACGCGCGGGCGGGGCGGGACCGTGGTGGCGCCGGCTCCCGCGGTGGCGTCACGGCGGCCGCCCAAGGTCCCGGAGGGGCTGCGGGACCTGGCCGGGGGACACCCGGATCCCGCCCTGCTGCCCGCTCTCGTCCCGCCGTCACGGCTGTCCCCCGGTGCCCGGTCGCACCGTTCGACGCCGAGACTGGCGCGGCTGGAGGATGCCGCGCGCGACTGGATGGGGGCCGAAGGGGTGCCCGTCGAGCACGTGACGTTCGCGCATGGCGCGTTGGATCTGATCGGGCGGCTGTTGTCCGTGGAGTTGCGGCCCGGTGATGCCGTGGCGATGGAGGACCCGGGGTATCACCATCTGCTGGACCTGATCACGGCGTTGGGGCTGCGGATCATGCCGGTGGCCGTGGACGACGAGGGTGTGCGGCCCGAGGCCCTGCGGGGGGCGCTGCGGGCGGGGGTGCGGGCTGTGGTGTGCAGTCCTCGGGCGCAGAATCCCTACGGCGGCTGCTTCTCCGTGACGCGCCGGGACGCGCTCGTGGACGTGCTGCGGGACGAGCCGGATGTGCTGGTCGTCGAGAACGACCACGCATCCGCCGTCGCCGCCGCACCCCTCCACTCGTTGACCGGAAACGGGTTGACGCGCTGGGTGCACGTGCGCACGGTGAGCAAGTTCCTCGGGACCGACCTGCGGTGGGCGGCGGCCGCGTGTGACGCGACCACTCTGGCCCGCCATGACGGGCGGTTGCTGCTGACCTCCGGCTGGGTCAGTCATCTCCTCCAGGAGACCGTGCACGGGTTGCTGACCGACGCCGCCACGCGCGCGTTGGTGGCGCGTGCGCAGGAGACGTACGAAGAGCGCCGCGGCGCACTCCTGCGCGAGCTGGACGATCGTGGGATTCCAGCGTGCGGGGTCAGCGGGATGAACCTGTGGGTGCCCGTGCAGGACGAGTCGGCCGTGGTGAACGGGCTGCGCTCGTACGGCTGGTGGGTCGCGGCCGGCGCCCGGTTCCGATCCTCGTCACCCTCGGGGGTGCGGATCTCCGTTGCGGAGCTGGAGCCTGCCGACGCGGCGCGACTGGCCTCGGATTTCGCTGCCGTGCTCGGCGAGTCCGAGGCCACCTACGGCGGTTGATCCGCCCCTGTCAGGCACGTTTGCGGGCGAGGTCCTCGTAGAAGTGCAGCAGATCCAGGTTGTCGATGGAGCCCGGATTGACGGCCTTGTCCAGTGGAGTGCCCTGGAGGAGACGCTTGACGGGAACCTCGATGCGCTTTCCGGTGAGGGTGTGCGGAATGCCGGGGACCTCGATGATCTCGTCGGGAACGTGGCGCGGTGAGAGCTGTTCGCGGATGGTCTGCTTGATGCGGGCCAGCAGGGTGTCGTCCAGGGTTGCGCCCGGGACCAGGTGCACGAAGAGAGGCATCCAGTAGCCGCCCTCGGGCTGTTCGATGCCGATGACGAGGGATTCCCTGATCTCCGGGATGCGCTCGACGGCTTCGTAGATGTCGGCCGAGCCCATGCGCACGCCCTGGCGGTTGAGCGTCGAGTCGGAGCGGCCGTGGATGACGACGGATCCGCGGGAGGTCACGGTGATCCAGTCGCCGTGGCGCCATACACCGGGGTAGGTGTCGAAGTAGCTGTCGTGGTAGCGGCTGCCGTCGGGGTCGTTCCAGAAGTGGATCGGCATCGACGGCATGGGGTTGGTGACCACGAGCTCGCCGACCTCGTCGATCACGGGCTTGCCGGCCGGGTCCCAGGACTGCAGGTCGGTGCCGAGGCCGGGCGCCTGGAGCTCGCCGATGTACACCGGGAGGGTCGGTACGGCTCCCGCGAAGCACGAGCACACGTCGGTGCCGCCGCTGACGGATGCGATCCACAGATCGTCGCGCACCTCGTCGTGCAGCCAGCGGAACCCGTCGGGCGGCAGCGGGGATCCGGTAGTGGCCACGCACTGCACCTTGGAGAGGTCGAAGTCGCGGGCTGGGTGGACGCCGGCCTTGCGGCAGGCCATGACGTACGCCGCCGAGGTGCCGTAGAGGGTGGCTCCGGTCCGTTCGGCGATGCGCCATTGGGCGCCCGTGTCGGGGAAGCCGGGGCTGCCGTCGTAGAGCACGATCGTCGTTCCGGTGAGGAGGCCGGAGACGAGGAAGTTCCACATCATCCAGCCGGTCGAGGTGTACCAGAAGAAACGGTCCTCGGGGCCCAGGTCGCAGTGCAGGCCGAGCTGTTTGAGGTGCTCGATCAGAATGCCGCCCTGGGACTGGACGATCGCCTTGGGCAGGCCGGTCGTGCCCGAGGAGTAGAGCACCCAGAGAGGGTGGTCGAAGGCGACCTGCTCGAAGACCGGTTCCACGTCCGCGCTGGTCAGGGCGGACCAGTCCAAGGCACCCGCGGGTGGCTCGGTGCCGAGTAGGGGAATGTGGACGACGGCACGCAGCGTGGGGAGTTCGTGACGCAGCTCGGCGACGATGTCGCGGCGGTCGTGTTCCTTGCCGCCGTAGCGGTAGCCGTCGACGGCGAACAGGACGACCGGTTCGACCTGCTGGAAGCGGTCCAGGACGCTGCGGGCACCGAAGTCAGGGGCGCAGGAGGTCCAGACGCCGCCCACGGCGGCCGTGGCGAGGAGAGCGACGACGGCCTGCGGGATGTTCGGAAGGTAGCCACTGACGCGGTCTCCGGGGCGCACGCCCAGGGCGCGCAGTTCGGCGGCCAGGGAGCCGACCTGGCGGCGCAGCTCGGACCAGGTCACGGGGCGCGGCTCGTGGGTCTCGTCGACGTGCAGGAGGGCCGGTTCGTCCGCGCGACTGGCGGCCGCGCGCAGGGCGTGCTCGGCGTAGTTCAGGGTCGCCCCGGGGAACCACTGGGCACCAGGCATCGAGCGGTCGCCTAGTACGCGCGCGTAGGGTGTCGAAAACCGTACGTCGAACCACTGGGTGACGGCTTCCCAGAACGTGTCCAGCTCGTCGACGGACCAGCGGTGCAGTGCCGTGTAGCCGCCCTCGGCCGGGGCGCCGTGGTGCTCGGCCGCCCACGCCTGGAACTTTGTGATCTGCGCCTGGGCGATGCGTTCCGGATCTGGCTGCCAGAGCGGCTGGGGGTTCACGGTCGACATGGGGCGGCTCCCGGACTGTGCGCGTCGTATGCGTCGGTCGCGCACGAGCTGGGGTGTGCGCGTGACGCGGCTGACACGGACGATGCCATGTGATCGACTTCTACACCAGGGCGGGCCCCACATAGTCCGCGTCGTGAAGATGTGGTCCCAGCACGGGTGAACGGCAGTTGAACGACACGCGCGCGTGGGGCGGTCAATGGCAGGGTGAGCAGCATGGACGGTCGTGACCTGGTGCGTTCGATAAGGGTGGTCGGTTCGGTGAGGTCGGCCCAGGGGTTGCGTACCGTGAGGGCGGCGTGGCGCAGGAGGCGTGCCGACGCCTCCGCGCTGCCGTCGCGAGGTGCCGAGCGCGCGCGGGTGCCCGGGCCCGTGCAGGAGGTGGAGCCCGGTCCGGGGGGTGGCGTCGTCCGGTTCAGCCGGTCCGAGCTGCGCATCTTCGTCGCTGTGAACGGGGCGGTCTTCTGGGGCTGGGACGGGGCCGCTCCGGAGCCGTCGTACGCGCTCGCGGGCCGCTGCCCGGAGCCGGATCCCCGGGCCGTCCTGGAGCCTGACAAGGACGGCGGCTGGCGGGTCGTGGCCGAGCGGGTGACGGTCGTCGTCTCGCGGCACGGCGCGGTCGAGGTGCTCACGCCCGGAGGCGTGACCCTGCGCCGTGATCTGCCGCCCCGGTGGTGGGAGCCGGTCGGGGGCGGTACCGCGCGCTGGATGCAGCGCTCGGAGGTGGCCGCGGACGCGCGGTTCTTCGGCCTCGGCGGGCGGGCATCGGGCCCGCGGCTGCGCGAAGGAACGTACCGCCTGTGGAATACGGACCCGGGGCGCGCGTTCGGTCCCGGGGAGGATCCGCTGTACATCACGATGCCGGTGCAGCTGGTGGTGGCCGACGCCGCGACGCATCTGGTGTTCCACGACACCTCGTGGGACGGCACGGTGACGCTGCGGGAGGGCGAGGAGGGCGCCGGTTCCGGGCACGACCGGGTGGGGGCGTGCGACCTGCGGATGGACGGCGGCCCGCTGCGTTCCTGGGTGATCGTGGGCACCCCCGCGCGCGTGCTGCTCACCTGGGCTTCGCTGACGGGGGCCCCTGCGCTTCCGCCCGCGTGGGCGCTGGGTCATCACCACGCGCGCTGGGGCTTCGGCAGTGAGCAGGAGGTGCGGCGGATCGTCTCCGGCTACCAGGAACGCGGGCTGCCGCTCGACGCCGTGCATCTGGACATCGACCACTACGACGAGCACCAGGTGTTCACAGTCGACCACGAGCACTTTCCGAAGCTGCCGGTGCTGGCCGAGGAACTGCGCCGGGACGGGATCCGGCTGGTGTCGATCGTCGACCCTGCGGTCAAGGCCGCAGAGGAGAACACGGTGTACGACAGCGGGGCCGCTGTGGACGCGTTCGTGCGCGATGCTTCGGGGCGGCTCGTGCGCGGGGTCGTGTGGCCCGGGGAGGCTGTTTTCCCTGATTTCACGCACGCGCGCGTGCGTGAGTGGTGGGGCGGTCTGTACGAGGAGCGGCTCGCACAGGGGTTCTCGGGTTTCTGGCACGACATGAACGAGCCCACTTCGTTCGCCGCCTTCGGGGAGTCGACGCTGCCGCGTTCGGCCAGGCACTCGCTGGAAGGACGGGGCGGAGACCATCGGGAGGCGCACAACGTCTATGCGCTGTGCATGGCCAGGGCTGCCTACGAGGGGCTGCGCGAACTTGCTCCCGAGGAACGGCCGTTCATCTTCTCTCGTTCCGGTTGGGCCGGCCTGCAGCGCTACGGGGGAACGTGGTCCGGTGACGTGGCCACGGGGTGGCCCGGGCTGCGGGCCTCACTGTCGCTGGTCATGGGGCTGGGGCTGTGCGGCGTGCCGTATTCGGGACCGGACGTGGGAGGTTTCGACGGGAGTCCGTCGCCCGAGCTGTATCTGCGCTGGCTCCAACTCGGCGCATACCTGCCGCTGTTCCGCACTCATGCGAGTCTGCGGGCGGGGCGCCGGGAGCCCTGGGAGTTCGGTGCCGAAGTGCTGGAACACGCGCGCGTGGCGCTCGTCGAACGCCGTCGGCTGCTGCCGTACTTCATGACCCTGGCGCATCTGGCCCGGCGAACCGGAGCGCCCTATGTGCGGCCGCTGTGGTGGGCGGCGCCCGAGGACCGTGCGCTGCGCGACTGCGAGGACGCATTCCTGCTGGGCGACTGTCTGCTGGTGGCGCCGGTGCTCGACCCGGGCGCAGACCGGCGGGCGGTGCAGCTGCCTCGGGGTCGCTGGTACGACACGGTGACGGAGCAGGTGTACGAGGGGCCTGGACAGGTACTCGTCGACGCCCCCTTGTCGCGCATTCCGGTGCTCGCGCGCGCAGGTGCCGTCGTCCCCGTGCGCGGCGACGACGGCGGGCTGGAGCTGGAGGTCTGGGCACCCACCCGGGGACGGAGTGGGGGCGGACTGGTGGTGCAGGACGCGGGTGACGGATGGGACGAGCCGGAACTGGAGCGCTACGTCGCCCGTTGGACGAAACGGCGGCTCGTAGTCGAGCGGCAGGGCGAGGGCGGCAGGAGCGAGCCGCCCTACCCGGTGCGTGTGCGAGGCCTGCAGGAGGGCTGACTCAGATGTACCGGCCTTCGAACCACGCCCTTACGGCGAGCGTGTGCAGGGGGAAGGCAAGCTCCTCCGGCCTGCGCAGGAGGTTCCAGCCCTCGGTCTCGTCGGTGGCCTTGGACTGCGGGAGGCCTTCGACCGGGCGCTCCGGGAGGAGCCCGAACAGCAGCAGGTGCCCGTCGGGTGAGCTCATGGCGTCGACGAGCCGCACATCGCGGCGCGCCGCGTCGATGCCGGTCTCTTCCTTGAGCTCGCGGACGACGGCCTGCCGCCAGTCCTCACGGTCGTCGATGTAACCACCGGGCAATGCGATGCCTCCGCGCGCGGGGGCGACGGTTCTGGTGATGACGACCAGGGCGGTGCCCTGCGTGTCGTACACGGGCTGGAGCGCGATGGCCACCGGCAGGGGATTGCGGTAGGCCACCGCGTGGCAGGCCGGACAGGTGCGGGGCCAGCCGGAGACGCCCTCTCCGTAGGGCGCTCCGCAACTCGAACAGTGGGAGTCGGGCGCGGAGTTGGGGGTGGAGGCATGAGTTTCGGACACGAAGCGGAATGTATCCGATCAACTGATGGACGTCTTCGGGGGGCGGCTCAGTGGCCGCTGGACAAAGACTTCCAGGAGACGGGGAAGTCGAAGTAGGTGTCCGGGTAGGGCTCGGGCTTGTATGTGTAGTGCCACCACTCCTCGGCGAGGTTCACAAATCCGAGCCCCTCCATGGTGCTCTTGAGCAGCAGCCTGTTGGTGCGCTGTTGGCCCTGGATACGCGGGTCGAGGGTGTGGGCGAGGGTGTCGAAGCAGTCGAAGCCGGTGCCCATGTCGACGGAGTTGTCGGGGAAGCGCTCGTCCTTCGGGGCGTAGCAGGGCACCAGGGGCTCTCCCGGGTGGTAAGGCCGGGTCGGTTTCGCAGGGAGCTTCACGATGGTGAGGTCCATGGTCGAGCCGCGGCTGTGGCCGGATTTCTTCGCGATGTAGCCGTCCTCGAACAGCCGGGTCTTGTCGACGTTCGGGTAGAACTCGCTCTTCATCGCCTGGTCGTCGAGGTCCTCGGCCCAGCGGACGAAGTGGTTCACGGCGCGCTGCGGCCGGTAGCAGTCGTAGACCTTGAGGGTGTAGCCCTTGCGCAGCAGCCTCAGCTGGGCCTTGTGGAGTGCTTCGGCGGCCGGCCGGGTGAGGAGGCAGATCGGCTGCTGGTAGCCGTCGATGCGCTCGCCGACGAAGTTGTGCGGGGTGAAGTAGCGCATCTCCTGGATGATCGTCGGGTCCACGGTTCTCAGGGCCACGAAGTCCTTCGGCGCCTTGGGCTCCGTCGCGGCCCGGGTGGGGGCGGAGGCAGCGGTCACGGCCAGCAGGGCGGCGAGGGCGGTGATCAGACCGCGTACTGCACTGGAGAGACGTGTCATGTCTCCTGCCCTGCCCAATTCCGGATGCCCGTGACACACTTCTGACGTTCCGTCAGATCATATGCCAGGGAGGGGCTTTGTCTCGTACACGCATGCCCGTGGTCGACGGATGGTTCATCGGCGACGGGGACGGCTTCAGGCTCCTCGGCACCCGCTGCGCAGGGTGCGGTTCGGTGTTCTTCCCCCGCGAGGACACCCACTGCCGGAATCCCGGATGCGCGGGCGGAGTTCTGGAGGAGATGCCGCTGTCCCGGCGCGGGCGCGTCTGGTCGTACACCGACAGCAGGTACCGGCCACCGTCACCCTATGTGACCAATCCGGAACTTCCGTGGGAGCCGTACGCGTTGATCGCTGTGGAGCTGGAGTCCGAGCGGATCGTGGTGCTGGGGCAGGCGGCTCCCGGGGTCACCGTCGCCGAACTGGCGGTGGGCATGGAGGTGGAGGTCGTCCCCGGGGTGCTCTATGAGGAGGCGGAGACGATCTGGACGACCTGGCACTGGCGACCGACGGGGGTGGGGGCATGACGGGTGAGGTGGCGGTGCTCGGCGCGGGCATGCACCCGTGGGGCAAGTGGGGGCGCAGCTTCGTCGAGTACGGGGCTGCGGCGGCCCGCGCGGCGCTCGCCGACGCCGGGCTGGAGTGGCGGGACATCGGCTCGGTGGTCGGCGCCGACACCGTGCGGGGTGGCTATCCGGGCTATGTGGCGGGGGCGACCTTCGCGAAGGCTCTGGGCTGGCAGGGGGCCAGGGTGACGAGTGTGTACGCGGCATGCGCGTCCGGGGCGCAGGCCGTCAACACCGCGCGGGCGCAAATCCTTTCGGGTCTCGCGGACGTGGTCCTCGTGGTGGGCGCCGACGCGGCGCCCAAGGGGTTCTTCCGGCCGGCGGGAGGCGAACGGCCCGACGATCCGGACTGGCTGCGCTTCCGGGTGCTGGGGGCGACGAATCCGACGTACTTCGGGCTGTACGCGCGCCGCCGCATGGCCGTGCACGGCGACACGGTGGAGGACTTCGCGCAGGTCAAGGTGAAGAACTCGGCCCTGGGGGCGCTCAATCCGAACGCGCGCTACCGCAAGCGGGTCACCGCCGAGGAGGTCGCCGCCTCGGCGGTGGTCGCCGATCCGCTGCGGCTGCTCGACATCTGCGCGACGTCGGACGGAGGCGCGGCCCTGGTGCTGTCGAGCACGGACTTCGCGCGTCGGCACGGAGTGAGCCGGCCGGTGCGGATCCGGGCGGTGTCCACGGTGACGCCGCGTTACCCCAACACGGTCCTGGATCTACCGGACATCGCGACGGACTCCGCGGTGGCCGTGGAGCCTGCCGCCGACACATTCCGTGCGTCGATCGCGCGGGCGGCCTACGAGGAGGCGGGCCTCGGCCCCGAGGACCTCTCCCTCGCGGAGGTATACGACCTGTCCACCGCCCTGGAGTTGCAGTGGTATGAGGATCTGGGGCTGTGCGGGCAGGGAGAGGGCGCAAAGCTGCTGAGGGAGGGGGCGACGGCCCTGGGCGGGCGAATACCGGTGAACGTCAGCGGTGGGCTGGCCTCCTTCGGGGAGGCGGTTCCCGCTCAGGCGATTGCCCAAGTGTGCGAGCTCACCTGGCAGTTGAGACAGCAGGCGGGCGCGCGGCAGGTGGCGGGGGCGCGCGTGGGCATCACGGCGAACCAGGGACTGTTCGGGCACGGGTCGGCGGTCGTCGCGCTGCGCTGAGCCCTCCGAGCAAGCCCTTTCTCGTACGCTGCGTGATCGACCCGGAATCCTGCGTGAACGTCTCATGAACTGGGCCTGGGCGTGCGTCGGCGGAGCCATCATGCTCCCGTGCACTCCTGGACGGATACTCTCCGCTTCGCCTTCCAGCCAGTGGTCAACCTGGCTACCGGAGGGGTCGCAGGGCTGGAGATACTCGCCCGCCCGGAGACCGGTGACATCCTGGCCGAGGCCCGTCGAAACCCCGAGCTCGACGGCCGGCTGGCGGTGTTGGCGGTCCGTGCGGCGGCTCGCAAGGAGACGCTGCTGCCACTGCACGTCAACGTGTTCGCGGGCACCCTGGCCGACCTCGGCGGCCTCACCCCGCTGCACACCGCCGTGCGGGAGGCGGGACGGCTGCCGTGGGAGGTGACGATCGACATCGGGCCGCCGTACACCCACGTCCCGCAGCAGGCGCTGCTGGAGGCGGTGAGCGCGCTGCGGACGCAGGGCTTCCGGATCAGCGCGGACGGCGTCGGGGACGGGGACGTGCCCCTGCGGCTGCTCACCGACCTGGGGCCCGACCTGGTGAAACTGGACGCGTCGCTGCTGGGGCGGCCGGCGGCGGTGAAGGCGATGCGGACGCTGTGCGAGCAGTTGGGAGCGCTCCTGTCGGTCGAGGGAGTCGAGACGGAACTGCAGTGCGCGGCAGCAGTCTCGGCCGGGGCTCAGCTGGCGCAGGGCGAGCTGTTCGCACCGCCGGCGCGGCTGCCCGCGGCGGACGTATATGTTCCGCCCCGCTCCCCCGGTGCCGTGGCGGTCCCTGGGTCGGGGCCTTCGGTGCTGGAATTCGTACGGCCCGCCGCGCTGCTGCCCGCGACCGCGTCGGCAGGTCAGGTTCGGGCGCTGCTGACCGGGTCTCCCGAGGTGTCGGGCGTGCTGCTCGTGGACGCGCACGGAAGGCCCGTCCGGTCGGTGCACCGCTCACGCTTCCTGCTGTCGATGTCGGGACGCTACGGACATGCGCTGTACGCCGACCGGCCCGCCGCCAAGCTGGGGGACGCGCCACGGACGGTGGGCGTCGACGCCACCGCCTGGGAGGTCCTGGACGTGGTGGCCGTCGGCGACCGTGGCCGCACCTCGGACGATGTGGCAGTGGTGGACCGTGACGGGCGGTGCGTGGGTGTCGTACGGCTCGCGGACCTCGTGCGGGCACTGGCCGAGAGCCGGGTCGAGGAGGCGGCCGGGCTCAATCCGCTCACCCGGCTGCCCGGCTCGGACGCGATCACCGGCGAGGTGGACCGCCGCATCGCGGACGGCCGGGCGTTCGCGCTGAGCTGGCTGGACGTGGACCACTTCAAGCAGGTCAACGACGGGGCCGGGTTCGCGGCAGGTGACGAGCTGATCCGCTCGGTGGGGCGGGCGCTGCAGCACGCGGCGTCCGGAAACACGCGCGTCGGCCACATCGGTGGGGACGACTTCCTGGTGCTCGCCGAGCCGGAGTGGCTGGATCCGCTGGCCGCCTCGGTGCTGGACGCGCCTTGGTCGGCCGGTGGCCGTCCCGTGACGTTGTCCCTGGCCACAGTCCTGTGCCCGCCGGGCAGTGTGACGGACCACCGGCAGGCCGCCGCGTGCCTGGCACCGCTGAAAAAGGCGGCGAAATCGCTGCACGGAGCGAGTTGGGTGCTGGGCCGGGCGGGTCTGCCGGGCCACGAGATCCGGCGTGGCTCGGGGACGGTGCCCGCCCAGGCCGGGTGCGCGGTGGCGGAACCCGGCCTAGGCTGATCGTCGTAACCGACCGACCGTCTTTCCTTCGCTCGGACACAACGGCGGCTGTCACCGTTGGTGTCGGCGACCTTGACGCTCTGTGGGCGCCGGTGAACACTTCCGGTGTCAGTCGACATCGCCGTACATACACGGTGTATCCAGGCACGCGCCGCGCGGGCCCCGCCTGAAGACAGGCCCGTTCCCCCACGGGCGATTCGGCTGCGACGGCACGCTCGTCACGGACGCCGGGCAGGGCGCGGGAGCTTCCCTGCCTTCGGCTGAAGTCGCCACGGGAAAACGCACCCTGCACCGAGAACCGGGGTCGATCACCCCGGGACAGGGCCTAGGAGCCGCCATGAGCAACGCAGACACCCACGGCGAAGGCCGCGGCATGTGGAACCCGGTGGTCGGACCGCTGATCGGCGGGGTGCTTTCCGGGCCCGTCCTCCCAGCAGCCCTCTGATCCAAAGCAGCCTTCTGAAGGAACGACGAAGGGGACGTCATGACGGACAAGTTCGTCGCCGCTATCGACCAGGGCACCACGTCCAGCCGCTGCATCGTGTTCAACCAGGACGGCGCGATCGTCGCTGTCGACCAGCGCGAACACCGCCAGATCTTCCCGAAGCCCGGCTGGGTGGAGCACGACGCCACGGAGATCTGGTCCAAGGTACAGGCGGTGGTCGCCGGCGCGATCGCCAAAGCCGGGCTGCGCGCGGACCAGCTCAGCGCGCTCGGCATCACCAACCAGCGCGAGACCACGGTCCTGTGGGACCGCGCGACGGGCAAACCCGTGCACAACGCCATCGTGTGGCAGGACACCCGCACCGCGGCGCTGACCAACCAGCTCGGCGGTTCGGACGGGCAGGACCGTTTCCGTGAGCAGACCGGACTGCCGCTGGCCACCTACTTCTCGGGGCCGAAGGCCGCCTGGCTGCTGGACAACGTGCCCGGGCTCAGGGCCCGGGCCGAGAACGGCGAGATCGCCTTCGGCACCATCGACTCCTGGCTCATCTGGAACCTGACGGGCGGCACCGACGGCGGACAGCACGTCACGGACGTCACCAACGCCGGGCGCACCATGCTGATGAACCTGGAGACCCTCCAGTGGGACCCGTCCATCCTGTCCGCGATGAACGTCCCCGAAGCCGTCCTCCCCGAGATCAGGTCGTCGGCCGAGGTGTACGGCACCGCGGTGGGCCAGCTGGCCGGCGTGCCGGTGGCGTCGGCCCTCGGCGACCAGCAGGCGGCCGTGTTCGGGCAGGCCTGCTACGACGTGGGCACGGCGAAGAACACCTACGGCACGGGCAGCTTCCTGCTGCTCAACACCGGCAACCGGCCGGTGGCGTCGAAGAGCGGGCTGCTGACGACCATGGGCTACAAGATCGGCAGTGAGGCGCCCGTCTACTGTCTGGAGGGGTCCATAGCCATAACGGGCGCCCTCGTGCAGTGGTTCCGCGACCAGCTGGGCATCATCCGTACCGCCGATGAGATCGAGCCCCTGGCGGCGAGTGTCGAGGACAACGGCGGAGCGTACATCGTGCCCGCCTTCTCCGGTCTGTTCGCCCCGTACTGGCGCTCCGATGCGCGCGGTGTCATCACGGGCCTGACGCGCTACGTCACCAAGGCCCACCTCGCCCGGGCCGTGCTCGAGGCGACGAGCTGGCAGACGCGCGAGGTCGTGGACGCCATGTACCAGGACTCCGGGGTGCACATCACCACCCTGAAGGTGGACGGCGGCATGACCAAGAACAACCTGCTCATGCAGCACCAGGCGGACGTGCTCGACGTTCCGGTGGTCCGCCCGAAGGTCTCCGAGACCACCTGTCTCGGCGCCGCGTACGCGGCCGGGCTCGCCACCGGCGTGTGGAACGACCTCGACGAACTGAAGTCCCACTGGCAGAAGGACGTCGAGTGGACGCCCTCCATGGAGGCCTCCGTACGGGACCGCCAGTACCACAACTGGCGCAAGGCCGTGGAGAAGAGCTTCGGCTGGGAGGAGGACGGCGAGAACTAGGCCCACGCGCGCGTGCGTGAGCCCTTTGGCTGCGGCCCGTACCCCGGTCGGCGGGGGTACGGGCCGCGCACAGGCTTCAGGTGGTGACGGTCTGGCGGTGGTCGGCCGCGCAGGCCATGGCGTGCTGGACCACGCCGATGAGGACCTCCTTGACGGACTCCCGGTCGCGCGCGTCGCACAGCAGGAGCGGTACGTCGTCGTCCAGGTCGAGGGCCTGTCGGACGTCGTCGGCCGGGTAACGGGCCGAGCCCTCGAAGCAGTTGACGCCGACGACGAAGGGTATGGAGCGCCGCTCGAAGTAGTCGACGGCGGCGAAGCAGTCCTCCAGACGGCGGGTGTCGGCGAGCACGACGGCTCCCAGGGCCCCTTCGGAGAGCTCGTCCCACATGAACCAGAACCGTTCCTGCCCGGGCGTGCCGAACAGGTACAGCACCAGGTCCTCACGGAGCGTGATGCGGCCGAAGTCCATGGCCACGGTCGTGGTGTGCTTGCCCTCCACGCCGCTCGTGTCGTCGACGGGCCTTCCGGCCTCGGTGAGCAGTTCCTCGGTGCGCAGCGGCCTGATCTCGCTGACCG
Source organism: Streptomyces sp. NPDC001157 (assembly GCF_053598255.1). Classification (NCBI taxonomy): domain Bacteria; kingdom Bacillati; phylum Actinomycetota; class Actinomycetes; order Kitasatosporales; family Streptomycetaceae; genus Streptomyces; species Streptomyces sp. NPDC001157. The sequence goes on from NZ_JBSFJW010000033.1 coordinate 18,263, forward strand.
CGCCGACGAGGGTGGTCTTGCCCACGCCGAAACCGCCGGCCACCAGGATCTTGAACGTGACGGGCTCGACCGGAGGCTTCCCGCGCTCAGAACGCCCGAAGATCATCGATCTCTTCTCCTGCTTGCTGGGGGTGGGACGACGGCGGTCCGTAGCCTCCGCCGCCGGGGGTTTCGATGACGAGTACGTCGCCGGGGGCGACATCCGCCGAGTCGCTTCCGGCGAGCGCGGTGACCGTGCCGTCCACGTGCTCCACCCGGTTGGCGCCCAGAGCACCGGGCTCGCCGCCCGCCATGCCGTAGGGCGGAACCCTGCGGTGCTGGGAGAGCGTGGAGACCGTCATGGGCTCGTGGAAGCGGATGCGGCGCACCGCACCGTCCCCGCCGTGCCACCGGCCGGCCCCGCCACTGCCGTACCGGACGGCGAACTCGTCGAGCTGCACGGGCAGCCGCCACTCCAGGACCTCGGGGTCGGTGAGCCGCGAATTGGTCATGTGGGTCTGCACTACGGGCGCGCCTGGGAAGCCCTCGCCCGCGCCGGAGCCGGAGGCCACGGTCTCGTAGTACTGGTGCCGCTCGTTCCCGAAGGTGACGTTGTTCATGGTCCCGGAGCCTTCGGCCTGTACGCCGAGCGCGGCGTACAGGGCGCCGGTGATGGCCTGGGAGGTCTCGACGTTGCCTGCGACCACCGCGGCCGGCGGCTCGGGCGCGAGCATGGAGCCCGGCGGGACGACGATGTCGAGGGGACGCAGACAGCCGTCGTTGAGCGGGATGTCGTCGGCGACGAGGGTGCGGAACACGTACAGGACGGCCGCGTTGACCACCGCGAAGGGGGCGTTGAAGTTGCTCGCCAGCTGGGGAGAGGTACCGGTGAAGTCGACGGTCGCGCGGCGGTTTTCGCGGTCCACGCGCACGCGTACGCGGATGACGGCACCGGAGTCGGTCTCGTAGGCGTACTCACCGTCGTCCAGGGCGTCGACGACCCGTCGCACGGCCTCCTCGGCGTTGTCCTGGACGTGCTTCATGTATGCCTGCACCACGTCGAGGCCGAAGTTCTCGATCATGCGGGCGACTTCGTCGACGCCCTTCTGGTTGGCGGCGATCTGGGCGCGCAGATCGGCGAGGTTGGTCCTGGGGTTGCGGGAGGGGTAGGGCGCCCCGGTGAGCAGGCCGAGGGTCTCCTCCTCGCGGAAGCGGCCGTTCTCGGCGAGCAGCCAGTTGTCGAAGAGGATGCCCTCCTCGTCGATGGTGCGGCTGCCCGCCGGCATGGAGCCCGGGGCGATGCCGCCGATCTCGGCGTGGTGGCCGCGAGAGGCGACGTAGAAGAGGATTCGGTCACCCTGCGTGCCGAAGACCGGGGTGATCACCGTGACGTCCGGCAGGTGGGTGCCGCCGTGGTACGGGTCGTTGACGGCGTATGTGTCACCGGGCCGCATCGAGGTGCCGCGGCGCCGGATGACCTCCTTGACGCTGGTGCCCATGGAGCCCAGGTGGACGGGGATGTGCGGCGCGTTGGCCACCAGGTTCCCGTCCGGGTCGAAGAGGGCGCAGGAGAAGTCGAGTCGCTCCTTGATGTTCACGGACTGGGCGGTGGACTCCAGCCGGGCGCCCATCTGTTCGGCGATCGACATGAAGAGGTTGTTGAAGACCTCAAGGAGAACCGGATCAGCTTTTGTGTCGAGTTCGGAACTCTCCGTAATCACCGCGCGTTCCATGACCAGATGCCCGTCGTCTCGTGCCACGGCCTGCCAGCCGTCGTCGACGACGGTCGTCGCACTGGCCTCGGTGATGATCGCGGGGCCGGTGACGGTTTCGCCGGGAGGGAGGTCCTCGCGGCGGTGGAGGGGGACGTCACGCCAGGCGCCGTCAGTATGGAGGCGGACGGTCTCGGGCGTGGCCGAGCCGCCCGCGCAGGGGGCTCGGTACGGGGCGAGGACAGAGAGATCGGGGGGTTCTGTGATGCCGGTGGCTTCGACGGAGAGAGCTTCGACCACGATCGGGCGGTCGAGCGTGAAGGAGTACGTGGCGCGATGACGTTCTCCGAAGGTGTGACGCATCGTGTCGGGCTCGGTCAGCTCGACGGTGAGCGTGGTGTCGGTGCCGTCGTAGCGCAGCTGCGCCCGGCGGGTGACCTGGATGCGGTCCACGGGGACGTCCTCGGCGAGGAGTTCTGCGCGGGCCGCTCCTTCCAGGTCCTCGGCCGTCTTGAGGACGGCGGGCATGGACGCCGGCTCCAGGGGTGCCTCGACGGACTGTTCGCGCATGGCGGTGGTGTCTGCGAGGCCGATGCCGAGCGCGGACAGAACACCCGCCATGGGTGGTACGAGGACGGTGCGGATGCCGAGCGAATCGGCGACCTTGCACGCGTGCTGGCCGCCCGCACCGCCGAAGGTGGTGAGGGCGTAGCGGGTGACGTCGTGGCCCTTCTGTACGGAGATCCGCTTGACGGCATTGGCGATGTTGGCGACGGCGATCTGCAGGTAGCCCTCGGCGACCTGCTCGGAGGTGCGGTCGTCCCCGGTCCTGGTGCGGATCTCGCGGGCGAGGGCAGTGAAGCGGTCGCGGACGAGGGCCGCGTCGAGGGGCTGGTCGCCGTCCGGGCCGAACACCCGGGGGAAGTGGGCGGGTTGGATCCTTCCCAGCATGACGTTGGCGTCGGTGACGGCGAGCGGGCCGCCGCCGCGGTAGCAGGCGGGCCCCGGGTCCGCGCCCGCCGAGTCCGGCCCTACGCGGTAGCGGGAGCCGTCGAAGTGGAGGATCGAGCCGCCACCGGCTGCCACGGTGTGGATGTCCAGCATCGGCGCGCGCAGCCGGACGCCGGCGATCTGTGTGGTGAAGACACGCTCGTACTCGCCCGCGAAGTGCGAGACATCGGTGGAGGTGCCGCCCATGTCGAAGCCGATGACGCGGTCGAAGCCGGCCAGCTGAGACATCCGGGCCATGCCGACGATGCCTCCGGCCGGCCCGGAGAGGATGGCGTCCTTGCCGCGGAACTGCCCGGCCTCGGCGAGACCGCCGTTCGACTGCATGAACATCAGCCGTACGCCCTGGAGTTCGTCGGCGACGTGCTGGACATAGCGGCGCAGTACGGGCGACAGGTAGGCGTCGACGACCGCGGTGTCCCCGCGTGGCACGAGCTTCATCAGCGGGCTGACCTCGCTGGACAGCGAGATCTGCGGAAATCCGACGCGTGCGGCCAGCTTCCCCACGGCCTGCTCGTGGGCGGGATGCAGATGGCTGTGCATGCAGACGACGGCGACGGCGCGGATGCCGTCGTCGTACGCCTCTTGGAGGGGACCGAGGAGGGCGTCCAGGTCGGGGGCGCGAAGGACGGTGCCGTCTGCGGCGATGCGCTCGTCGACCTCCACGACCCGCTCATGGAGCAGTTCGGGGAGGTCGATGCGGCGGGCGAAGATGTGCGGGCGGTTCTGGTAGGCGATGCGCAGCGCGTCACGGAAGCCCCGGGTGACGACGAGCAGAGTGCGTTCGCCCTTGCGTTCCAGAAGCGCGTTGGTGGCAACCGTCGTCCCCATCCGGACGGCCTCGATGGGGTCCTCGGAGCCGTCCAGCAGTTCGCGTACGCCCGCGACGGCTGCGTCGGAGTATCGCGCCGGATTCTCCGACAGCAGCTTGTGCGTCACCAGACGGCCGTCCGGGCGTCGCGCGACGATGTCGGTGAACGTGCCGCCGCGGTCGACCCAGAACTGCCAGCCTGTCACGTCAGTACCCCGCTTCCGCACCTCTCACAGTGCCCGGAGGCCGTTGATCACGTCGCGCAGAATACTCTCGTCCGGCAGTTCGGCAGGGGGTACCGGCCGCGTCACATGGACGAATTCCCGGGCGACGAGGTCACCGACCAGGACGCGCACCACTCCGATCGGCAGGTCGAGTCCGGCGGCGAGTTCGGCGACCGACTGGGGGGCTTCACGGCACAGTTCGACGATGTCCACGTGTTCCGGGGACAGGGTCGCGTCGGCATCCGGATCGTCCGCCTGGGGCTCCGTGACGACCACCGCGATCAGGTCGAGGCGGTGCTGGCCCGCGCTGGTGGTGCGGCCGCGCGTCATCGCGTACGGACGGACGACCGGACCGGCTTCGTCGTCGAACCAGTGGCTTCTTCCCTGACCGTCAGAGCTCATGACATCCCACTACCCGCCTGCGGGCAGATCGGTGCGCGGAGCGGCCCCCAGATGCACTCCGACCCGCTTGACGAGGAGCGTCATCTCATAGGCGACCTGGCCGACGTCCGAGTCGGCGTCCGAGAGGACGGCCAGGCAGCTGCCGTCGCCGGCGGCCGTCACGAAGAGAAAGGCATCGTCCAGCTCGACGACGGTCTGCCGGACGTTGCCGGCCTCGAAATGCCGGCCCACACCCTTGGCCAGGCTGTGGAATCCGGAGGCGACGGCGGCGAGGTGCTCGCTGTCCTCCCGGGTCAGGTCCTTGGACACGCCCGTCGGCAAGCCGTCGCCGGAGAGCACGAGGGCTTTGCGAATGCTCGCCACACGGTCCACCAGATCGTCCAGGAGCCAGTTGAGCTCCCCGGACCTGCCGGTGTCGGTGTGGCCGCTCGCCTTCGGTGCGGTCATCGACCGTCCCCCTTTGTCGTTCGTTGTGGTGCTGTGCCGCTGTGGGCGTCGTCGCCCGCGGCGTTCTCGTCACGGCCGCGCTGCCAGCCGCGCTGGAGCGAGGCCATACGGCTGCGTACCTCGTCGGCGTCCCGCTCGACGAGCTCCGGGCCGTTCTCCGTGCGCCGCTGCGCGCTCTGCTTCAGCTGCGGAGCCAGGTTGGCCTGCCGTACACGCCGGGGCAGCGGGCCCGCGCCGGGGCCTGTTTCCTGCGGTGCGGTGCCGGGACGCGGGCCGGCGGCGTCCTGGCCGCTCGGTGCGATCGCGGTGGGGCGGCTGCGCATGGGCAGGGCGGGGGGCTGCGAGCTCCCGCCGCGGCCCCCTGTTTCGGGTGCCGCGGATGGGGCGCGCTCAGCAGGCCGGTCGGCCCCGCCGGTGCCCGGGCGCAGCGGTGAGGCACCGCGCCGCCGGGTCGGCAGTGGGGGCGCCGACTCCTGGTCGAACCGGCTCGCGCCCCGCCCGGTCGGCGGCTCTTCGGCCCGGCGGCGGGAGGGCAATGGTGCGGCGGCTTCCGGGTCAGGGCGTCCTGCACCCGTCGGCGGCTCGTCGGCGGGGTCCTCGCGCCACGATCGTTGCTCGTTGACCGGGCGTCCGTGCGAGCTGACCAGCTTGGGCGTGCGGCGGCGGGGCAGCGGGACGGGCGCGCCCGTGTCGTCGTCGGTGTCGCCACGGGCCGGTTCGCGGAGATCGGGCTCGCCATGGAGGCGACCGCCGCCGGCGCCGGTGGTCTCGTCCTGCGCGAGCGCGATGGAACGGCGGGGGCGGAAGAGCCCGCCGCGTTCGCTGTCCTCGTCGTCGAGCGCGCCGGGGAAGTCCTCGATGGCGTCGAGGTCGACCGGTGCCTCCAGTTCGACCGGGCCGTCCAGGATCCCGGCGGGCAGACCGGGAAGCTGCGCCGGCGGCCGGGAGAGCGCGTTGCCCGGCCGCTCCTCGAGCTCGGCCTCCTTCGAGTGGTGGGGCCGGTCGAGACGGAAGCCGATGCCGTTGGTGTCCGGGACGTCGTCCGTCAGCAGCGCGTCGGGGACGAACAGCACGGCGGTGGTGCCGCCGTAGGGGGACGGCTGAAGGGAGACTCGGACGTTCTGCCGCTGGGCGAGCCGACTGACCACGAACAGTCCGAGCCGGTCGGTGTCGGACAGCTCGAACTCCGGTGTCTCGGCGAGCCGGAGGTTGGCGTCGAGGAGGGCGTCGGCCGCCATGCCGAGGCCGCGGTCGTGGATCTCCAGGGTGAAGCCGTTGGCGACCCTCTCGCCCAAGACCTGGACGGCCGTGTGCGGCGGAGAGAACACCGTGGCGTTCTCCAGGAGTTCCGCCACGAGATGGGTCAGGTCGGCCACGGCCGGGCCGGTGACGGCGATGCGCGGCAGGCGGCGGACCTCGATGCGTTCGTAGTCCTCGACCTCGGCGACGGCGGCCCGGACGACGTCCATGAGCTGGACGGGCTTGCGCCACTGCCGGGAAGGTGCGGCGCCGGAGAGGATCACGAGACCCTCGGCGTGCCGCCGCATACGGGTGGTCAGATGGTCGAGGCGGAACAGGTCGGCGAGTTCGTCGGTGTCCTCGGTCCGGCGTTCCATGGTGTCGAGCAGGGTGAGCTGCTTGTGCAGCAGTACCTGGCTGCGGCGGGCGAGGTTGACGAACACCTCGGAGACCCCGGCGCGCAGTTCGGCCTGTTTGACGGCGGCTTCGACGGCGGCACGTTGCAGGGTGTTGAGGGCCTGACCGACCTCGCCGATCTCGTTCTTGTCGTACTCCAGGCGGGGGACCTCGGTCTCCACGTCGACCTGTTCGCCCGCGGACAGGCGTCGCATCACGCTGGGCAGCCGCACACCGGACGCCTCGTGGGCCTCCAGGCGCAGTTGGCGCAGGTCGCGGATGAGAGTGCGGCCGATCCGCGCCGAGACCACGAGCGAGAGCACCACGGCGACCAGGCCCAGGACGCCGGCGACGGCCGCCTTGACGATGACGTTCATCGCGACCGGTTGCTCGCGGTCCTGCAGGCGGTCGCCGGCCTGGTCGTCGAGGGCGGCGAGTTGGGTGAGGACGCTGTCCGCGTCGGCGTCCCAGCTCTTGGCGCTGACCGAACGGGGCGTACCGGCGCCCGAGTCGATGACGGACTGCTCCGCCGAGCGGAGCGGGGCGGAGGCGGCGTTCTTCCAGAACCGGTCGTAGCGTGCACGCTCGGCCGACGGCAGCACCGGCAGGCTGATGTCGTACAGCTGGGTGCGCTGCGCGACCAGGTCGGAGACCTCGCGGACCTCCTCGCGGGTGAGTTTGCCGACCACCAGGGAGGAGCCGAGCAGGGCGTCCTCCCGGGAGAGGAGTTCGCGGGCACGGGTGATGTTGACGAGGGCGCGGGTCTGCCGGTCCATCTCCACGTTGTCGACCCCGTCGAGGGCGGCCAGGAAGGCATAGCAGGGGTCCACAAGGCGGTTGTAGAGGTGGAGGGCCTCGGCACGGCTCACCGTGCCCTGCTCAGTGCTGCTGCGCAGGGAGTCGACGCCGTTGAAGGCGTCCAGGACGGCGGTGAGGCGTTCGTCGTCGCCCGCGTTCAGTCCGTCGCGGACGTCGGGGTCCTTCGCGTTCTTGCGGACCTTTGCGATGGCCACGTCGGTGGCGCGGCGGGTGCTGCGGAGCGCGGCGAGCGCGTCCGAAGCCCGCGGGTCGGCGAGATAGACGAGGGTCTGGCGGCGTTCCTGCTGGAGGACGCGGACGGTGTCCTCGATGGGATAGCCCATGTCCTTGACCGCCGTGGACACCTGGAACAGCTGAGTGACCGCCCGTCCCGTGAGCACCGTGGCGAATCCCCAGATCGCGGTGAGGGACACCAGCGGCACGAGAAGCAGCGCCACGATCTTCCGGCGGATCGACTTCCCGCGAAAGCGCATGGCCTCCCCCAGCTCGACCCCCTCCGGGGGGTACACATGTGCGTCAACAAACGGCGCGAGCCTACTACCGACGCACAGTTAACTCGAAGACCCGTCCGGAGGACGAACTTCCGCACCGGACCGGCGAGATGGGGAGTTGTCCGGGCATTGCAGGAGATTGCAGCCCGCATTCGGGCGGCGACCGCCGGTGCGGAACCGATAAGCGTGGCCGGTCAGTTGGCCAGAATTTTTCGTTTCCTGGGAATCTTCGGGCCGCGTCGTTCGTCCTTCTCTTCGGGAAATGGGGGCGGAATCGGCCACACGAGCCGCATCCCGCAACCGGGCGGCGTAAAACAGCGCAAGCCGGGCAGCCACTGGGGAGCCGTGTGTTCGGACACGGACGGGGGTCTGCTGGCGGTGGGGAGTGACACGTTGATGGGCACGGCGGAGCGGCACGAGACGCCCACGGCGGGCGATGCGGCGCACCTGACGGTGCAGCGGAGCCCCGAGGCACTGGATCACGACATTCCGGCGCGCAGGGGCGGGCCCGGCCCCGCTGGGCGCGCCACGGCTGAAGAGCAGCCGCAATCACGACCCTTGTGGATCGAGGAGCCCGCCAGGCGGCGCCGCATGCCCGATCCGGTGCGTACGGCCGCGGTACGGGCGGTGCTGATCATCGCCGTGACGCTGATCCAGGCGATGGTGGCGTTCCTGTGCACTCTGGCCGGATCATGGCTGGCGTTCCCCATGATCGTCAGCAGCGTGGCAAGCACCGTGGCGGCGACGTGGGGTGCGCTCGACGTCTGGGTGACCCGCCAGGTGTGGAACCAGCGCAATGGCGTGGTGTCGACCCCGAGCAGCACCGCCCGTGCCCTGCGGCGCGAGCGGCGAAGGGCACGGCGGCAGGGACGGGCTGCGGAGCGGGCCCAGAAGCGCATACAGCGGCGGGGCGGGGCAGGGCAGTTGTCGCACCCCTGACAGAGCCGAGTGGTGCCCCGATCGCTCACCCCTGAGGGTTTGCAGATGCAGGGCGTTTGAACATCCGTGTCGCCGTGATCTCGCTGTGCACCGCCTCCCCCGCCTGGGGCTGCTGAGGCAGTCCGGGGCGGAGGTGTTCCTCCACGTTGATGTACTTCAGGCCGGCGCGCAGGTCGGCATCGTTCCGCAGCCGGATCACCAGCGGGAACTCCGCCAACGCCGTCGTGTCGAACAGGCCGGTCGTGTAGAGGAGTTGGACACCCAGCGCATCCGACACGGCCCGCTGCAGCTCCAGCAGATAGGTCGCGTTGGCACGGCCGATGGGGTTGTCCAGGAACAGCGTGCCCGCGTGGCGGTGCTTGTCACGGCCCCGGTCGTTCGAGCGCAGCGCGGCCATCGTGCAGTACAGGGCGATGGCCGCGGTGAGCAGCTGACCGCCGGAGAACACGTCGCCCATCTGTCCGACGGGCACCCGCTCGGCGCGGAGCACGGCATCCGGCTTGAGGATCTCGACGGCGACGCCCTTGGGCTGGAGTGCCGCGCCCACGCCCCGCAGCAGCAGGGACATGCCGTCGCGTCGCAGGTCGGAGTTCTTCTTCACGGCCGCCCGGGTAGCCTCGTCGATGACCTCACCGAGCCGCTCGGTGAGCGTGGCCTGGTCGGGCTCCTCGAAGCGGATGCGCAGGAACTCCTGCCCGGACCACTCGCCGAGGCCTTCCGGCAGCCGGGACAGCCGCTGGGCGGAGCGCAGAGTCGCCAGCGCCGACTCCACGAGCCCGCGCAGCCGGTCCACGATCGAGTCCCGGTTCCGCTCCAGCTGCGCCAACTCGTCGGTGAGGACGCGCAGTCGGGGCGCGAACGCGTCCGCCCACTTCTGGGCGTGCTCGGGCAGCGCGGAGGCGGGCAGCTCGCGGATCTGCTGCCGCGCCGGGGTGCGGACCTGCTCGTAGCGGGTGGAGTTGGCATGCCGCACCAGCACATCGCTCGCCTCGCGTACTGCGGCCTCGGCGGCCGACAGGTCGGCGGCGCAGCCGCGCAGGGAACGGCGGGCCTCCGCGGCGGACTGCCGGGCCTCCTCCAGGCTGCCGGGATACGGCTCCGGTTCCTCCTGCTCCTCGTCCAAGGCATGCTCGCGCAGCAGGTCGCGGAGCATCGCGGCGATCTCGTCGAAGCCGCCGGCTGCGTCCTCGGCGGCGCGGTGGGCGTCGAGGAGCTCGGCGTGTGCCTCGCGGGCCTGGCTCAACGCCTCGGTGCGAGAGGCGAGTTCGGCGGTCGCGGTGCGCAACAGGGCCTGTGCGTGCTCGGCGTCGCGCGGCTGGAGCTCCTCGGGCAGCTCGGTGTGTGCCTCGCCGCCCTCGGGCGCGTGCCGCTCGGCCTCGCCGCGCAGCCGCCCGAGCTGCTCGCTCGCGGTCGACATGCGGGTCTCCAGGAGCTGCACCAGCTCCTCGGCCCGGGCGGCGGCCGCCTGCCGGGACGGCCCGTCGGACCCGTCCGGCGACTGCAGCAGCTGCTCCGCGCGCGTGCGGACCTTGTTGCTGAGGCGGTCCAGTTCGGCGCGGGCCGCGCTTTCGTCGCTCTCCGCGCGGGCCTGTTCGGCACGCAGATCGGCGCCGACGCCGACCTTCTCGTAGAGCTGGGAGGCGGCGCGGTAGGCCTCACGGAGTGCGGGCAGCGACGACTTCGGTGCCGCTTCGTCGTCCTCGGGCACGTCGTCGGGGGCGCCCGCGATCTCCGCGCGTTCGGCGCGCAGTGCCCGTGCGGTGCGGCGGGCGTCGTCGGCGGCGCGCTGGGCGCCGCGGCGGTCCTCGTCGGCGGCCCGGGCGCGCTCCAGGCAGGCCTGGGCGCGGGCCTCCGACTCGATGCCGTCGTCGGCCAGTTCGCGCAGTTTGACCTGCCAGCCGGCCCGTTCGCGCAGCCGGAAGGCGAGCCCGGCGAGGGCGTCCGCGGCGCGCCGGGCCTTCTGCGCCGCTTCCTGCCGCTCGTCCCGCAGCTGCGCGGCCTCGGCGGCCACCTCGTCGGCCTCGGCCCGCACCGAACGCGCCTCGGTCAGCTCGGCTTCGGCCTCCTCGGCGAAGACTCGCGCGTCATGCGCCGCCTGGGCCAGCTCGACGAGCCGACCCGCCGGGCAGCCGGTACGCCAGGAGGTGAGCCGCGCCGCCAGCTCGCGGTCCTTGCCGAGGCGCGCGGCGAGCGTCCTGATCTCCTCGTCCCGCTCGGTCGCCCGCGCGCGCAGCGCCTGCCGCTCCTCGTCCGCGGCGTGCTCGTCGTGCATCGCGGGGTTCGGCGGCACGAGGAAGACACTGCTGTCACCCGAGTCGGCGGCCGGGGTGGGGGCCAGCAGAGCGGCGGCCGTACCGACGGCCACGGCGGACCGCGGCAGCAGCGCCGCCTCGCTGAGGGCCTCGCGGGCGCGGGCGTGTGTGTCGGGATCGGTGATGATCACGCCGTCGACCAGCTCCGGCCGTGCCGCCAGCACGCGCGCGTGGTCGGCGGGGTCCACGGCCTGGGCCAGATAGCGCCAGCCTGGCAGGGCCGGGATGCCGTGCTCGCCCAGGAACTCCACGGTGGCCAGCACGTCCGGCCCGGGCGGCAGCAGCCCGCCGTCACCGAGCGCGCCGAGGATCCGAGCATCGTCGGCCGCGGCTGTCCGCAGCTCGAAGAGCTGCCGCTCGGCAAAGGACACGGAGTCGTCGAGCAGCTCACGCAGTTCGTCGGCGAAGCGGTCGAGCTCCTCGGGGGTGAGGGCGGCCTCGTCGCTGTCCGTGTCCTGGCGGGGGTGCGGGACCGACGGCCGTCCGTCCGGGACCGATGGCCGGGTGTCCTTGCCGGACAGGTTCAGCAGCTCCGCCAGTCGCTCCTCGGCCGCCAGCGCCTCGGCGATGCGGCGCTCGGACTCGTACGACCGCTGCGTCGCCGTCGCCGCGTCCGCCGCGCGGGCGGCCGTCAGCTCGGCCCGGGACTCGGCGGAGGCCGCCTCGCGCGCGTGCTCCGCCGCCTTGTGGGAGGCCTCACGCGCGGTGTCCCAGGCGGCGACCGCGGTCTTCTCGGCGTCGCTGGCCGCGAGGGCGGCGCGGGCCGGGTCGGCGTCGGGTGCGCTGTCGTCGAGCCATCCCGCGCGAACCGCCTCGGCGGTCTCCTGCTCGACCTCGGTCAGGCGCTGCCGCAGATGCCCGATCTCGCTGCGGGCTCGCTGCGCCTCCGTGGCGGCGGCGGTCGAGTCCCGGTAGGCGGCCTCACCGACCTCCTGCAGCGCGGCGGACCGCTCCTCCTCCTCGTTGGCGAGGCTCTCGGCGCTCTCCGCGGCCGCGTGCAGGGCCCGTACGAGATCCACGGCGGCCTTGGCCCGGGCGGCGAGCGCGGGAGCCGCGTCCCGTTCGGCCTCCTGGATGGCCGCGGCCACGCGCGCGACGCGGTCGGCGGCGGCGCGGTGGCGCAGCACCGCCTCGGCGGCCTGCCAGGCGGAGTGCAGGGTGCGCGCGTCGGCAAGTTCGCGCTTCTGCCCGGCGGCGGACTTCTCGGCGGCGGCGAGCGCCAAGGAGGCGTTCCGGTAGGCGAGTTCAGCGGCGATCAGTGCGCCGCGCTCACGGGCCGCCTCGGAGTGGGTGACCGCGTATGCGGCGGCGGTGACGCGCTGGGCGAGGTCGGCGGCCCGGACCCTCTCCTGTACGCCACGCGCCGACAGCCGCCGCGCCAGTGTGCGGGTTCGGCGCTCGGCGCCGGCGTGGATGTCACGCGCGCGTGCACGGGCCTCGGCGGCCTCCACGATCCGTCCGAGCAGATCCACCGACCCGGCGGTGAAGTCCCGTTCGGCGATCAGCTCGGCCCGGCGGCCCAGCTTGTTGCCGAAGCCGCTGACGAGGTCGGCGAGCCCGTCGGTGTCCCGGGTGTCGGTCACGGCGCGCAGCAGCAGGTCGGTGAAATCGGAGTCCTTCTTGACCGCGAAGAGGCCGGCCGCTTCGCCCTCGTCGGCGTTCATCTCCCGCTGGTAACGGAAGAGTTCGGGGTCGAGGCCGAGGTCGCCGAGGTGTTCGATCCACCGGTCGTGGATCTCCTCCCAGTGCACCTCCAGATGCGGATACGCCTTGCCGGCCTCGGTGAGGGCGTCCCGGAAGCCCTTCATGGTGCGCCGGCGGCCCTGCGCGCCCGACTGGCCCTCGACGACCGGCCGTACGGCGGTGGCCTCGGCGACGGGCAGGTTGTCCAGGGACAGCCCCGGGCCGGGCCGGAAGGAGTACCAGGCCTCGGCGAACTTCCGCGGGTCGTTGGAGACTTGCCGTCCGCGCCACTCGCTGACCTTGCCGACGACGACGCATTCGCCGGTCAGTGTGTGCTGCCACTCCAGGGCGACGTGCCCGCAGTCGTCGGCGAGCAGGAACTTGCGCAGCACGCCGGAGCTGGCGCCGCCGAGGGTGTTGCGGTGACCCGGCAGCATCACCGAGAAGATCAGCTTCAGGAGCACCGACTTGCCGCCGCCGTTCTCCAGGAAGAGCACACCGGCGGGCGCCGGGCGGCGCGGCGGGCCGACGGGCTCCTCCTCGAAGAACTCCGCCTGGGTGGGCGCGGGGTCGGGCACGGGCTCGCCCACACCCCGCAGGTCAAGCACGGTGTCGGCATAACGCGCACCGGCTGGACCGATGGAGTAGAGGCGGACCCGGGACAGCTCGTACATGGCGGACTCTCGTAAGTCTTCGGCAGGTCGGGGAAGTTCAGGAGTGCGACGGCGCGTGGAACGGCAGTCCGGCGTCGGCTGCCAGCTCCAGGTCGTCGGTGTCCTCGGGCGGTAGCAGCGTCGGGGTGCCGTCGGTCACCGGGACCACGCCCAGCTCCAGCAGCTCGGCCATCGCGGCGCTGCCCGCCATGTCGCGCACCTGGAGCTGATAGCGGGAAGTCGTCCGGTACGTGCCGCCGTTGTCGTCGCCGGTGCGCTGCAGGAATCCGGAGTCGGTGAGGAATGCGGCCGCCTTGCCGACGATGCCGGTGGTCGAGCCGGCGAGCCTGCGCGCGTCCTTGGTGGCACCGGCCGCGCTGCGTCTCGCCCAGATCCGCCACGCGGCCTCGAGGCCGGGCGCGTCGGTGGCCGGGTCGGTGTTGTCGCCGTGTTCCTCGGCACGCTCCTCCAGACGGCGGCAGGCCTGCCGTACGAACGCGTCGACACCGTTGACCGTCACGCGCCCGATGTAGCCGTCGTCGGCGAGGTCCTCGGGGCGTGGGAACGCCATGGCGGCGACGGCGAGATGGGCCAGTCCGTGCAGGAAGCGGTCGCCGCCGTCGGCGGACGTGCGACGCGCGTAGTCGCCCATGCGGACGGCGAACACCGAATCCTCGGCGGCCGTCACGGCCATCCCCGCGCGCGGGGACACCTCCAGCACCACCAGGCCGAGCCCGGCGGCCACGGCGTCCGCGAGCCGCGCGAACGGCGGGTCCTCGCGGTAGCGGCGCAGCAGTTCGGCGTACTCCTGGTCCCGCGCGGGCTGCAGCTTGGGCTGCAGCCCGAAAGCGACGAGCCGCGCCGCGTCGGCGGCGTCGGCGGGGGTGACGGCGGCGGTCGCCGACGGGGCCGGGGCCTCCGTCTCACTCCACTCGACGTGCTCACTCACTGCTCGGGCTCCTTGTCGCGCTCCAGCTCACTCATGCTGCTTCCGTCCGGTCCGCCGCCATCCCCGCCGCGTCCAGCAGGGCCGTGCCGACGATGAGATCGGCTCCGCCGAACTCGGGATCGTCCAGCTCCGTCCCGTCGTCCACGGCGAACAGCAGCTTCTCCTCGCCCTGGCGGTATGCGGTACCGACCGCCGGACTGGCCGCGTGCACCGCCAACAGGGCCACCAGATACGGCAGATCGGGATCCTGTCTCCGGGCTTCGGCCAACAGCCCCGACAACCGGCGCGGCGCATCGGCGGGCAGGTCCAGCAGCTCGGTCGCCGCCGCCAACTGCTCCTCGCTGAACCGGCTGTCGTCCGGCGTCGCGATCAGGTCCGGCTCGGGCATCTCCGCGCCCAGGTGCTCCCGCTCCACCGGCGGCGTCAGCAGTATGTCGACGAGGTCGCCCACCCGCACGGACACCGGCGTACGCAGTCCGGTGCCCCGGGCGAAGAAGGCGTCCGTGACCCGGACGGCCTGCTCCAGCGGCAAAGGCAGCACGGGGGCGAGGAGGTGCCCGTACAGGTCGATTCCGGACGACGTCATGGGCGTCGCGAACGCCTGCCGGTCCTGCTCGGCGCGGAACAGCGGCCCGGCCTCCAGCAGCCGGGACTGCAGCTGGGTGTGCCTGCGGATGCAGTCCTTGACGATGTCCACGAGCTCGGCCGCGCGCCGCTTGTGCTCGGCGTCCTCGGTCTCGTCCCGGGCCTTGCGGATGTTGGTGAGGATCGCGTTCTCGTGCCGGTACCGGTCGGCGACGTGGTCCAGCGCCTCGGCGATCATGTCGGGCACGGAGTTGAGCCAGTCCACCGCCCGGACGTTGCGCCGCGTCGCGTCCAGGGCTCTGCGCAGGGTTTCCGAGTACTGCACGGTCCGGTAGCGGGCCTGTTCGGCGGCGAGCTGGGCGTCGGCGAGGCGGCCCCGGTTGATCAGGACCTCCAGTTTGACCTCGGCGGCGATCTGCGCGCTGGTGACGTCCGTGTCCAGGGCGCCGACCAGGACGTTCACCGCCTCGTCCGTCGTACGGAGGTAGACCGTGCCGCCCGGACCCGGCACCTCCTCGATCAGCTTGAAGTCGTAGTCACGTCGGACATAGCTGCCGTCGGTCGTGAACGTCCCGTAGACGGCCCGGAAGCCGCGGTCGACGCTGCCGACATTGATCAGGTTCTCCAGGACCCAACGGGCCACGCGCTCGTGCTCGGCGACGGGCCGCTGCGGGGCCTGGGCGGCGATGCGCGGGATGAGCCGGGCGACTATCTGGTCGTGGTCGGCGCCCGTGTCGAAGTCCATGTTCAGGGTGACCAGGTCGATGGCGGCCAGCGCCACCTCCGCCATGCCGTACACCGAGTACTCGCCGGCGAGGTTGGCCTTGCGCGCGTCGAGGTCGTGCAGCGGCGCGGTGCAGGCGAGCGCGCGCAGGCGCCGCGCCAGTCCCTCGTCGGCGGCCGGGCCCGGTGCGGGGCGCGGCCCCGCGCTGAGCTGGGGCGGAACGCTGTCCGTCGATGCAGGCGAAGTCACGGTGCACAGACTAGGTCCTCGGTCTGACAACGACCCAAACGACGGAGATGGGTACAGGCGTCACGGTTGTCACACCGATGCAACCGGCGCTCTTCCGTCCCGCTACCCGTCCTCGCCGACCCGTCGCCGGTACACCTCGACGACCCGCTCCAGCGAGTCCTCGAGGTAGACCTCCAGCAGCTTCTCGGCCTCCGGCCGATCCCCGGCCTCCAGTGCCTGGAGGATCTGCCGGTTGCGCGTGAGGTAGGGCTCGTGCAGCCGCCGCGGGTCGTCCACGATGTGGAAGGCCAGGCGCAGTTCGGCGAAGACGCTGCGCATCAGTTCGTCGGTGCGGGCGCTGCCGGCGAGGGCCACCAGCTCCCGGTGGAAGTGGATGTTGGCGGTACCCACGCTTTTCCAGTCACCTTCGCGCGCCGCCCGCTGCCCCTGCTCGACGACCTCGGCGAGCGCGTCCAGGCTGTACGGCGGCTCGCCGAGCCCGCGGACGACGGCGCACTCGACCAGGCGGCGGGTGCGGTAGATGTCCTCGACGTCCTCGACGGTCAGGACCCGCACGAAGACGCCCCGGTTCAGCTCGTGGACGAGCAGACGCTCGTGCGTGAGCAGCCGGAACGCCTCACGCAGCGTGTTGCGGGACACCCCGAGCGCCCCTCCGATGCTGTCCTCCGACAGCCGGGTTCCGGGCGGGAAGAACCCCTCCGCGATACGGCCCCTGAGGATGTCCGAGACCCGCTCGGCGGTGCTGGTGCGCCCCAGGAGAGCCCGGTCGTCGGCCAGTCCTGTCAGCTGCTCTGCCATGCCCGGAATTCAATCGCAGATACAAGAACGAAACAACATAGGTATTGAAGGATCGTTCAACGATCCTCTACCTTGCTACGAACGGCGCCGTCTCCCGCCCGGGCGCCGACATCTCCTCCCGCATGGCACGGCTCACTCCTGAAGCACCCTCCGTCCTCCCACTGCGAGGTGCCCATGAGCACGACCCCTCCACCCCAGGCCCTGACCGAACAGCCCGGAACCGACGAACACGCCCTCGACGACGGCGCGTTGGGCTGGCTGCGCGTCCTCGGTCCCCGCGGCCGCCGTGCCTTCGCAGGCGCGTTCGGCGGCTATGCCCTGGACTCGTACGACTACTTCACGCTGCCTCTGAGCATGGTCGCGCTGGCCGCGTACTTCGGCCTGGACAGCGGCCAGACGGGCCTTTTCACGACGGTCACGCTCGTGGTCTCCGCGGTCGGTGGCGCCGTCGCGGGGGTGGTGGCGGACCGGGTCGGCCGGGTCAAGGCGCTGATGATCACCGTGATCACCTACGCGGTCTTCACCGTGGCCTGCGGCTTCGCGCCCAACTACGAGACGCTGCTGGTCTTCCGCGCTCTGCAGGGCCTCGGTTTCGGTGGTGAGTGGGCGGTCGGCGCGATCCTCGTCGCCGAGTACGCGAGCGCCAGACACCGGGGCCGTACGCTCGGCGCGGTCCAGAGTTCGTGGGCCGTGGGCTGGGCGCTGGCCGCGGTCGTCTACACCCTGGTCTTCTCGTTCGCCGGCAACGATCTGGCCTGGCGCATCATGTTCTGGACGGGCGCGCTGCCCGCACTGCTGGTGATCTGGATGCGCCGCCGGGTGCACGACGCCCCGGAAGCGGCCGCCGTACGCGAACAGAGCACGCAGAAGGGCTCGTTCACAGCGATCTTCAAGCCCGGCCTGCTGCGCACGACAATCTTCGCCGGACTCCTCTCCACCGGCGTCCAGGGCGGCTACTACACGCTCGCCACCTGGGTACCGACATACCTGAAGACCGACCGCGGCCTGTCGGTCGTCGGCACCGGCGGCTATCTGACGTTCCTGATCTCCGGCGCCTTCCTGGGCTATCTGACCGGCGGCTACCTCACCGACCGGCTGGGCCGCAGGCGTAACATCTGGCTGTTCGCCCTGCTTTCGGCCGTCTGCATCCTGGCGTACGCGAACATCCCGCACGGTGCCAACACCGTGCTCCTGGTGCTCGGTTTCCCGCTCGGGTTCTGCATGTCGGCGATCTTCAGCGGCTTCGGGTCCTACCTGAGCGAGCTGTACCCGACGGCGGTACGGGGCACGGGACAGGGCTTCACGTACAACACCGGGCGCGCCGTGGGCGCCGTCTTCCCCACCACCGTCGGCTTCCTGGCCGACAGCTGGGGTGTGGGCGGCGCGCTGGTGTTCGGTGCGATCGGCTACGGCCTCGCGGCGCTGGCGCTGCTGGGGCTGCCGGAGACCCGTGGGAAGGAACTCGCGTGAACCGTACGGAAGACCGCCCGCTGACCGTTGTCGACGAGCACGCGCACGCGTGGAGCCCGAAAGCCGCACGGGCCCGCTTCCGGGAGGGACTCAGCGGACCGACCGCGGGGGTCGCGGCCGGACACACCCAGGTCAACCTGATCTCGGTGCCCGCCGACTGGGCGTACGACATGCTGCTGTTCTGCCAGCGCAACCCCAAGCCCTGTCCGGTGCTCGACGTGACGGACGCCGGTTCCGTCACGACGGTGCTTGCGGACGGCGCGGACCTGCGCACCGATCTGCCGCGCTACCGGGTGTGGCAGGACGGCGAGTTGGTGGACGAGCCGAAGGACGTCCGCGCGCACTGGCGTGAGGACCTGGTGTCGTTCCTGATCGGCTGCAGCTTCACTTTCGAGTGGGCGCTGGCCGAGGCGGGCGTGCCGATCCGCCACGTCGAGCAGGGCCGCAACGTCCCGATGTACGTGACGAACCGTCAGTGCCGTCCGGCGGGGCGGCTGCAGGGACCGCTGGTGGTGTCCATGCGGCCGGTGCCGCCGCAGCACCTGGCGGCGGCGATCCGGGAGAGCAGTCTGCTCCCGGCGGTGCACGGCAGCCCCGTGCACTGCGGCGCCCCTTCAGGGCTGGGCATCGACGATCTCGGCCGCCCCGACTTCGGCGACCCGGTGGACCTCGAACCGGACGACATCCCGGTGTTCTGGGCCTGCGGAGTGACCCCGCAGGCTGCGGTGATGGCTTCGCTCCCACCGTTCGCCATCACGCACGCACCCGGCCAGATGTTCCTGACCGACGCCCGCGACGAGCAGTACCGCGTGGCCTGAGAGAAACACGAAGGATCATGACCTCGATCGATCTGAACGCCGACCTCGGCGAGGGGTTCGGCCGCTGGCAGCTGACCGACGACGAGCAGCTGCTGTCCGTCGTCACCAGCGCCAACGTGGCCTGCGGCTTCCACGCCGGGGACGCGGCCACCATGCGGCGGGTGTGCGAGCTGGCGGCCGAGCGCGGCGTCCGGATCGGCGCCCAGGTCTCCTACCGGGATCTGGCGGGGTTCGGGCGGCGCGCGATGGACGTGCCGCCCGCGGAGCTCGCGGCCGAGGTGGCCTACCAGATCGGCGCGCTGGAGGTCTTCGCGCGCGCGGCGGGCACGCGCGTGTCGTACGTCAAGCCGCACGGCGCGCTCTACAACCGCGTCGTGCACGACGAGGAGCAGGCCGCGGCGGTCGTGGACGGCGTACGCGTCGCCGACGCCTCGCTGCCCGTGCTCGGCCTGCCCGGCTCGCGCCTGCTGGAGCTCGCCGGCAAGGCGGGTCTGCCGGCGGTCACGGAGGCCTTCGCGGACCGTGCGTACACCCCGGAGGGAACGCTCGTGCCACGCGGTCACGAAGGCGCCGTGGTCACCGACCCGGAGGCCGTGGTGGAGCGCTCGGTGGGCCTGGCCCGGTTCGGCACGGTCACCTCGCACTCCGGTGAGCGCGTCGACGTACGCGCGCGTTCCCTGTGCCTGCACGGGGACACGCCGGGCGCCGTCGAACTGGCCCGGCGCGTCCGGGAACGCCTGCAGGAGTCGGGGATCCGGGTGGAGGCCTTCGCATGAGGGCGCTGCCCGTCGGGGACAGCGCGCTGCTCGTCGAGGTGTCCTCCGGGGACAAGGCCCAGGCCCTGCACGCGGAGCTGCTGCGGCGGCGCGCGGAGGGCCTGCTCACGGTGCGCGAGATCGTCCCCGCGGCCCGCACCGTCCTGCTCGACGGCCTCGACGACCCGGTCCGTCTGGCTTCCGAACTGACCGCCTCCGAGGTACCCCCTGTTCCCCCTCGCGAGCAGGCGGTCGTGGACATCCCGGTGCGCTACGACGGTCCCGACCTGGCCGACGTCGCCGCCCACTGGGGTGTCGGCGAGCAGGAAGTGGCCCGCATCCACGCGGCCACCGAGTTCAGGGTCGCCTTCTGCGGGTTCGCCCCGGGCTTCGGCTACCTCACCGGCCTGCCGCCGCTGTACGACGTCCCGCGCCGGGCCACCCCGCGCACGGCCGTCCCGGCAGGTTCGGTGGCGCTGGCGGGCCCGTACACGGGCGTGTACCCGCGCTCGTCGCCGGGCGGCTGGCAGCTGATCGGCCGCACGGACACCGTGCTGTGGGACCACGCGCGCGTACCGGCCGCGATGCTGTCGCCCGGCACGCGCGTGCGCTTCGTCCCGGTGGGGCGCCCATGACCGACCGCGCACTCGTCGTCGTACGAGCCGGAGCGCTCACCACCGTGCAGGACCGGGGACGCCCCGGCCACGCCCACCTCGGCGTGCCCCGCTCCGGTGCGCTCGACGGCTCCGCGGCTGCCCTCGTCAACCGGCTGGTCGGCAACCCGCCCGAGGCGGCCGTCCTGGAGACCACGGTCAACGGCTGTGCCCTACGGCCGCGTTCGACGGTCACGATCGCGGTCGGGGGTGCCCCCTGCCCGGTCAGGGTGAACGGGCGGGCGGTCGCCTGGGGAGCGCCGGTGGGTGTGCCGGCCGGTGCGCTCCTGGAGGTCGGCACCGTCGTCTCCGGAGTCCGCAGCTATGTGGCCGTCTCCGGTGGCATCACGGTCGAGCCGGTGCTCGGCAGCCGCTCCACGGACCTCCTGTCCGGCCTCGGTCCGGCACCCCTCACAGATGGCAGCGTGCTGCCCCTGGGAGCTCCGCAACACTTCCACGCGCGCGTGGACGTCGCCCCACAGCCCGCGCCTCCGACCGAACTCGTCCTCCGAGTGATGCTCGGCCCACGCGACGACTGGTTCACGCGGAAGGCAGTGCACACGTTCATGTCTCGCTCATACCGGGTCTCCCCTGCCAGCAACCGCATCGGCCTGCGCACGGAGGGCCCTGCCCTGGAGCGAGCCCTGCCGGGTGAACTCCCCAGCGAGGGAATGGTGCTGGGCGCGGTCCAGGTCCCGCCGGACGGCAGACCGGTCGTCTTCCTGGCCGACCACCCGACCACGGGGGGCTACCCAGTGATTGCGGTCGTCCGTCCACAGGACCTCCCAGCCGCAGCCCAGGCGGCGCCGGGAACACCGGTCCGCTTCGTAGCGATGCGCACACGCCAACGCTTTTAGGGGCGCGGGGAACTGCGCGACCAGCCACAACGGACCCGCAGCGACCCACCGGGCTCCCCGCGCAGCGCTACGCCGCATCGGGCTGCTCCACCACAGAAACGGCGGCCAAAGCCGCCGATACCGCCGCAGCCGCCCGCAGATCCAGCCGCGCACTCGTCCCCCGCACCCGGTGCCGCATCTCGTCCGCGGCCAGGCCCAGCAGCTGCGGCAGCAGATCGGTGCACCGCCGTGCCACCCATGCCGTACCCGCCGTGGCCAGCCACAACAGGCTCGCCGACCGTGTGGGCACGGGGAACTCCGGCTCGGGCGACGGCGCGTTGCCCGTCGCACGGTCCGCTTCCGCCAGCAGCGAGTGGAAACGGACGGCCAACTGCCGGTGCCCCTGTTCGCCCGGGTGCAGCTTGTCCGCGCTCCACATCGCTCGGTCGGTGATCCAGGCTTCCTCGGCCGCATGGAGGTGGACGGCCCCGTAGCGGTCGGAGAGCGCGTGCACCACCCGGTTGACCGCCCGTTGCCGCCGGGCCAGCGGACGGGCCAGGGAGCCGGGCAGGCCGAGCATCGAACCGGGGTCGGGCAGACAGGCCGTGAGCAGGGTCGCGCCCTGCTCGGTGAAGGCGGCGTAGACCTTGTCGAGCCGTTCGGCCACGGCGTGGATGTCGAAGGTGCAGCGCAGGGTGTCGTTGACGCCGATGACCACGGACACCACGTCCGGCCGCAGGGCGAGCCCGGCCGGTGTCTGCTGCTCCAGCACCTCCCGGGTCTGGGCGCCGCTGACGGCGAGGTTGGTGAACTCCACGGGCTCCTCGGCGAGCCCGCCGGCGAGCAGCGCGGCCCAGCCGCGCCACCCGTCGGCGACGGGATCCCCCACGCCCTCGGTCAGCGAGTCCCCGAGGGCGACGAAACGGACCGGTCTCATGCCACGCCTCCGGGCACGAAACGACGCACCGGTGCGGGCGCGTCATGTGCGGCGAGAAACGCATCCACCGCCGTGTTCCACCCGAAGCACTCCGCACGCGCGCGTGCGGTCTCGCGCCGCTCCCGCTCGGGGAGTGCGAGCAGCATCTCGACGGCGTCCGCGAAGGCCTCCCCGTGGTCCGCGGCGACGGCTCCGGCGGATCCGATCACCTCGGGCAGCGCGGAGGACGTGCTCACCACCACGGGCGTGCCGCAGGCCATCGCCTCCAGCGCGGCGAGCCCGAAGGTCTCGGCGGGACCGGGTGCCAGGCACACGTCGGCGGAGGCCTGGAGGGCGCCGAGCGCGCCGCGGTCGGAGACGTGCCCTAGGAAAGTGACCGGCAGCCCGCGCTCCCGCGCCCGCTGTTCGAGCCGCGGCCGCAGCGGCCCGTCCCCGGCCACCACCAGCACCGCCCGCCTGCCCCGCCGCAGCAGCGCCTCGAGGGCGTCCAGCGCCGTGCCGGGCCGCTTCTCCACGGACAGCCGGGTGCACGTCACGAGCAGCGACTCGTCCACGCCCGCGTAGCGTGCACGAAGCCCCGGGTCGCGCAGCGCGGGATGCCGCTCGACCAGGTCGACGCCCAGCGGGGCCCGTACGACATTGCGGGCGCCGATCCGCACGAACTCCCGCTCGGCGAACTCGGTGGTGCACACCACGCGCGCGTACGTGTGTGCCGTACGCACGTTGAGGGCGTCGGCGGCGCGGCGGGCCGCACCCTCCGGCAGCCCCCAGGTGCGCAGGACGCCGTCGGCGGTCTCGTGGGAGACCATCACGGCGGGGATGCGGGCGCGCCGCGCCCACTTGCCGGTCCAGCGCAGGGTCGTACGGTCGGAGACCTCCAGACGGTCGGGCGCCAGCTCCTCCAGGAGCCGGGCCACGCGCCGCTTGTCGGTGAGCACGCGATATCCGCCCGTGCCGGGCAGCAGCGGCCCGGGCAGGGTGATGACGCGCCCCTGCTCGGTGTCGCGGTCGTCGGCGCGTTCGCCGGGGACGATGAGCACGGGCTCGTGTCCTGCGGCCTTGAAGCCCTTGCCCAGTTCGCGCAGGGCGGTGCGCAGACCCCCGGAGGAGGGGGCGACGAAGTTCGCGAGTCGCACGATCCGCAACGAGGTCATGCCGCCACCGCCGTCTTCTGCCGGGCGGCGAGCACGTCCGCGTAGTGTCCGATGAGCTGATCGCCCACGGCGGCCCAGGTGCGTCCTTCGACGGTGGCGCGCGCGGTGGCGCCGAAGCTGATCCGCTGCTCCGGGTCTGCGGCCAGGGACTGCACGGCGTCCCGTACGGCGTCCGCGTCATGGGGCGGCACCAGCAGGCCGGTGCGCCCGTGGGCGACCAGGTCGAGGGGGCCGCCGGCGGCGGGTGCGACGACGGGGACGCCGCTCGCCATGGCCTCCTGCACGGTCTGGCAGAAGGTCTCGAAGGGACCGGTGTGCGCGAAGACGTCCAGCGAGGCGTAGATCCGGGCGAGTTCGTCGCCGGTGCGGCGACCGAGGAAGACCGCGCCCGGCAGCGCCTCGGCGAGGCTCGGCTGGCTCGGGCCGTCGCCCACGACGACGACCTTCACTCCGTCCAGGCCGCAGACGCCGGCCAGGAGCTCGATGTGCTTCTCGGGGGCGAGCCGGCCGACGTAGCCGACGATCAGCTCGCCGTTCGGGGCGAGTTCGCGACGCAGGGCCTCGTCGCGCAGGTGGGGGCGGAAACGGACGGTGTCCACGCCGCGCTGCCAGAGCTTGACCCTGGGCACGTCGTGGGTCTCCAGGTCGTGCATCGAGGCGCTGGAGGGGGCGAGGGTGAGGTCGGCGGCGGAGTGGACGGAGCGGATGCGCCGCCAGGCCGCGGCCTCACCGGCGCCCATGTAGGTACGGGCGTATCCGGCCAGGTCGGTCTGGTAGACGGCGACGGCAGGCACGCCGAGGCGGGCGGCGACCGCCATGCCCCGGACGCCGAGGACGAAGGGGCTGGCCAGGTGGACGATGTCGGCCCGGTGCTCCATGACGGCCGCGGCCAGGCGGCGGCTGGGCAGGGCGACACGGACCTGGGGATAGCCCGGGAGCGGAAGGGAGGGGACACGGACGACGGGGCACGGCGCCTGGGCGTCGGGCCCGAGCCCGGCCCGCCCGACGAGGGCGGTGCTGGCCGGGGCGACAACGAGCGGGGAGTGACCGCGATCTACGAGGTGCCGGGCGGTCTGGAGCGCGCAGTGGGCCACGCCGTTCACGTCGGGGGGAAAGGATTCGGTCACGATGACGACACGCATACCGGTGTTCTCGCCGTACCGGACGTGGTCGCGTCAACGTGGATCTTTGCGAACGATGAACGTCCCGTGAGCGTTCCTTCGCACACCCGTGCAGGTCAGGCCCTGTCCATGACCGCCTGACCCGCGGGTCACCCGTTGTTCATCCGGGAGCCGTGATGCGGCCCGGCATACGCGTGCGTGGCCGGCTCAGACGGTGGGTCCGTCGGGTGCGATCCGACTTCGTACGGCGGTCTGCACTTCGGCTTCCTCGGCCGGATCGGCGGCGAGTCGGCGGAGCCGTTCCACGACCCGTGCGTCGCCGGTCTCGGCGTGCCGGGCGGCGATCTCGCGGGTGGTCTCCTCGCAGTCCCAGAGGCACTCGACGGCGAAGCCCGCCGGGAAGGAGGGATCGGTGGCGGCCAGTGCGCGGGCGGCCCGGCCGCGCAGATGGGAGGAGGCGGTTTCGCGATAGATATGGCGCAGTACGGGGGCGGCGCAGGCGATACCGAGCCGGCCGGTGCCGTCGACGAGGGTCCACAGGGTCGGGGCGTCCGGCCCTTCTCCTCGTACGGCTTCGCGCAAGGCTCCCAGGACGAGGTCCTTGTCCTCGGTTCCCCCGCGGCAGGCGAGCATGCGGCCCGCGGCGGCACCCAGGGGGTCGGGCCGGTGGGCCCAGCCGCGGGCCCGGTCGACGGCGGCGATGCTGCGCATCCGTTCGAAGGCTTCGACGGCAGCCTCCACCACGGCCGGTGAGCCGGCGAGTACGGCACCCTCGATCAGGTCGAGGGTGTCGGGATCATTGCTGTCGGCGAGATAGCGCAACGCGGTGCAGCGAGCTCCGTCTGTGCCGTCCTTGGCGGCCTGCACGATCTCGGGCCGGTCCTCGGGGCCGGCGACGGCGGTGAGGCAGCGGGCGGCCGGGACGTGCAGCGCGGCGCCCCGTTCGAGGCCCTGCTGGGCCCACTCGAACACGGCCTGCACGCTCCACCCCGGACGGGGCCCGGATGGTCGCATCTGGCGTTGCCAGCGGTCGAAACAGCCGGTCTCCTGGGCGGCACGCACACGCGTGGCGATCGATTCGCGCGGGTCCTCCGCCCACAGCCGCCACGGCCGGGGCTCGAAGGCGTCACGCACGACGGCGGCCAGTGCGGCCTCGCCCTCGGCGTCGGTGGCGAAACGGCCCAGCACGGGAGCCGCAAGGGCCCTCAGGCCGGCGTCGTCGTCGCGCAGCGCCAGTTCGTCGAGGGCCCAGGCCCAGTTGGAGCCGGAGGCGGCGTACCTGCGCAGCAGCGCGAGCGCGTCCCGCCTGCCGTAGGAGGCGAGGTGGCCGAGGACGGCCAGGGCCAGTCCTGTGCGGGACTCCTCGGTGTCGAAGACGTCCTCGACGTCGAAGAGGTGCGCCTCGATCTCGTCCAGCTCGCCGTTCAGGTCGAGGTAGAGACGGGCGTAGTAGAGGGAGCGGTTCTCCACCTGCCAGTCGTGGCGGGGGTCCCGCAGCACACAGTGGTTCAGCGCCGCGAGCGCCTCGGCGCGCGGGGCGGTGAGCGCGTGCAGTGTGCCGTCGCCGCGGCCCCGCTGGAGCAGGCCGAGCAGCGTACCGCTGGGCGCTATGACCGGATCGAACATGGGAAACAGCCTCACATCAAGCGTCGACGCAACCGGGGAACACGCACTACCTGGCCGCGTGACACAACGTCGGGGCGCCCGCCGTCTCTTGCTTGCTGTAGACCATCTTCCTCTGCCTCTCGTCAGTGGCCCTCGCGGACCGCATCACGGCCCGCGCGGTGCGGCAACACCTGCCCAGCCATCGCGTCCGTGAATCACGACGTCATGATGACTCGGCACTTCGACCTGCCGCGACCGAAATTTCGGCGGCCCTGTACCGCCTCCCCCGTTTTCTGTGTTCTTGCTGGTCAGAACATTCGGATCAGTGTGCGCCGAACAACTCGAGCAGTTCCGTCTTGCCGAACATCCGCGCCGTGTCGACGGCCGACGGGGTGCCCGCGGACGGATCGGCACCGCCCTCGAGGAGGGCCTTGATGACGTCCGTCTCACCCTTGAAGACGGCCCCGGCGAGCGGGGTCTGGCCCCGGTCGTTGATCCGGTCGCCCTCCGCGCCCCGGGCAAGCAGGGCGCGTACCGCGTCCGCGTGTCCGTGGTAGGCGGCGAGCATCACGAGCGAGTCACCGCGGTCGTTGGTGAGGTTGGCAGGCACACCCGCGTCGACGTACGCCACGAGCGCCTCGGTCTGCCCCTGCCGGGCCAGATCGAAGATCTTGGTCGCCAGCTCCACGACCTCGGGGTCGGGGGCTTCAGTCATCGGCCGGACCGCCTCTCAATACAACCGTTCAGGTGAATCGCCAGGGTACTGGCTTCCGCGGTACATGACCCGATGCGCCGGAGGTAAAGATCACCACAGACCAGGCAGGCCACGGGGATCCGGCTCGGTCGGACCGGGCCGGCTCGACCACTTGAGGGAAATCCGCCGATATTCACCCATTTGCACCTTTAATACTACCGATACATGCTGTGATCCTGGAAGTACTCATGGTGACTGTCCCCGTGAACCAGGAGAAAAAAATGATCCTGTCCATCTCCGGCGTGGTCCTCCTCGGCATCATCGTCTTCCTGTTCTTCCGCAAGGACGGCCTGAAGGCCTCGCACATGCTGGTCTCGGCCCTGTTCGGCTTCTATCTCGCGAGCACCGCGATCGCCCCGAGCATCAAGGCCGGCGGCGAGAGCCTCGCGAGTCTCCTCGGCGGCATCAAGTTCTGACGCCGCCCTTCCCGCCCGTACGCACCACCAGGAGAACGCAGTGGCCCGGCGCCCCCTCCCCCGCATCCTGAGCAAGGACAACGCGCAGATCGCCCGGATGCAGATCGCCCGGAGCCGGGAGCTGGCCCGGACGGCGGCCGACAGCGCCACCGACGTCCTCCACCCGCTGATCACGATCACCCGCGGGCTGCGCCGGCTGGCGGCGGCCGGGCGGCACAAGTGGGCCGACACGCCCAAGGACCGGCGTGGGCCGCTGCTGTTCCTGGTGGCCTCGGTGGTCCTGGTCGTGGCGCTCGTGCCGTACGGCCCACTGCTCGCCGTCATCGGCCTGATGACGGCGGCAGCCCTGCACGGCCGGAACCGCGAACCGGCGGCCCCCGAAGGGCCGGACGAGTCCCAGGTGCAGCGCCTCAAGTCGCTGTACGAGGCCCTGATCCCGTACTTCTCGATCGCCGAGGACCCCTCCCCGCTGTACGGTCACGGCGGCGAGTGGGAGAAGGCTTTCCCCGCGTACGAGTTCGACGAATCGGGGCGTGTCACCCGTCTCGTGATCCGCTACCCGGCGTACTTCACCGACGGCGAGGCCGAGTCCCGCGCCCGGATCGAGCAGCTGCTGTACGCCAAGTCGGGACGCGGCCGCGAGTACCACTTCGCCTGGGAGGAAGAGGGCAACGAGCTGACGGTCACGGTGCTGCCCCCGCTGCCCACCGATATCGCCGTCCAGCGATTCGTCACGGCGCCGGGCGAGACGGTCCTCGGTTTCACGGACCCCACCCAGGTCCAGCGCACGCTTCCCCTCACCTACGGCGGGGACAAACGTGACGTTCCGCCGGTCGTCTGGCGCACCGGCATCCGCTCCACCGAACCGCACCTCCTGATCATGGGCCAGCCCGGCAGCGGCACCTCGACCCTGCTGCGCTCCATCGCTCTGCAGGCGCTCCAGCACGGCGACGTCGTGATCGTCGAGGGCGGCACCGGCGAGTACGCGTGCCTGACCGGCCGGGACGGTGTTCTGGCCGTCGAGTGCGGCCTGACCGGAGCGCTGACGAGCCTCGAGTGGGCCGCCCTCGAGACGGAGCGCCGTCTGATCGCCGCGAACCGCGCGCGTCAGGCCGGTCAGCCGCCGCCGGAGGACACCAAGCGTCCGCTGTGGCTCCTCCTGGACCGCCCCAGCGCCTTCACCCATCTCGCCGCCGCGGACGGCCGCGAGGACCCGCAGTCCCTGCTCCAGGTCCCGCTCCGGCACGGCCGCGCGGTGAATGTGACGGTCGTGGTGGGCGAGCAGTTCGACCACGCCGAAGCGCTGAGCGACGACGTACGGCAGCACACGCGCGCGCGTGTCGTCCTCGGCCCCGCCACGGCGGAGCAGCTGTCAGGGGTCCTGGGTGCCCTTCCGCCCACGACTCCGGCCGCCGAGGTCCCGCCCGGCCGCGGTTACGCCCGTCTCGGCACCGGCCCGGTGCACCGGCTTCAGGTGCCGTCGACTCCGGACCCGTACGACGACACGGCGAGCGACACACACCGGAGGGCGGTGCTGGCTCTCCTGCCGCCGCGAACCACGCCCGTCGACCAGGAGTCCACCGAGGCCGAACCTGTCGGGTCCGAGCCTGTCGAAGCCGTGCCGGTCGAAGTCGTGCCCATCGAGGTCGTGCCCATCGACGAGGAGCCGATCGAGGCAAAACCAGTGCCCGCGGAGGCCATGGCGGCGGAAGCACAGTAGCTTCACCGCCGGACGCCACAGCCCCGGCGAACAACACCACCGCCCACAGCTACGCCACAAACGACCGCGGCGACTCCCCGCCCCCCGACGCCCCGCCCTCCACCAACCGAGCCGCCGCAGCCAGCCGCGCCGCCGCCTCGTCGGCGACTGCGCCGCCCACCGTGAACGGCAGCCGCACATACCCCTCGAAGGCGCCGTCGACCCCGAAGCGCGGGCCGGACGGCACCCGCACCCCGACCCGTTCCCCCACCTCGGCGAGCCGGGAGCCCGACAGGCCGCCGGTCCGCACCCACAGCGTCAGTCCGCCCTTCGGGACCTCGAACTCCCAGTCGGGCAGCTCTCGCCGCACCGCCGTGACCAGCGCGTCCCGGTTCTCCCGGGCCTGCACGCGCCGCACCTCCACGGCCTGTTCCCAACCCCCCGTGCTGAACAGCCAGTTCACGGCGAGCTGCTCCAGGACGGGGGTGCCCAGATCGGCGTACGCGCGCGCGGCGACCAGGCTGCGGATCACATCCGGTGCCGCGCGCACCCAGCCGATGCGCATCCCCGCCCAGAAGGCCTTGCTGGCCGAGCCGACGGTGATCACCGTGGACCCGGCCGGGTCGAAGCCACACACTGGCCTCGGCATCTCGACGCCTTCATCCAGCCACAGCTCACTCATCGTCTCGTCGGCGATCAGCACCGTCCCCGCCGACCTGGCCGCCTCCACGAGCTGTCGTCGCTGGTCGTCGTCGGCGAGTGCGCCGGTCGGATTGTGGAAGTCGGCGACGATGTACGCGATCCGGGGCGCGGCGTCGCGCAGCACCTGCCGCCAGCGGTCCAGGTCCCAGCCGGCCAGCCCCTCGGCCATCGCCACGGGCACCAGCCGCGCCCCCGCCTCCCGCATCAGCTGCAGGATGTTGGCGTACGACGGCGACTCGACGGCGACGCGCTCGCCCCGGCCGGCGAAGAGGTGGCAGATCGCGTCGATCGCCCCCATGGCTCCCGTGGTCACCATGATCTGCTCGGGCATCGTCGGGATCCCGCGCGCGGTGTACCGGTCGGCGATCATCGAGCGCAGCGCGGGCAGCCCGGCCGGGTAGTCGCCGTGCGTGTGCGCGTACGGCGGCAGTTCCTCCAGGGCGCCCTGGACGGCGCGGGTCAGCCATGGCTCGGGCGCGGGGAGCGCCGCGGTGCCGAGGTCGATCATCGAGCCGAGGGCCTCGGGCGGCAGGGGCTCCAGGCCGCGCGCGGGAAGCGGGTTTCCTGCCGGTACGGCGGTCCAGCTGCCGGCGCCGCGCCGGGACTCCAGGAATCCCTCGGTGCGCAGCGCCTCGTAGGCCGCCGCGACCGTCGTACGGCTGACGGACAGGGCCAGGGCCAGCTCGCGCTCGGCGGGCAGTCGGGCGGCCACCGGAACGCGGCCCTCCAGAACCAGCAGCCGGATGCCGTCGGCCAGCGCACGGTAGGCGGGCGGGCGGCGCGTGCCGGGGCCGGCCGGGCGGTCCTGCTGCGAGTTGAGCAGCCGGGCGAGTTGCGCCGCCCCCATCGCCGAGGTCCACGTCGCCATGGAAATCAGTCCACCTTCCCTGAATTGGCCATGGATGATGTTTCCACCCAAGCCACAGGGTGTCACGAACCAGGCCACTGCGACCACAGGGGGGCACCTCTTGTCCACGAAGAACCGTCTCGGGCGACGGTTGATCCAGCTGTACGTCGGTCTCGCGTTGTACGGCGCGAGCTCCGCTCTCCTCGTCGAGGCGGGCCTGGGTCTTGAGCCCTGGAACGTGCTGCACCAGGGCCTGGCCGAGCTCACCGGCCTGACCATCGGCGTCGTGTCGATCGTCGTGGGTGCGGCCGTGCTGCTGCTGTGGATCCCACTGCGCCAGCGCCCGGGCCTGGGCACGGTCTCCAATGTCTTCGTGGTCGGCATCGCCATGGACGGCACGCTCGCGCTCGTCCCGGACGTGCGCTCCCTGGCCGTACGGATCCCTCTCCTCCTGGCCGGCATCCTGCTCAACGGCGCGGCCACCGGGCTGTACATCTCCGCCCGCTTCGGGCCGGGCCCGCGGGACGGGCTGATGACGGGCCTGCACCGGCGTACCGGCCGCTCGATCCGGCTGATGCGGACGGCGATCGAGGTGGCGGTCGTCGCCACGGGCTTCACCCTCGGCGGCACCGTCGGCATCGGCACGGTCCTGTACGCGGTGTCGATCGGCCCGCTCGCCCAGCTCTTCCTGCGGGTGTTCGACGTCCCGTCGGCATCCGGCGGCAGCACGGTCGTTGCCGAAGGGCAACCCCACAGGGCGATACTTCGACGGTGACCACGCGGATACGCCACCCCTATCTCGACCATCCCGGCCCCATCGCCTTCGCCCACCGGGGCGGCGCTGCGGACGGCCTGGAGAACACCGTGCTGCAGTTCCGGCGGGCGGTGGAGGCGGGCTACCGCTACATCGAGACCGACGTCCACACCACGGCGGACGGCAAGCTGGTCGCCTTCCACGACTCGACCCTGGACCGGGTGACGGACGGCGCGGGACGCATAGCGGACCTGCCGTGGAGGGACGTGAGCCACGCGCGCGTGGCGGGCAAGGAGCCGGTGCCGCTCTTCGAGGAGCTGCTGGAGACCTTCCCCGAGGTGCGCTGGAACGTCGACCTGAAGGCGGAGACCTCCCTCCACCCCTTCCTGGACCTGATCGAGCGCACGCGCGCGTGGGACCGGATCTGCGTCGGCTCCTTCTCCGAGGCGCGCGTGGTGCGTGCCCAGCGGCTCGCCGGTCCGCGCCTGGCGACGTCGTACGGCACGCGGGGCGTGCTCAACCTGCGGCTGCGCTCCTGGGGCGTCCCGGCCGCGCTGCGCGCCTCCGCGGTCGCCGCCCAGGTGCCCGAGTCGCAGTCGGGCATCCAGGTCGTCGACCACCGCTTCGTCCGCGCCGCCCACGCACGCGGGCTGCAGGTGCACGTGTGGACCATCAATGAGCCCGATCGCATGCACCGGCTCCTGGACCTGGGAGTCGATGGCATCATGACCGATCACATCGACACGTTGCGCAAGGTCATGGAAGAACGCGGCGTCTGGGTCTGAGCGCCCGGCGGCCCTCCCCCGAACCTTCGCACGGCACTTCAGCGGGGAAGCGAGGGCACGGGTGAGCGTCGACACCGTGCGGACGGACGTCATCGACCGGCAGCGCGAGCAGCGCGGCTGGTACTTCTACGACTGGGCCTGCTCCGTCTACTCGACGAGCGTGCTCACCGTGTTCCTGGGCCCCTATCTGACAGCGGTCGCCAAGTCGGCGGCAGACGCGGACGGTTTTGTACATCCGCTGGGCATCCCGGTGCGGGCCGGCTCGTTCTTCGCGTACTGCGTCTCCGCATCCGTGATCGTGTCGATCCTCGTGATGCCGCTGGTGGGCGCGGCCGCCGACCGCACGGGACGGAAGAAGCCGCTGCTCGCCGCCTGTGCCTATGTGGGGGCGACGGCCACGACGGGCCTGTTCTTCCTGTCCGGGGACCGCTATCTGCTGGGCGGCCTGCTGCTGATCGTCGCCAACTCCTCGGTGGCCGTCTCGATGGTCGTCTACAACTCCTACCTCCCGCAGATCGCACCGCCCGAGGACCGCGACCGGGTCTCCTCGCGCGGCTGGGCCTTCGGCTATGCGGCCGGCTCGTCGATGCTGATCGTGAACCTGGTGCTGTTCACCGGGCACGACTCCTTCGGCGTCTCCGAATCGACCGCGGTCCGCATCTGCCTGGCCTCCGCGGGCCTGTGGTGGGGCGCCTTCACCCTCGTACCGCTGAAGCGGCTGCGCGACCGCCGTACGACGTCCTCGGCGCCCGCGGTCCACGGCTGGCGGCAGCTGGCCGCCACCGTCCGGGACATGCGCGGCAAACCGCTCACCCTGGCCTTCCTCCTCGCCTACCTCATCTACAACGACGGCATCCAGACGGTGATCTCCCAGGCGTCGGTGTACGGCTCCGAGGAACTGGGCCTGAGTCAGTCCACGCTCATCACGGCCGTGCTGATGGTCCAGGTGCTGGCGGTGGCGGGCGCGCTGGGGATGGGGAGGCTGGCCCGGACGTACGGAGCCAAGCGCACGATCCTCGGCTCGCTGGTGGCGTGGACGGTGACCCTGGGGGCCGGGTACTTCCTGCCGGCCGGGGCGCCGGTGTGGTTCTTCGTGCTGGCGTCCGGGATCGGCCTCGTGCTCGGCGGCAGCCAGGCCCTGTCCCGCTCCCTGTTCTCGCATCTGGTCCCGCCCGGCAAGGAGGCCGAGTACTTCTCGGCGTACGAGATGAGCGACCGGGGCATGAGCTGGCTGGGACCACTTCTGTTCGGGATCACCTACCAGCTGACGGGAAGTTATCGCGACGCGATCATCTCGCTCGTGGCCTTCTTCGTCATCGGATTCGCCCTGCTCGCAAGGGTTCCGGTGCGGCAGGCGATCTTGGATGCGGGCAATCCGGTTCCCGAGAGAATTTAGCGCTCACGGCGAAAGGGCTGTAGTGTACGCGTTTGGCCTGCCAGGCGTACCGTTACTGCGCGTCAAAGATGACGAAACGCTGGGTGACATCTGCTAGCAGATGTGACAAACCGGGCGCCGGTGGGTACAACAAGGGGCGGCTACGACGGCGACGCATGACCCGGAACGGGACACGGAACGGGAATCTTTACCGCCGACCGGACGTTGACCGGATGACGACGACAGCGACACCTGTCCTGTGGGCGACAAGCCCGGGAGGCACGATTCATGAGTGAGCGAGCTCTTCGCGGCACGCGCCTCGTGGTGACCAGCTACGAGACGGACCGCGGCATCGACCTGGCCCCGCGCCAGGCCGTGGAGTACGCATGTGAGAAGGGGCACCGGTTCGAGATGCCCTTCTCGGTCGAGGCGGAGATTCCGCCGGAGTGGGAGTGCAAGGTCTGCGGGGCCCAGGCACTCCTCGTCGACGGCGACGGCCCTGAGGAAAAGAAGGCCAAGCCCGCGCGTACGCATTGGGACATGCTGATGGAGCGGCGCACCCGCGAGGAACTCGAAGAGGTCCTCGAGGAGCGCCTGGCCGTTCTCCGTTCGGGCGCGATGAACATCGCGGTTCACCCGCGGGACAGCCGCAAGTCGGCCTAGTTCCTGCCGGGGTCGGGCGGACCAACTACGCACGCAAGCGACTGCGGGCGTCCACGTGGATTCACGTGGGCGCCCGCAGTCGTGCGTCCTGGCCGCGTTCTCAGTGGGTCAGCGGCGGTCGCGGGCCCTGCGGGGTGTCGCCACCCGGCTCGTCCCTGATGACCTCGCCCTGGACGACCTTGCCGTC
Organism: Streptomyces sp. NPDC001157; assembly: GCF_053598255.1. Classification (NCBI taxonomy): domain Bacteria; kingdom Bacillati; phylum Actinomycetota; class Actinomycetes; order Kitasatosporales; family Streptomycetaceae; genus Streptomyces; species Streptomyces sp. NPDC001157. The sequence goes on from NZ_JBSFJW010000033.1 coordinate 52,214, forward strand.
GGGGCGGTGGATGCGGGCCTGCTGGAAGGCGTCACCGAAGGTGCCCGCACCGGCCTCGCGCAGCTTGCGGTCGAGGGTGCGCTCGGTGAAGCGGCTCAGGGCCTTCTGGACCGGGGGGATCAGCAGAAGCAGGCCCACCGCGTCCGAGATCAGGCCGGGGATCATCAGAAGCAGTCCGCCGAGCATCAGCAGGCCGTTGCCGCCGCCGCTCTGCGGGGTGCCGCCGCGCTGCAGCGCCTCATTGAGGTTCTGGAAGGCGCGCCGGCCCGCCTTCTTGATCACCGCAGTGCCGAGCACGAAACCCGCGAGCAGCAGCAGGAACACGGTGAACCCGCTCGACGCGCCCGCGACCACGGTCAGCAGCCAGATCTCCAGCACCAGCCAGGCCGCGACACCGAGCGGCAGGAAGGTCCGTAGCCGGGAGCGCCGGGGCCGGGCGGGGTACGTGGGGGTCGGAGCACCTGTCGTCATGCATCCAGTGTGCCTGGGCCCGCCTCAGTGCCGCATAAGCGGATGATCAACCGCGCCTGTGACCAACTACGCGGGCCCTGTTGCAGACGGACGACGGGTCAGGCCTCAGGCCTTCTTGCCGCGGCCCGTGACCTTGGCGACCCGCTCCCCCACGCCCCACGCCGTGACCCGCCACAGGGCCTCGACGAGGATGTCGCGGCTCATCTTGGAGTCGCCCAGTTCGCGCTCGACGAAGGTGATGGGCACCTCGACGACGTGGTAGCCGGCCTTGACCGCGCGGCGGGCCAGGTCGACCTGGAAGCAGTAGCCCTGGGAGGCCACCTCGTCGAGGCCGAGGCCCTCAAGGGTCTCTCGGCGGAAGGCGCGGTAGCCGCCGGTGATGTCGCGCAGCGGCAGGTCGAGGGCAAGGCGGGAGTACAGGCTGCCGCCTCGGGAGATGACCTCGCGGCTCTTGGGCCAGTTCACCACTCGGCCGCCGGGCACCCAGCGGGAGCCGAGCACCAGATCGGCGCTCTTGAGGGCCGTCAGCAGCCGGGGCAGCTCCTCGGGCTGGTGGGAGCCGTCGGCGTCCATCTCGACCAGGACTCCGTAGCCGTTCTCCAGGCCCCAGCGGAAGCCCGCGAGGTAGGCGGCGCCGAGGCCCTCCTTGCCCTTGCGGTGCAGCACCTGGACGTGGTCGTCCTCGGCGGCCAGTTCGTCGGCGAGCTTGCCGGTGCCGTCCGGGCTGTTGTCGTCGGCCACGAGGACGTGAGCCTCGGGGACCGCCTTCCGTACCCGGCCGACGATGGACTTGATGTTCTCCGCCTCGTTGTAGGTCGGAATGATCACCAAGGCCGTGCCGAGCGGGCCGAACTGCCTCCCCTGGGCCTTTGCCGCGAGGGTCCCGTCGCCGTCGTTCACTGCTGCCCCTTCGTGTCCGTACGCAGACGTCCACCATAGTGGTCACGGCCTGCGATGACGCGACAGGGCGTTCGTATAGTGGTGTCGATTCCACAAGAGCGGGGTAAGAGCGCGTTTTCGGGCACGTACGCGGATCTACGGATGGGGGCCCGGCGCCCTTCGGGCCGACCCGGGGCCCGCTGGCTGCGGGTCGACCGAAAGCCGTTGTCTACTGAGCCCGGGCCCCACCCGGGTCACACCTCCCCGACCGGCCGAAACGGTCCCCCCGTCGCGGCGCGGGCGCTGAGCCTGGCTCCCAGTGGCGGTGCCCCGGTGCGGCACACCGTCCCTGACCCAGTGGCGCTGCGACGAGTGCGCGGAAGTTCCCCGGTCGGGCGTCCGGTGGTGGACTCGGCCGAACCTACCGGCCCCCTGCCATCGGCTGTCAACAGCCGTTCGACCTGCGGATTTTGCATCAATGCCCTGGTCAGGGCGGAGGATACGCAGGTCGTGCGACGCCGCTGAGGGCGTCGATCAAAGACGCGCCACCCCGGGAGATCACTCGCCCGGCCGTACGAACACCGTCCGCCCGCCGACCACGGTGCGCAGACAGACCGGCAGGTCGCGGCCGGGGCTCAGGTCGGGCAGGCCGGGGGTGCCGGAGCGGGGGTCGGTGGACCAGCGGGCGACCCGGTCGTCGGGGGCCTGGACCACCAGTTCGTCGGTGCGCCACACGGCGTAGTCCGCGGGTGCGCCGGGCACCAGGACGCCCGCGTCGTCACGCCCGATCGCCCGCCAGCCGCCGCGTGTGTGGGCCGTGAACGCGGCACGCACGGAGACACGGTGCTCGGGCGTGCGATGGAAGGCGGCGGCGCGGACCGTGCCCCACGGGTCGAGCGGCGTGACCGGGCTGTCGGAGCCGAACGCGAGCGGGACGCCCGCCCTGAGCAGGGCCGCGAAGGGGTTCAGGGTGCGCGCCCGGTCGGCGCCCAGGCGCCGGGCGTACATGCCGTCCTCGCCGCCCCACAGCGCGTCGAAGGCCGGCTGCACGGAGGCGGTCAGGCCCAGCTCGGCGAAGGCCGCGATCGTCTCGGGGGTGAGCATCTCGGCGTGCTCGACACGGTGGCGGGCGGCACGCACCCGGGCCAGGCCGACCTTCTCGGCGGCGGCGCGCACACCGTCCACGACCGTGGTCACGGCCGCGTCGCCGATCGCGTGGAAGCCCGCCTGGAGGCCCGCCTCGGTGCAGGCCACCACATGGGCGGCCACCGCGGCGGCATCCAGATAGGCGCTGCCCGTGTGGTCGGCGTCGGAGTACGGCGTGTGCAGGCAGGCGGTGTGCGAGCCGAGGGAGCCGTCGACGAAGAGGTCACCGGCGGCGCCGACCGCGCCCAGCTCGCGCGCCTTCTCCACCCCTTCCTCGCCCCCTTCGGCCCAGTATCCGATCACTCGCGGACCCGTCTTATCGGCCGCGAGCCGGAGCAGTCCGGTGAAGTCGTCCTCGGAGGAGATCTCCGGTCCCGCGCACTCGTGGACCGAGCCGATACCGAGGGAGCCGGCGTGCGCGAGCGCGGCGCGCTGGGCGTCGGCGCGCTGGGCCGACGTCACGGCTGCGAACGCCGCTGCGCGTACGGCGTGATGGGCGTCGGCGGTCAGCGGGCCGTCCTTTGCACCCACACCGTGGGCCAGGTCGAGCAGGGCCGTGGTGACGACCGCCGAGTGGACGTCGATACGGGAGAGATAGAGGGGGCGGCCGCCGGTGGCCTCGTCCAGTTCCGCACGCGTCGGAGGTCGGCCGCCGGGCCAGCGGGCGGCGTCCCAGCCGTGCCCGAGCAGCACCTTGTCCTGCGGACGGGCCGCCGCGAAGTCCCGTACCAGAGCGAGGGCGGCCTCCAGGGAGGGCGCGTCGGACAGGTCGAGGCCGGTGAGCGCGAGGCCGGTGGAGGTGGTGTGCACATGGGCGTCGGTGAAGGCCGGGGTGACAAGGGCGCCGTCCAGGTCGACCACCTCGTCGACACCGTCCGCGAAGGCGTCCGCGGCGCCCTCCGAACCGACCCAGGCGACCTGGCCGCGCTCCACGACCATCGCGGTCGCGAAGGGATCGGCGGGACTGTGCACTTCTCCTCGGCGGAGGAGGACGGTCTTCGGCTGGTCGGTGCGATCGCTCATGACGGACAGTTTCTCGCGGCGCGGCGGCGGGACTGCACCTGGGGCGACAGCGGGCTTCAGATCCGCGGCGGTCGCGCCTCGTACGGCGTCGAAAGCACCACCGTCGTGCGTGTCGAGACTCCCGCCAGCGTGCGCAACCGCGCCAGCAGCTCCTCCAGCTCGTGCGGCGTCGCCACCCGCACCTTGAGGATGTAGTTCTCATCGCCCGCGACGCTGTGGCAGGCCTCGATCTCGGGGACCCCGGCCAGGCGGTCCGAGATGTCGTCGGGGGCGCTGGGGTCGAAGGGTTTGACCGAGATGAACGCGGTCATGGGCAGCCCGACGGCCTCGGGGTCGACCACCGCGGCATAGCCGCGGATGACGCCACGCTGTTCCAGCCGGCGCACCCGCTGGTGCACGGCCGACGTGGACAGGCCCGTGGCCTTGCCCAGGTCTGTGTAGCTCATCCGCCCGTCCTTGACGAGCAGCTGCACGATCTGACGGTCCAGCTCCTCCATGACGCAAGAACCTACAGTGCGCTTGATCTCCTCGGATACCTGAGCAGTCCAGGTCATACCCGCTTTGTGATGTGCCCGAGAGCTGTCTGTGAGCCGTCCGTGCGCCATCCGGGGGACAAAACGTCCGCCCCGGGCACCTGCAGGCGGCATGTGACGAAGGACACAGCCGTCGAGACGTCTCCGTGATGCTCTCGTGATTACCTCCGAGACGGGGCGGGAAGTGCTTGCTGTGGTCGAGGCCGCAGTGCCCGAACGGCCCAGCCCGAGGGGGAGAACCCATGCAGAGTCTTAAGCGCCCTGGTCGTACCGCACCCAAGCGGCTCCAGGCAGTCGTCGAGCCCGAGCCGGAGGGTGTCGAACCCGACGCCTTCGAGGACGAACTCGACGCGTACGACACCTTCGAGATGTACCGGGTGATCTGCCCGGACTGCGCGCAGCCCATCGCGCTGCTGGCGGACGAGCAGGTCCTGCCGGAGCACGCGCTGTGCGCCTCGCCGTGGAACCCGTTCGGCCTCACGGTCTGCGCCGGCACCGGCCGCCGGGCGGCCGAGGCCCGCTCCGCGGACGAGTCGGCCGAGCCCCAGGAGCAGGACACCGCGCTCCTGTTGACGCTCCCTCAGGGACTCGACTGGCGGACGCAGCCGTTCTCGCACGTCGGCGGCCCGGGCTCGCGCCCGATGCGGGTGCCGGCGATGCGCCGTCAGGCCGCCTGAACCGCCTCGCTCAATTCCAGTAGCTGCCCTGCACCATGGCCCGCAGGCTGCCGTGGTGCAGGATCAGCGTGTCCGGATCCGCCGGAACGGCCGCCTCCCCGAAGTGCACCTGCCGGTAGGCGACCCGCAGCATGACGATCGCGTGCCGGAGCGCGGCGTACAGGGTGTGGAAGTCCATGTCGCGCGGGGTGTGGCCGGTGAGTTCGGCGTAGCGGGCCTCGACGCGGTCGCGACGCAGGAAGTCCGGCAGACCGCGCTGGCCGAAGGTGACCGTGAGGTCCTGGAAGAAGCGGTGCAGATAGACCATCCAGCCGAGGTCGACCTCGCGCGGGGCCAGGGCCGCCATCTCCCAGTCGAGGACGGCGGCGGGCTCGAAGCCGTCGTAGACGACGTTCCCGATGCGCGCGTCGCCCCAGTTGAGCACAGCTGTGCCCGGATCGCTCGGCCAGAGCTCCTCCAGCCGGTCGAACGCGGCCTCGATGAGCGGTGACCGGGCGCGGCCATCGACGACCCAGTCGTAGTAGGCGCGTTGGGCGGTCACGTGGCGGCGCAGTGCGTCGCCCTCGCCCGGGAGAGCGAGGAACTCGGCAGCCTTCGGCGGCACTTGGTCGTGCAGTCGGGCCAGCAGCCCGATCGACGCCGCCTCCAGGTGCTCGCGCTCGGCGTCGCTCGCCGCGTGCAGCCAGTTGCCCTCGTACGTGTAGGGCATGACGTCGGGCGGCACGCGTCCCTCGACGCGCTCCATCACGAAGAAGGGCGCCCCGAGGGGTCCGGGATCCTCTTCCAGCCACAGCACCTTCGGCACAGGCAGGTCCGAGTGCTCCGCCACTACCCGCATCGTGCGGTACTGGCGCGGCATGTCGTACACCGGGAAGACGGTGTACGCCGCCGGGTCCGCCGCGAGCCTCAACGCGCAGGCTCGCACCGGTGGTTCGGGATGCTCTATGACGAAGAGCAGGGTCTCGCTGGACATGCCGTTGGACTCGGGGACGGTGACGCCGACGGCCTTGGCGCCGGGCAGGCGGGTGGAGAGCCAGGCGGTGAGACGGCGGGCGAGCTCCTCCGGGTCGCGGGTGGTGGTGCGGGGGCGGGGCGTAGTGGGTGCCATGTCACATACCGCCTACGGTGCGACCGAAGTGAAGTCCGTGAACCCGCTCGGATCGTGCCGCCCGAACGAGCCGTGCTCGAAGATGCCGTGGCCGGTCCGGCCGTCCAGCCGGAAGCGGGCGGCATGGTCGGTGACCCCGTAGGCGGCCAGGGGGCGTGGCTGCGTCAGGTCGTAGGTACGGCGATCCGCCCAGCCGCGGCCGCGCCAGGTGCCGTGCTGCCAGTCGTCGGCGGGCGGGTAGCCGGCACCGATCGCGAGCGGCGAGGAGGTGAGGATCTCGACCTCAAGTTCCTGCGGTTTGCGCAAGTCACCGAGGTGGATGAGGGCGCGGTCCGGGTGGCGGGTGCCCGAGCGGTAGGTGATCTCGGGCTGGGGCCAACCGAGTTGCCGGTCGCGGTGGCCGGGGCGGACCAGGGTGGCGTCGTTCAGGGAGCGGTAGCCGTCGGCGTCCTCCTGGACGACGACCATGAGGAAGCGGTCCTCGAAGCGCACCGGGCACCACAGCCAGTGGAAGCCCTCGGTCGGGTTCTCCTCGGCCAGGCGGCCGCCCTCCTCCCCCGGTATGGGCCGCACGCCCCAGCTGCGGTCGCGGGTGCCGGCCCATCCCCCGGCGGTGACCCGGAACTCCTCACCCGCGGCGCGGATCACGCCCTCCACACCGCCCGCCTGGACGAAGCGGCGCCCTTCGAGGGTGAGCCGGTCGCCGCGGCGCTGGAGGTGGTGGGGCTCCCACAGGGCGGGGAAGCCGGCGGTCCACGTCAGGTCGTAAGACAACAGGTCATCGTCACCCACCAGCCGCAGCCGCCGCAGCGGCTCCTCGACCTCGATCCTGAGCGGGCCGACGGCGAGTCGCATGCGGTCCTCGCCGAGGGCGTGCGAGGCACGCACCGCGTGCAGGGCATCGCCGGTCCGCAGGGTCGCGTACGCGTCGATCACGCCGAGGTTGGGGTACACCCCGAGGCCCACGATGAGCAGTGCGCGCCCCTCGTGGTCGAGGACGTGGAAGATGCAGCGGTCGTAGGCGTTCCGGTCCCCGGTCGCGACGTGCTTCATGGACAGCGGGACCTGGTGCACGGGGTACTCGTCGAGTGGTACGGGGCGGTCGTCGGCCACGCCAAACCTCCCTGGAGACGGCTGGGCTGACGGTACGTCAGACAGCTGGCGGAGGCCAGAGCGGGGAGCCGGACGTCCGGGAACTCAAGCTCGATTCCGCGGATGGGTGACCTGTCCGCCTACCTCCGCGTTGCCCTGGTATGACCCCCACCTATTCCGTGATCGGGCGTCAGCGCCGCGTGTTCGTTCCGCCGCCCGCAGGAACGGCCGCGCCGGTGCCGCCGCATCTGCAGGACCCGCCGATCTACCGCGATCTGATGCGCGCCTGGGCCGACCGGGGCCGCACTCTGCCGGGCCGCCACGATCCGGAGTGGATCAGGCTGGCGGCCCCGCAGGTCACCAGAGGCCAGTTCAGCGCGTTTCAGGACCCGCAAGGTGACGGGCGATGACCATGCGCTGGATCTGGTTGGTGCCCTCGACGATCTGCAGCACCTTGGCCTCGCGCATATAGCGCTCCACCGGGAAGTCCGCGGTGTAGCCGTAACCGCCGAGGACCTGGACGGCGTCCGTGGTCACCTTCATCGCGGTGTCCGTGCAGTGGAGCTTGGCCATGGCCGCCTGCTTGGCGAACGGCCGCCCCGCGTCGCGCAGCCGTGCCGCCGCCAGATACAGGGCCCGGCCCGCCTCGATCTGGGTCGCCATGTCGGCGAGCATGAAGCGCAGCCCCTGGAAGTCGGCGATGGGCCGCCCGAACTGCTGCCGCCCGGTGGCATACGCGACCGCCTCGTCCAGCGCCGCCTGGGCGAGGCCGATCGCGCAGGCCGCGATGCCGAGTCGGCCGGAGTCGAGCGCGGACAGCGCGATCGCGAAGCCCTGGCCCTCCTCGCCGATACGCCGCTCGTCCGGCACCCGCACGCCGTCGAGGTGGACCTGCGCGGTGGGCGAGCCCTTCATCCCCATCTTCTTCTCGGGCACCGCACCGCTCAGACCCTCGGCGTCGCCGGGCACCAGGAAAGCGGTGATGCCGCGCGGCCCCTCCTCCCCCGTCCGGGCCATGACCGTGTAGAAGTCGGCGATCCCGCCGTGCGTGATCCAGGCCTTGGTGCCGGTGATCACCCAGTCGTCGCCGTCGCGCACAGCCTTCGTACGAAGAGAAGCGGCATCGGAGCCGGACGACGGCTCGGACAGGCAGTAGGCGCCCAGCAGGCCGCCGCCCAGCATCGCGGGCAGATGCTCGACCTGCTGCTCCTTGGTGCCGTAGGCGGCGAGCGCGTAGGAGGCGAGCGTGTGCACGCTGACGCCGAGGCCGACGGTGAGACGGGCCGCGGCGAGTTCCTCGAGGACCTGGAGGTAGACCTCGTAGGGCTGGTCGCCGCCGCCGTACTCCGAGTCGTACGGCAGGCCGAGCAGTCCCGACTGCGACAGCAGCGTGAAGACCTCGCGCGGAAAGCGTCCGGCGTCCTCCTCCTCGGCCGCCTTCGGGGCGATCTCGCGCTGGGCGATGTCGCGGACGAGCGAGATCAGATCCCGGGCCTCGTCCGTGGGCAGTTGACGGTCCACCGGCTGCGGGGCGCGGTCGGGCATGGCGACGCTCTCCTCCCTGTTCGGGCACATCGGCCGACGTGCGCCTTGGGTGGGGGCGGCTCCGCCGGGTCTTTCTGCAAAGGTCGGCCGAGGCCCGCTCTCCCGGGTCTCGGAAGCTGCTGACCAGCGGCTGTGCGCTGTGAGTATGCCCGATTACAGGCATCCCGTCACCAGTTAACGACCGCTTACTTCAAGAATATCCCGGCCACTCACCGCACGCGATGTTCAGCGGAACGTGACGTGAAGCGCCCGGCTCGGAGGCAACAATGTCTGGGCGCCACGTTCTTCTGAGGGCTGCGCGCGGACACCGCGGGCAGTGAGTTGATCAGGGCGATCAACTGGCAACAGGAGTACGGCGGTTGGGGCGGGGGAGCCTCCGCCGGTCGCTCAGGTGTCGCGGCGGGCCGGGGCCGGAGCGGGGTAGGCCGGGTCCAGTTCCTCGATGGCGCGCATGGCGCCGCCGAGCTGTTTGACCAGGAGTTCGCGCATCTGTTCGCGGGACAGCCGGGGGCGGTCGATCCAGTCGAGAGTGGCGCCCTCCACGCCGCACACCCAGGCGAACAGGCCCATGCGGGCCAGCGGGGCGATGTCCGTGCGGCCGTACGCCCCTTCGGCGACGGTCGCCACTATCGCCTCACGCACACCGTCCCGGATGGCGTGCACCTCGGCGTCGAAGCCGACGCCGCCGCTGACGACCGCGCGGAAGGCCGCCTGGTTGTGCTCGGCGTAGCGCAGATAGCCCTCCATGGTGCGATGGACGCGGTCCAGCTGCTCCAGCTCAACCTCGCTCGCCGCGAAGGTGACCAGATCGGCGACCGAATCGTTGATGATCGCCAGGTAGTAGCCGCGCTTGGACTGGAAGTAGTAGTAGATCAGCCCCTTGGCGACACGCGCCTGCCGTGCGATGTCGTCCATCGAGAGCGCGTCGTAGGACGTGTCGGCGAACAACTTCCGCCCGATGGTGATGAGTTCGGCTCGGCGCGCCAGCGAGCGCTCGGTGCCGCGCGCCCGGGGTCGGGTGGCGTCGCTCTGTTCGCTGATCTTCAATGTCGACCCTGGTTTCGGGCTGGCTGCGGGACATCCGCAGTATGTCAGAACGACCACGTCCACTCGTTCGAGTCCACTCGACGAGTGGCCGGAGAGGAGACCGGGGCTCTGTTCGCGTCAGGTCACAGCAGGCCGAGCTGGGTGACGAGCATCGCGACGACCATGACAAGGGTCCAGCCCATGACGTGCTCGAGGACCTTCGGCCCGTCGTTCTTGGGGCCGCCGGTGCGGGTGCGGGCGGCGGTGGCCGAGTGTGCGGTCATGGCGTCTCGCTGAGGTCGGGCGTGCGGTGGACTCCCCCCAGGGTTCCGTCCACCTTGCCACCTGGGGCGGCTTTTGCGGCCGAGACATCGGTCACAGGCGGAAGGCCCCGACTCCCCGGACCTTCCGCCTGTCGTTCAGCGCACGCCGACCGCCGCGAGCGCCTTGCGCTGGCGGGGTGTGGGCCGGGCCGGGAAGTACAGGTAGCAGACGCCTCCGGTGCCGGAGACGACCTTGCCGCTCGCGTTGTACCGCTTGGTCCTGAGCCAGATGTTCTCCCATTCGCGCCGTTTGTAGACACGGCGTACCGCGTCGTCGCTCGGCGAGAACGGATCGTTGGCGATCACGTCGCCGTCGGCGGTGAAGCCGATGACGGTCATCAGATGCCCCGCGGTGCCGTAACCCGCCCCCGTCAGCTCCCCCTTGAGGAACGACTGGGACGTTATGGCCGGGATCCCGGCCGCGATCAGTGTCTCCAGGTCGGTGAGCGAGCGGAGCCGGGTGACCACGCCCTGCAGATCCTTGTACGTGGCCGCGTAGGCGGCGTTGAAGGGCCAGTTGCCGCAGCCCTCGTACTGGTAGTCGTAGGTGAAGCGGGCCGCGTGGTCGACCTGTGGATCTGCGTAGCTCGGGTCCACCCAGGCCAGTTGTCCGGGGGTGAGCCTGCCTCCCCAGTACTCGATGATCATCTGTGAGGAGGTGGGGCTGCACCAGGCCTCGCCGCCGTTGTCGTACTCGGGGTACTGGCCCTTGTGGATCTCCTGCGAGTAGCGCGGGACGATCAGTTCCTTCGCGAGGCCGGGCGTGGAGGCCGGGACGGTGAAGCGGTCGGGGATGTCCGAGCCCATCGCGCCGAGCCGCCACACGGTGGGGGTGAGCTTGGTGCCGGGCTTGCGGTACAGGGTGAGGCGGAGGCGGTACGAGATCAGGCGCAGGCCGGTCGTGGCGTCGTCGACGGCGAAGGTGTCCGTCCAGATGGCGCTCTTGCCGTCCTTCTGGTCGTCCACCGAGGTCCGCTTGATGTCCTGGTCACCGGCGGCCCAGCGGCCCATCACGTACCAGGGGGTCTGGGTGCCGTCGGAGTACGTGCCGTGCAGCTCGACCTGGAGCCAGGTGCCGGCCGGGGTGTGCGCGTTCCAGGAGGCGATCGCCTCGGTGGCGGGGACACGGAGCCGGTGGACGGGGGACGTCCAGGTGGCGTACTCCCAGGTGGCGGTCGTGCCGGTGTGCGGGTCGGTGTATTCGGTGGTGCCGGCCGGGGCGGCGATCACCACGCCGGGGCGGGCGCCCGCGACGGCACGCGTGCCGTGCGCGGTGCCGGCGCACCAGTCCTGGTAGGAGGTCCAGGAACGGTAGTCGACCGTGGAAGGCCCCGCGGAGTGGGGGCGGTTCGGCATCACGGCGGACTCCTCGGCGTCGGCCGCGTCGGCGGTGACGGCGGGGCCCACCACCGCGGCGGCCACCGCCGCGGCGAGGACGGTTCTGCGGGACGGCTGTTCGGCTCTGCTCATGGGCGGAACGACCCCCAGGTGTCCGAGTCGGGCAGGTCCAAATGCGCGGTTGCGCTGCATGGTTGTGCGCCAACTATGGCCTCGGGGGGCACCTCCTGCCAGCACTTCGGCCCATGCCACGCCCACCAATATTGGCGTGGACCACTGGCATGACCTGTGGAGCCGTCCGCCCCGGCGCACGCGGGCGCACGCCGGGCCGGGACTCAGATCAGATCCATCGCCGCGACCTCGTCGGGGCGGCCGTAGCTGACCGGGCCCTGGAAGCGGCGGCGGGCGGTGGCGAACCACCAGAGGGTGGCGACGACCAGGACGACGACGAGGGCGATCGGCGCGTAGTTGAAGGAGTCGACGGTGATCGGCGAGGCCTGCGGGAGCATGAACAGCAGGCTGCTGAGCAGGATCCAGGCCACCGCGATCACACCGACGGGCTTGCTCCAGCGGCCCAGGTGCCACGGCCCCGGCTGGAACTCGTCGCCGAGGCTCAGCCGGAGCAGGATCGGCACGCCGTAGGCGAGGAAGAGCCCGACGACGTTGACGCTGACGATGGCGGTGAAGGCCGTGTGCGACCACCAGCCGGGCAGGACGAGGGCCAGCGAGCAGGCGACCGCGAGCCAGACGGCCTTGACGGGGGTGCGGGTGCGCGGCGAGACCGAGTGCCACAGACGGGAGCCGGGCATGGCGCCATCGCGGGAGAAGGCGAAGATCTGCCGGGTGTTGCTGGTGAGATTGGCGAGCCCGCAGAAGAGCATCGCGCCGATCACGATCAGCAGGAGCACCTTGGCGGTGGTCAGGCCGAGACCGTCGATGAGAATCTGGACGGGCGGAGCGGATGCGCTCGCCACATGGTCGTAGTCGTGAATGCTGTAGACCAGTGCGAGCATCAGGATCAGACCGGTGATCGCCGAGTAGCCGATCGCACGTGTGATCCCCTTCGGGGCGTTGACCGTGGCCCGCACCGTTTCCTCGGACATGTGGAAGCTGCCGTCGAAGCCGGTGAAGGTCCAGCTGGTGACGAGCAGGCCGAGCATCCCGCCGTAAAGCCCGTTCGTGAAACCGGTGTTGTTCGCGAAATGCGTGACGAACGAGGCCGACTGATGCTGGTCGGGCCCGACGATCAGGGCGCCCACGATCACCACGAGACCGATCAGCAGCCACCACACGGAGATCCGGTTGAGGAGCGCGACCAGCTGGACGGTGTAGGTGTTGGCCAGCCCCTGCAGCACGATGAGCAGTGCCGTGATCAGCACCGTCTGGTGGGTGGTCGGCACGTAGGAGTGCCACTGCAGGGCGAGGAAGGCCTGGATGAAGGTGGCGGCGGCGTAGCCGGTGGCGGCGGTGCCGCCGATCTGGCCCACGAAGTTCAGCCAGCCGGTGTACCAGGACCAGGCTCCCTTGTGCCGTCTGGCGAGTTTCCCGGCGGAGAAATACAGCGCGCCGCTCGTCGGATAGGCGGAGGCGACTTCCGCCATGGCGAGACCGACGAAGAGCACCATGACGGAGACGCCGATCCAGCCGAAGACGAGAATACGAGGACCTCCGGCATTCAGTCCGAATCCGAAGCTGGAGAAGATTCCAGAAATGATATTGATGATGGTGAATGAGATGGCGAAATTGTCGAACGCCTGAAAGCGACGGGTGAGTTTTCTCGGGTAACCCATCTCATGAAGTACGGCGTCGTCGTCCGATATCCGTTCCGGCACAGGTCGGCCTTTCTTTCTGGTGGGGGTCTACGGGGGGACGGGGAGGCCGCAGGCGCGCCGGGCCCGGGACAGTTGGTCGGCCGGCTCCCCGAAGGCCGACCAGGGCATGCGCGAGGCGTACGGCCCCATGGCCGCGAAGACCGCGCGGGCCTCGAACTCGCGCTTGCCCATGACCAGCGCATGCGCCAGGTAGGCCAGGTCGAGCACCGGGGTGAAGCGGTAACCCGGCATCGTGGGCAGCCAGTTCTGGTAGATCGCGAGGGCGGTGGAGCGCCACTGCGGCTGCTCCCAGACCCGGTCGGCGAGCAGCTGGGTCGGGTTGTAGCTCTCCACGAGGGCGACCAGGGGCAGCAGCCGCAGCGGGGAGTCGGCGGGCGCGCGCTGACCGAGAAAGGCGGCGACGTCCCAGGCGGCGTTCACGGAGCCGCCGTGGCGGGTGAAGAAGCAGGACAGGAAGCGGTGGTGGGCCTCGCGGTGCCAGGGGTCGAGGGACAGGACGTGCGCGAACAGCCGCCATGGTCCGGGCGGCGCGGTGAGCAGCCCGCGCGGGGCGGGGTCGGTCAGCCGGTGCAGCCGGGCCATGGCCAGCCGGGCCGCCCAGGGCGTGGGGTCGGCCGGGTTCGCCCGCGCCGCCCGGTCGCAGGCGGTCAGCGCGATCCGCTCCAGGGCCGCGGCCCGCTCGTCGTGCGCGTCGGCCGCGCGCAGCGCCCGCAGCACCGCCACCCGGGCCCACAGCAGCGCCGCCTCGGGGGTCGGCTCCTCGGCCAGCCACCGCTCGGCGAGGTCGGAGTCGGCGGCCTCGGAGGCGAGGACCAGGGAGCGGTGGGCGCGCAGACCGAAGTCCCCGTGTGTTTCGGCGAGGGCTTCATGGGCGCTCCGGTATCGGCCGGCACGTACATCGACGCATACGCTCGCGAGCAAGCGGTCATCGGCCGCCGGATGCCACACATACTGCCCCTCGAATAACCCAGCGGCCATCTGCTCCTGTCTCCCCGTACGACGCCTCACAGTTGTGCACCTCGCACCTTACTCAGCAAGACGTGCAACCGGAACGCGGTTTTCGAGATGGCACGCCGAGTTTCCGGACGGGATTGCGACTGGCCCACAGCCAGCCAACAACTGGTTCAATACGGCACTATTTTTCGACCCTCCCATTCGCCCCGATTTCACCCACCACTAGAATGTTCCCGTCGAATATGCCCAACGCTCCAGCCAGCCAAGGAACGGCCATTCACGACCTCGCCTCCCGGCTCCGCCGCCTGCCCCCGTCCTGCGGCCCCGTCCGCCTGATCGGCGTCGACGGACATGCCGGCTCCGGAAAGTCCACGTTCGCCGGGCGATTGGCCCACGCCCTGGACGGGGCGCCCGTGCTGCATCTCGACGACATCGCCAGCCACGATGAGCTGTTCGAGTGGACCGGGCGGCTGCTGGCCCAGGTGATCGAACCGCTGAGCCGCGGCGAGAGTGCCCACTACACCCCGTACGACTGGCACACCCGCCACTTCGGACCGCCCCGCACACTGCCGCCCGCACCGGTGGTCCTCGTCGAAGGCGTCGGAGCCGGCCGCCGCGCACTGCGCCCATATCTCGCGGCACTGCTGTGGATGGAGTTGCCGCACGAGGAGTCCTGGACGCGCGGACGCCGACGGGACGGGGAGGAGCAGCGGGAGTTCTGGGCCGGGTGGGTCGGGGCGGAGCGACGACACTTCGCCGAGGATCCCTCGCGGCCGTTCGCCGACCTTCTGATACGGCAGTCGGAGAAGGGGTACGAGGTGCTCCAGGGACCCGTGAAGACTGTTGGACCGGACCAGACACTCACGCACGGTGACGGACCATCGGCAATGTGCTGAACTTGTGAAGACGCCCGCCGGAGAACTTCCCGGAGTGCCTCAACTCCGCTTGACCGGGGGGCCGTACAGGACTTACGTTCTCAATGTGCGGCCATTCGAAGCCGCCCAGAGTCGCGAAGCCCCCGGTTGTTCCCCCGTGATCGGGGGCTTCGTTCTGTCCGCAGCCCGTTTTCCGGACGCTCCGCGGCACATTTCGCTCACACACGGTTACCGTCCGAAGTGCGCCCCGTCTGCTCCCACCTCGTCAAACGGCCCGTGCGGCACCCTTCGGCGGGCGACACTCCCGCAGGTACGATGCCCTCGGTGCGACCTGATGGACGGCTGCGCGCACCGCAACTCCGGTCCACGGTACGGCGGTTCGATCAAGGCGGCCGGCGGACATCGGTCCGGCGGTCAACCGACGGGGGCACGGTTTGTGGGGGACGTGATGGATTTCGGCACGCAGGGCCCCGAGGCCCCGGCCGACCTCGCCTGGCTGCGAGGTGTGGATGCCTACACGATGGGCGCCTATCCGCAGGCGGAGGAGGAGTTCCGGGCCGCGGTCCGGATGGATCCCGGGATGGCCGACGGCTGGCTCGGACTGCACGCGCTGCGCGTCGACACGACGACCGCGCTGTTACGGATGTTCCGCCACCGGGACCGCTTCGGCGAACAGCGGGCCCGGCACCGCCGCTCCCTCAACTCCTGGTACTGGCTGGGCTGGTGGGTGCAGCCCGTGCTGGAGAGCCCGCGCGACCTCCTGCTCGCGCACGCCTCGCACTGGCTGGACGGCCGCCATGTCCCGGAGCTGGACCGGGCCCTCGCCGGTCTGCCGCCGGTGGACACCGACCCGCAGGTCCGCTTTCTGCACGCCTGCCGCGCCTATCTCGTCAAGGACTGGGACCAGCTCGTCCGCCACACCGACCCGCTGATCGACGACGCCCTGCTCGGTATCGAGGCGGGCCTGTTCGGCGGCATGGCCCGGGTCCGACTGGAGATGTACGGACAGGCCGAACCGCTGCTCTCGTCCGCCCTGATGCGCTGCCGCAGTGAGCAGCCGCAGCGCAAGGAGCTGCGCTACTGGCTGGCGCGCGCCCATGAGGGCACGGGCCGCTCGGCCGCCGCCCTCCCCCTGTACCGGGCCGTGCACCGCGTCGACCCCGCCTTCATGGACACCTCCGCCCGGCTCGCGGCGATCGCCGAGGGCGACGGGTACGACGAGGCCACCGACCTCGCGGCGATCACGCTCTCCGGCGGCCAGGACGCCCTGGAGGGCCCCGACACCCTGGACCCGCTCTTCGGCGCCGAAGGCCGGGACCTGAGGCTCTCCGAGTCCGACCTGCCACCGGTCGGCCCGCTGCCGTCCGCGATCGACCCGACGGTGCGCGAGAAGACGGTCGGCCAGCCGGGATCCCCGCTGCCGGCCGGACCCACCGACCCCGCACTGCTGGAGGAGGCGCTCGCCGAGCTGGAGCGCATGGTGGGCCTGGAGCCGGTGAAGCGACAGGTCAAGGCGCTGTCCGCCCAGTTGAACATGGCGCGGCTGCGCGCCGGTCAGGGCCTGCCGGTCCAGCCGCCGAAGCGGCACTTCGTCTTCTCCGGACCCTCCGGCACCGGCAAGACCACGGTCGCCCGCATTCTCGGCCGCGTCTTCTACGCCCTCGGGCTGCTCGGTGGCGACCACCTCGTGGAGGCACAGCGGGCCGACCTGGTCGGCGAGTACCTGGGCCAGACGGCGGTGAAGGCCAACGAACTGATCGACTCCGCGATCGGCGGCGTCCTCTTCGTCGACGAGGCCTACTCGCTCTCCAACTCCGGGTACGGCAAGGGGGACGCGTACGGCGACGAGGCACTGCAGGTGCTGCTGAAGCGGGCCGAGGACAACCGCGACCACCTGGTGGTCATCCTGGCCGGATACCCGGAGGGCATGGACCGCCTGCTGGCCGCCAACCCCGGCCTGTCGTCCCGCTTCACCACCCGCGTCGACTTCCCGTCGTACCGGCCGCTGGAACTCACCTCGATCGGTGAGGTGTTGGCTGCCGAGAACGGCGATGTGTGGGACGAGGAGGCGTTGGACGAGCTGCGGTCCATTGCCGGTCATGTGGTGGATCAGGGGTGGATCGACGAGCTGGGGAACGGACGGTTCCTGCGGACGCTGTACGAGAAGAGCTGTGCTTATCGGGATCTGCGGTTGTCGACGTACCCGGGGGTGCTGTCCCGGGACGACTTGTCGACGTTGCGGTTGCCGGATCTGATGCAGGCGTATGGAGAGGTGCTGTCGGGGCGGGGGCCGCAAGACCCTTCGGCGATGTGAGCTGCGCCCACTGGCTCGGTCGCTTCCGAGGTCGTGCGGCTGAAGGATCGCTGTGGTTGATCGCGCCCACGCGGCGGAGCCGCAAATGGATACAGCCCCGCGCCCCTGAGGGGGCGCGGGGACCCGGCGCTAACCTGCCAGGGCCTGTTCCGGCTCGCCGCTCGCCCTCGGCTCCGTCACCCGAACCTCCGGCACTTCCCGGTGGGCCGGGTCCGTGACCTCGCCCACCAGGAGTTCCAGTACGTCCTCCAGGGCGACCAGGCCCAGTACCTTGCCGGAGGCGTCGGCCACCTGGGCCAGGTGGGTGGCGGCGCGGCGCATCACGGTCAGGGCGTCGTCCAGGGGGAGTTCGGAGCGCAGCGTCGTCATCGGCCGCCACAGCTGCTGCGGCACCGCCCGGTCCGAGTCCTCAAGGTCGAGTACGTCCTTCACGTGCAGGTAGCCCATGAAGGCGCCGTTCTCCGCCGCTATCGGGAAACGGGAGTATCCGGTGCGGGCGGTGAGCTCGACGATCCGGCCCGGGGTGACCGACGGGGGAACCGTCACCAGGGACTCGCGCCCCAGAAGCACGTCCGTCACCGGGCGGGAGCCCAGCTCCAGGGCGTCCTCCAGGCGTTCCTGCTCCTCGGGGTCGAGCAGGCCCGCCTGGCCGGAGTCCTCCACCAGGCGGTTGAGCTGCTCGCTGGTGAAGACGGCCTCGACCTCGTCCTTGGGCTCGACCCTGAAGAGCCGCAGGATCGCCTGGGCGACGGCGCCGAGGGCGACGGTGATCGGCTTGCAGACGCGGGCGAAGGCGACCAGGCCCGGGGCGAGCCATATCGCGGCCTTCTCCGGGGCCGCCATCGCCAGGTTCTTCGGGACCATCTCGCCGATGACGAGGTGGAAGAAGACGACGGCGGCGAGTGCGATGACGTAACCCAGCGGGTGGATCATCCCCTCCGGGAGGTGGATCCACTCGAAGACGGGTTCCAGCAGGTGCGCGACCGTCGGTTCGGCGACCGCGCCCAGGGTCAGCGAGCAGACGGTGATGCCGAACTGGGCCGCGGCCATCATCTGCGGAAGCCGCTCCAGGCCGTAGAGGACCTGGCGGGCGCGGGCCGTGCCGAGCGGTTCGATCTGGCTGCGGCGTACGGACACGAGTGCGAACTCGGCGCCGACGAAGAAGCCGTTGGCCAGCACGAGCAGGCCGGCGAAGAGGAGTTGGAGCACGCTCATCGGGCGACCTCCACGACCAGGCCGGTCCGCACCAGCCGGACCCGCTCGGCGCGGTAGTGGCCGACGCGGCGCACGGTCAGCCGCCAGCCGGGCAGTTCGGCCTTGTCGCCGACGGCCGGGATGCGTCCGAGGCGATCGGCCACCAGTCCGGCGACGGTCTCGTACGGCCCCTCGGGCACGTCGAGTCCTATGCGCTGCAGGATGTCGACGCGGCAGCTGCCGTCGGCGTCCCAGGCGGGCCTGCCGTCCTCCGGCGGGGCGGCGGCGAGTTCGGGCACGTCCTGGCCGTCGTGCTCGTCGCGGACCTCGCCGACGATCTCCTCGACGATGTCCTCCAGGGTGACCACGCCCGCCGTGCCGCCGTACTCGTCGACGACGACGGCGATGGGCTGCTCGCTGCGCAGCTGGGCGAGGAGCGGCTGTACGGGCAGGGTCTCGGGGACCAGCAGCGCCGGGCGGGCGATGCGGCCGACGGGGGTACGCAGGCGCTCGTGTGCCGGGATCGCCAGGGCGTCCTTGAGGTGGACCATGCCGACGATTTCGTCGATCCGCTCCTTGTAGACGGGGAAGCGGGACAGGCCGGTGGCACGGGTCAGGTTCACCACGTCCTCGGCGGTCGCCGTCGACTGCAGTGCGCTCACCTTCACCCGCGGGGTCATGACGTGCTGCGCGGTCAGCTCGGCGAGCGACAGGGTCCGTACGAACAGGTCGGCCGTGTCCTGTTCCAGGGCGCCGGCCTGCGCGGAGTGTCGGGCCAGGGACACCAGTTCGCCGGGGGTGCGGGCGGAGGCCAGCTCCTCGGCGGGCTCGACGCCCAGGGCGCGGACGAGACGGTTGGCCACCGCGTTCAGCGCGGCGATGACCGGGCGGAACAGACGGGCGAAGGCGTGCTGCGGGCCGGCGACGAAGCGCGCGACCTGCATCGGCTTGGACACCGCCCAGTTCTTGGGCACCAGTTCGCCGATCACCATCTGCACGGCGGAGGCCAGCAGCATGCCGACGACCACCGCCACACCGGAGACGGCGCCCTCGGGAATGCCGATCGCGCTGAACGGGCCGTGCAGCAGCTCCGCGAGCGCGGGCTCGGCGAGCATGCCGACGACGAGGGAGGTGATGGTGATGCCGAGCTGGGTGCCGGAGAGCTGGAAGGACAGCTCTCTGAGCGACTCGGCGACCCTTCGGGCCCGTTTGTCGCCTTCGGCGGCGGCCTTCTCGGCGTCCGTCGACTCGACCGTGACCAGGCCGAACTCGGCGGCCACGAAGAAGCCGTTGGCCAGGATCAGCAGGAGGGCCGCTCCGAGAAGCAGCAGGGGGGTGGTCATGATGCCGCCGCCTCGGTATGTCGTGAGGGGGCGGCGCAGGTACTACAGGACGATCCGTCCATCGCTGGAGGGAGTCACTCCTCGGGTAGCAGGGGGCCTCTGAAGCCCGGCGGGAACTTCAGCGGCGGAGGCGCAACGAAAACGCCTCCGCCAACAGATTAATCAAGACAAGGGCCGTTACGGCAGATCCCTTGTCGAGCGGGCCTCGGCGAGTGCGCGCAGGGTGCGCGCATCGGCGATGGCGCGCTCCTTGGCGATGCCCGGCTGGATGCCGAGCGCGGGCAGGCTCGTACCGTCGCTGAGGTTGAGAAAGACCCAGGGGTCTCCGGGGCGCAGGTTCACATGGAGGATCTCGGCCCACTCCAGGTGCCGCCTGCTGGCGATGTTGACGACCGTGACGCCTGTCTCATCGGCGACGACCTTCACCCGGGCGAGGAGCGCAAGGACACCGAAGAGGATCGCTCCGGTGAAGACGAAGCTGAGCTTCTCGCCGGGGCTGAGCTGCTCCAGGAGCAGCGCGACGGTCGTGATCACCGCGAAGATGACCGCACCGGAGGTGAGCAGCACGGCCCGGGTACGGCCGGGCCGGAAAGTGACGGGAAGGGCGGGCAGATCGGACATCTCTCGAGCGCCCCTCAGAGACGGCAGGCGTGGATGGCCGTGGTCAGGATGGCCCGCGCGCCGATCGCGTACAGGTCGTCCATGATCCGCTGGGCGTCCTTGGCGGGCACCATGGCGCGGACGGCGACCCAGCCCTCGTTGTGCAGCGGCGAGACGGTCGGTCCCTCCAGGCCGGGGGTGATGGCGACCGCTTCTTCCAGGTGTTCGGCGCGGCAGTCGTAGTCCATCATCACGTACGTCCGGGCCACCAGGACGCCCTGCAGGCGCCGCAGGAACTGCTGGACCTTGGGCTCCTCGCCGTTCTCGCCGGTGCGGCGGATGACGACGGCCTCGGACTTCATGATCGGCTCACCGATGACCTCCAGACCCGCGTTGCGCAGGCTGGTGCCGGTCTCGACGACGTCGGCGATGACCTCGGCGACACCGAGCTCGATGGCGGTCTCGACGGCGCCGTCGAGGTGCACGACGGAGGCGTCGACGCCGTTGTCGGCGAGGTGCTTGGCGACGATGCCCTCGTAGGAGGTGGCGACCGTCATGCCGTTCAGGTCCTCGACGCCCTTCGCCGTGCCCGGCTTGGTGGCGTAGCGGAAGGTGGAGCGGGCGAAGCCGAGCGGGAGGATCTCCTCGGCGTTGGCACCGGAGTCGATCAGCAGGTCGCGTCCGGTGATGCCGATGTCGAGGCGGCCGGAGGAGACGTAGATCGCGATGTCGCGAGGGCGGAGATAGAAGAACTCGACCTCGTTCGCCGGGTCGACGATCCGCAGTTCCTTGGACTCCCGGCGCTGCTGGTAGCCGGCCTCATGCAGCATCTCCGCCGCAGGGCCTGACAGGGAACCCTTGTTGGGGACGGCGATGCGCAGCATGAGGTCGGCTTCCTTTGTTCGTGCGTACGGAGATGTGTGCGGGGTCTCTAGCGGCTGTGACGGCTCAGAGGTGGGCGTAGACGTCGTCCAGGGAGATGCCGCGGGCGACCATCATCACCTGGACGTGGTACAGCAGCTGCGAGATCTCCTCGGCGGCCGCTTCCTTGCCCTCGTACTCGGCGGCCATCCAGACCTCGGCGGCCTCTTCGACGACCTTCTTGCCGATGGCATGGACGCCCTTGCCGACCAGTTCCGCGGTGCGGGAAGTGGCGGGATCGCCGTGGGCTGCCTTGTGCTGGAGCTCGGTGAAGAGCTCCTCGAACGTCTTGTTTGACATGGTGACGCTCAGCCTATGCCAAACCCCGCATACGTCAGCGCCACGGTTCAGATACTGAGCGGAGGGTCGCCGCGGTGGCCACCGCCGCGGTCACCGCCTCGTGCCCCTTGTCCTCGTTCGAGCCCTCGATGCCGGCCCGGTCCAGGGCCTGCTCCTCGGTGTCGCAGGTCAGTACGCCGAAGCCGACGGGGACACCGGTCTCGACGGAGACCTGGGTGAGGCCCTGGGTCACGCCCTGGCACACGTACTCGAAGTGCGGGGTGCCGCCGCGGATGACGACACCGAGGGCCACGATCGCGTCGTAGCCGCGGCCCGCGAGGACCTTGGCGACGACCGGGAGCTCCCAGCTGCCGGGGACCCTGAGCAGGGTCGGCTCGTCGATGCCCAGGTCGTGCAGGGCGCGCAGGGCGCCGTCCACCAGGCCGTCCATCACCTTTTCGTGCCACTGCGCCGCGATGACGGCGACCCGCAGGTCCCCGACGTTGCGTACGGACAGTTCCGGTGCGCCCTTGCCGCTCACGTTCTCGTGTCTCCTCGGTGTGCTCTGGTCTTACGGGTGTTACTGGGTGCTGCAGGTGGACACGGGGGCCGTGTCCAGCCAGGGCAGGTCGTGGCCCATCCGGTCCCGCTTGGTGCGCAGGTAGCGGAGGTTGTGCTCGCCCGCCTGTACGGGCATCGGCTCGCGGCCGGTGACCTTGAGGCCGTGGCGGACGAGCGCGTCGGTCTTGTCGGGGTTGTTGGTCATCAGGCGCACGCTGCGGACACCGAGGTCCTCCAGGATCTGTGCGCCGGCGCCGTAGTCCCGGGCGTCCGCGGGCAGGCCGAGCTCCAGGTTGGCGTCGAGTGTGTCGCGGCCGCGCTCCTGGAGTTCGTAGGCGCGCAGCTTGGACAGCAGGCCGATGCCGCGTCCTTCGTGGCCGCGCAGATAGACCACCACTCCCCGGCCCTCGGACTGGATGCGCTGAAGTGAGGCGTCCAGCTGGGGGCCGCAGTCGCAGCGCAGGGAGGAGAAGATGTCGCCGGTCAGGCACTCGGAGTGGACGCGGACCAGGACGTCCTCGCCGTCGCCGATCTCGCCGTGGACCAGGGCGACGTGCTCGACGCCGTCGACGGTGGAGCGGTAGCCGTAGGCCGTGAACTCACCGTGGGCGGTGGGCAGTTGGGTCTCTGCCTCGCGGCGGACGGTGGGCTCGGCGGTACGGCGGTAGGCGATCAGGTCCTCGATGGAGATGATCGTCAGGCCGTGCTTGCGGGCGAAGGGGATCAGCTCGGGGAGGCGGAGCATACGGCCGTCCTCTCCCGCGATCTCGACGATCGCACCCGCCGGGCGCAGGCCCGCGAGGCGGGCGAGGTCGACGGCGGCCTCGGTGTGGCCGTTGCGCACGAGGACACCGCCGGACCTGGCGCGCAGCGGGAAGATGTGGCCGGGGCGGACGAAGTCGTCGGCGTGGGTCTCTCCGCTCGCCAGCAGCTGGAGGGTGGTGGCGCGGTCGGAGGCGGAGATGCCGGTGGTCACGCCGTGCGCGGCGGAGGCGTCCACGGAGACCGTGAACGCGGTCTTCATCGACTCGGTGTTGTCCTCGACCATCTGCGGGAGCTTCAGCCGCTCCAGCTCGTCGGCCTCCATGGGCGCGCAGATCAGGCCGCGGCACTCGCTCATCATGAAGGCGATGATCTCGGGAGTGGCCTTCTCGGCGGCGATGACGAGGTCGCCCTCGTTCTCGCGGTCCTCGTCGTCGACGACCACGACCGGGCGGCCGGCCGCGATGTCGGCGATGGCCTGCTCGACCGGGTCGAGCGACCAGTCCTCGATGCCGTCGGTGCTGTACAGGATCGGTGCCGTGGTCATGCCGGCGCTCCTTCCAGGACGGGCTGCGACGCCTGACGGGAGCGCAGCCACCAGTCGCGCATGCCCCACAGGACGAGTGCGCCGTAGATGACGTAGACGAAGCCGGAGAAGGCGTAGCCGTTGGCGAAGTTGAGGGGGACGCCGACCAGGTCGACGAGGAGCCAGGCGATCCAGAACTCGGTCATGCCGCGCGCCTGGGCGTACATGGCGACGATGGTGCCGACGAAGATGTATGCGTCCGGCCAGGGGTCCCAGGACAGGGACGGGTAGGCCTTGAAGAGCAGGGCGACGGCGACCGTGCCGACCGCCGCGGCGGCGACCATCGCGCCGCGTTCGCGCCAGGTGGCGAAGCGCGGGGCTATGTGGCCGTCCTCCGCCTGCCCCTTGTTGCGGTTCCACTGCCACCAGCCGTACAGCGCCACGACCATGACGACGACCTGCTTGCCGGCGCTGCCGGCGAGGTGGCCGTAGAAGGCGATGAACAGGACGAGGCCGGAGAGGAACTGGACCGGCCAGGTGAGCAGAGAACGGCGCCAGCCGAGGGCCAGGGTGATCAGGCCGAGTATGTTGCCGATCATGTCCGACCAGATGATGTGCTGGTCGAGGAGGGTGAAGGCCTCCGAGTTCAGCCAGTTCACCGGTTCGCCCCCTGACCGGCTCCGAGCAGGCGCTCCACGTACTTGGCGACGACGTCGACCTCGAGGTTGACCGGGTCGCCGGGCTGCTTGATGCCGAGCGTGGTCAGGGCGAGGGTGGTGGGGATGAGGCTGACCGTGAAGTAGTCCGGGCCGGCGTCGACCACGGTGAGGCTGATGCCGTCGACCGTGATGGAGCCCTTCTCCACGACGTAGCGGGTCAGCTCCGCGGGGAGGGAGATCTTGATGATCTCCCAGTGCTCGGAGGGCTTGCGCTCCAGGACCTGGCCCGTGCCGTCGACATGGCCCTGGACGATGTGGCCGCCGAGGCGGGCGCCCACGGCCATGGGGCGTTCCAGGTTGACGCGGGAGCCGACGGCGAGAGCGCCGAGGCTGGAGCGGTCGAGGGTCTCCGCCATGACGTCGGCGGTGAACTCGTCGCCCTCGTGTTCGACGACGGTGAGACAGACCCCGTTCACGGCGATGGAGTCGCCGTGCTTCGCGCCATCGGTGACGACGGGGCCGCGCAGCCGGAAGCGGGAGGCGTCGCCGAGGTTCTCGACGGCCGTGATCTCGCCCAGCTCTTCGACGATTCCGGTGAACACTTCCCGGGTCCTCCTGCCTCTTCGGGCACGGACTCCGGGGCCTGTCGATGACGACAGAATGAACGAGCTAGGACACCGGGGGCGACGCCGGACGGGACCCGCCCCGAGGACGAGCCCAGATACGGCGGCGCGCATACGTCGATGCCCGCCCGCCGCGCACTGCCTCCCATCCGGACTTTAACCGTCGGTCCAGGAATTTCACCTGGTCAACCGGCCGCTGGAAGCGGTCGGGTCGCGGACTGTAACCGCCGGTTCGGACTTTCACCGACCCCGGAGTGCGCTGCTTCTGGTACAGGGTCAGTGTGCCACGCCTGATCGAGGTCCATACGGGCGAACGGTGTGGGTTGGCTCACAGGCGCTGTGGATGGACTTCTCATCCCGGCCCACCTGGTGGACCCTTTGGTCTAGTCCTTTCGGGATCTTCATGGACCGGCCCGGCGGTGGTGACGACGGCCCTTGCCCACCGCCGGGCCTCACAACTCCCCCGCCCAAGGGCTCTGGCAGGGTGGTGCGCATGAGCAGCGCGACCGCCGACGAGTTCGAGACGCACCGCCCGCGACTGTTCGGCCTCGCCTACCGCATGCTGGGCTCGGCCGACGAGGCGGAGGACGCGGTGCAGGACGCCTATCTGCGCTTCAGCGGGGCCGACCGTGCGGGCATCGAGTACCCGGCGGCCTGGCTGGCCAAGGTCGTCACCAACCTGTGCCTCACCCGCCTGACCTCGGCCCGCGCCCGGCGCGAGCACTATGTCGGAACCTGGCTGCCGGAGCCCGTGATCACCTCGGACGGCACGCTCGGCCCCCTGGAGTCGGCCGAGCAGCGCGATGCCGTGTCGATGGCGATGCTGATCCTGCTGGAGCGGCTCAGCCCGACCGAGCGCGCGGTGTACGTGCTGCGGGAGGCCTTCGGGTACGGGCACCGCGAGATCGCCGCAGTACTGGACCTGAGCGAGGCCAACTGCCGTCAGCTGTACCGCCGGGCGGTGCAGCGGGTGCGCGAGGACCGGTCCCGTTTCGATCCGGCGCCCGAGCGGCAGGAGGAGCTCGTCGCCTCGTTCCTCACGGCGGCCCGGGACGGTGACCTCGCCGGGCTGGAGAAGCTGCTGACCGCGGATGTGGTCTGGTCGAGCGACGGCGGCGGCAAGGTCAGCGCGGCCCGGCGGCCGGTCGAGGGGCTGGACAAGGTGGCGCGGCTCGCGGTGGGCGGCGCCGAGCGGTTCGCCGCCGGTCTGGACTTCACGGCGGCCGAGGTCAACGGCGAGACCGGGCTGGCCGCATGGGCGGGCGACGCGCTGGTCGGCATGGTTGCGTTCGAGGTGCGGGACGGTCTGATCTCGCATGTGCGGGTGGTGGTGAACCCGGACAAGCTGGGCTTCGTCCGCCGGCAGCTCGCGCGGGCGGCGTAGGGGCATGTCACATTCCACGCGGCTGCTCGGTCTCGGCTGACGTGGGGCGCTCCATCCGGGAGCGCCCGGCGTCCGAAGGGGCTGAACAGCATGACCACGATCCTGGTGACCGGCGGCACCGGAACCCTCGGCCGGCTCGTCACCGAGCGGCTGCGTGCGGACGGGCACGAGGTGCGGGTGCTCAGCCGTCACAGCCGGCCGTACGCCGTCGATCTGCGCAAGGGCGGTGCCGGGCTGGAGGCGGCGGTCACGGGCGTGGACACGATCGTGCACTGTGCGACGACGCAGACCGGCGGTGACGAGAAGGCGGCCGGGAACCTGGTCGCGGCGGCACGGCGGGCCGGGGTGGGGCACCTGGTGTACATCTCGATCGTCGGCGTCGACCGGGTGCCGTATCCGTACTACCGGACCAAGTTCGCCGTCGAGAAGCTGATCGAGGAGTCGGGTCTCGGCTGGACCGTGCTGCGCACGACCCAGTTCCACGACCTGCTCGTGATGGTGTTCAAGGCGCTGGCCAAGCTGCCGGTCATGCTGTTGCCGGGGCGGCTGAGCGACCAGCCGGTCGAGGTGGCGGAGGTCGCGGCGCGGCTGGCCGAACTGGCCGCCGGTGCTCCCGCGGGGCGGGTCGAGGACATGGGCGGGCCGCAGATCCGGACGTTCGAGTCGCTGGCCCGTGCGTATCTGAAGGCGACCGGGCGTCGGCGGGCGGTGGTGAACGTGCCGCTGTGGGGCAAGGCGTATCAGGGGTTCCGCAGCGGCGGGCATCTCGCGCCGGAACACGCCGTCGGCAAGGGGACGTTCGAGGAGTTCCTGGCCGGGCCGCGCGGATGAGCCGGCGCAACCGTGCGCAGAGGGCTCGGGCTGCTCGCCCTGTGGATCCTGCTGCTGCCGGACACCTTCTGGAAGTGGCGCTGGGTGTCGCTGCTCCCGCCCTACAGCGAGCATCTGCTGCGGGACCTCGGCGGGCGAACCTCGCGCTCGCGGTGGTGCTGTGTGCGGCGGTCGTGACCATGGAGCGACGGCTGGCCATCACCTCGCTGGTGGCGTACCTGACCGCTGCGGTGCCTCATCTGGTGTTCCACGCCGGGCGCTTGGAGCCGTTGTCGGCGGGCAGCGGTGCGGGGTTGATGGCGTTGCCGGGGGCGGGGGTGGTGGTTCCGGCAGCGCTGCTCTGCCTGGCGGCGAACGCCTCGGCCTTCGCGGCGCCGGAACCCCTCTCATACCGCACGGAAAGCACAGATCACCCCACGAACTACCGCCCAGGCGGAGCGAACAACTCCTCCTGAGCGCGGTCCCGCGCGGTGAGCAGGGCTCCGCGGAGGACGGCACTGCCACCGAGGGCGCTCGCCCGGACCTCGGTGGGCAGCGGGGACATACGGCCGACCCGTTCGGCCACGCGGCGGGCGAGTTCGTCGCCGCCCGCCTGGCCGACCTCTCCGCCGAGGACGAGACAGCCGGGGTCGAGGATCGCCACCACGGAGGCGACACCGACGGCAAGGCGGTCGGCGAGGGCGTCGAGGAAACGGGCGGCGGGCGGCACGTCGAGGGCGCGTACGCCGTCACGCGTCGGCGCTGCGCCCCGGGTGTCACCCGTCTCCCCGGCACGCTCGACACCGCCGGCTGACGCGAGCCCGGCCCTCCCTGCCTCGTCGCCGCGTGCCGGCACCGCCGCGGTCCCGTCCGGTGCAGATCGACCCACCCGGGGTCCACGGCCATGCACCTCCGCCCGCGCGTCCCCAGCTCCCGAATTCGCCGTGTCCGCCACCCCGCCAACCTCCGAAACCAGCGCGACCGCCGCCCGCACCACCCCCGCGGCAACGGGCTCATACGCCGGCCCCTCCGCCGTCAGCCCGTGGTCCCGTGCCAGCTTCACGATCGCTGCCGACCCGGCCAGGGAGTGGAATCCCCCCTCGCATTCCGTCGCCGAAGGCAGGGCGGTCGTCCCCGGTACGGGCAGGAAGCCGATCTCCCCGGTGCCGCCGGAGGCCCCGCGGCGCAGCGTGCCGTCCAGGACCACGGCCGCACCGGTGCCGTGACCGAGCCACAGCAGGACGAAGGTGTCGCGGTCCTGGGCGGCGCCGTCGCGCTGCTCGGCGAGTGCCGCGAGGTTGGTCTCGTTCTCGACGCTGACACGGGCCTCGGGGAGGCGCTCCTGGAGTGCGGCGACCAGGCGGCGGTGCCACTCGGGCAGGCCCGAGGAGTCACGGAGTTCGCCGGTGGACGGGTCGATCAGGCCGGGGGCTCCGATCCCTACGGTATGGAGGCGGTCGGCACCGGCCTCCTTCGCCACGCGTTCGACCAGCGCGACCGCCTGTTCCACCGCAGGGCCCGTCCCCGTGTCGCCGCCGATCGGCACAGATGCCTCGGCGAGCACCTGTCCGACCAGGTCGGAGACGACCACGGACACGCCCTCGGTACGCACGTCCAGGGCGGCGAGATGCGCGCGGTCCGCGACGATCCCGTACAGCTTCGCGTTCGGTCCGCGCCGCTGCTCCCCCGCCTCCCCGACCACGGTGATCAGGTCGGACGCGGTCAGGCGCTCCACCAGGTCGGCGACCGTCGGCCGGGACAGGCCGGTCAACTGCTTCAACTGGCCGGCCGTCAACGGACCCTTCTGCTGCAGCAGACGCAGGGCGAGCCGGTCGTTGATGGCCCTGGCGGTGCTGGGGGATGCGGGCATGCCGGGATCCTTCCAGATCAGCGGGACCGGGCCGAGTCGAGCGTGCATCCGGGCGGCCATTAATCCCCTATCTATCAGGCAGGGTTCCTGATAGTTTACGCGACGCCGATGGGACCGTAGGGGAAATGGGGGGCCCAGAATGAGCGACGTGGTCTACGACCTGCGCGAGGTGAGGCGGGCCCGGTACGCCGTGGCCGCCGTGTTCACCGTGCACGGCGCCGTCACCGGTTCGTTCGCGACCCGGGTGCCATGGGTCCAGGACCATGCCTCGCTCAGTGCGGGACAGCTCGGCTTCGCCCTCGCCTTCACGGCGTTCGGCGCGTCCTGTTCCATGCCGCTGGCCGGGCGGATCAGTCATCGTTTCGGCAGCCGTACGGCGCTGCGCGGCCTGATCTCGCTGTGGACACTGTCCCTCGTCCTGCCGTCGCTCGCGCCGAACATGCTCACGCTGTGCCTGGCGATGTTCACGTACGGGGCGAGTGCCGGCATGGCCGACGTCGCAATGAACGCGCTCGGTGTCGAGGTGGAACGGCTGCTCGGCAGGTCGATCATGTCGAGCCTGCACGGCATGTGGAGCGCGGGCGCGCTGATCGGCTCGGCGGCCGGCACGCTCGCGGCGCACCTCGGTTCGGACGCGCGCCTGCACTTCGCGCTGGCGGCGGCCACCCTCACCCTGCTCGGCGTGCTGGCCTGCCGCTGGGTGCTCGACGTGCAGGCCACCGAGGACGAGGAGCCGCCGCCGAGGTTCGCGCTGCCACCGAAGTCCGCGCTGCTGATCGGCACCGTCGGCTTCTGCGCGGTGTTCGCCGAGGGCGCCAGTCTCGACTGGTCGGCGGTCTATCTGCGCGACCAGCTCGACACCTCTGCGGGCCTGGCCGCCGCGTGCACGACCGGGTTCATGCTGACCATGGCGGTGGCCCGGCTGGTGGGCGACGTGGTGGTCAACCGCTTCGGCGCGGTCCGCACGGTGCGGGCGGGCGGCGCCCTGGCGGTCCTGGGCGGGCTGCTCATCGTCGTCGCGGGAGATCCGGCCGTGGCGATGGGCGGTTTCGCGCTGCTCGGCCTCGGTATCGCGGTCGTCGTGCCGCTGTGCTTCGCGGCGGCGGGTCACAGCGGCACGAACCCGAGTCAGGCCATCGCGGGCGTCGCGACCATCACGTACACCTCGGGCCTCATCGCGCCCAGTCTGATCGGCGGGGTGGCACAGGCGACGAGCCTGGTGGTGTCGTTCGTGCTGGTGACGGTCCTGGCGTGCGGCCTCGCGGCCTTCGCGGGCGTCCTGCGCGGCGGCGACCGCAGCCGCCCGGAGGTCACCCGTCCGAGCGCAGCAGTTCCCGACCCGCGGCCCTGAACCGCTTGCTCCACGGCGTGGGCCGCATCGTCTCGGGGTCCAGCCGGACCAGTACCCAGCTGGACCCAGGCCCGCTCGACCATCAGCGGGTGGCGGGCATTGCGGAGCACGCCGAGGGCGTCCAGGTCGTCGCAGGGGACGGTGCGCGCCGACCGTGAGGGACACCGGAAAGGCCCTGGTCAGCCCGCTATCGAGTCCAGCTGCTCGGCCGCCGGGCGCAGCGCCCAGAGGTCACCGCCGGGTGGTGTCTCCAGCTTCGCGACGGCCTGCTGCGCCGCCTTGTCCCCCGCGTCCGCCGCCGCGTGCACGACGTCGCTCGCCGCGTAGCGGTGGAACTCCAGCTCCGGATGCGGCCAGGCGGAAGCGCCCGTCGCGGTGGGCAGCAGATAGTCGACGGCCTTGAACAGGCCCTGCCCGTCCGGCCCTTGATACGCCCACAGGTTCACTCCGACGTGCCGGCCGATCGCCGCGAGCCGGGTGTAGGCGACCAGGTCGAAGGTCGAGTAGTGCCAGCTCCGCGTCCGCGCGAGCTCCTGCGGCTGGCTGCCGTCAGCCGCGATCTGCGGGTCGATGCGTCTGGTGCGCGCGTCGAGGACGGTCCGTCGGGCCAGTGCCCGGTCGCCGGTCGCACAGGCGAGCGCGGCGAGCTGCATGTCGTAGAAGGTGCCGTGGTTGTTGGCCGCCGCGCCCTCCTCCTTGCCGAAGGCGCTGTTCTTCAGCCAGCCGAGGAAGTCGGAGTTCCACCGGGCCATCCCCGTCCGGTCGCTCTCCGTCCAGCCGGGGGCGCCCGTGCCGAGGATCGCGAGGGCGTCGACGACGCTGGTGTACGACTGCGAGAAGTCGATGATGCCGATGGCCCGGCCGTCGTACTTGCAGGGGATGAACTGGGCGTGGTTCAGGTTCGGGTTCATGCGCGTGGCCGGGTCGAGGAACCAGGCGCGCAGGACCTGGGCCGCTTTCTCGGCGTAGGCCCGCTTGCCGCTGTAGTACCAGGCCAGGGACAGGTCGTACGTCGAGTCGAAGACCTTCTCGACATCCTGGCGGTCGGTACCGGAGTCGACCTCGGGGTTGCGCTGTCCGTCCCGCTGAACGTACGGGCAGCCCCACGGGTTGTCGGCCGTCGGGGGCCGGGTGGGCCACCAGTAGGGCGCCTGGCTCAGGTAGTCGTGGAGGTCGCCGCCGGGTGCCGGTCTGGGCTTGTCGACGACCGTCCAGGGGCCCTGGGTCAGCCAGTTGTCGGCACGGGTCGTCAACTCCCGTAGAGCGTGCTCCAGTTGTGGATCACCCTGGTCCAGGCGGAGCTTCGTCCGCTGCAGCCTGGCGCCGTCGAGGACGGCGGTGTCGGGAGCCCTGGGTGCCGCGTGCACGGAGGGGACGAGGACGGCGGCGAGGGTCACCACCGCAGCGAGCAGGACGGCGGCACGGGATCTTCCACTCATCGAGCACTCCGATCCATCGAACGAAGGGTCAGAAATGTGAACGCAGTTCATGAGTAGGACCGTGCGAGCGTAGAGGCGCCAGCTGGCCGTGACAATGGTCCGGACCGTCTTCCCGTACAGGGAAAGAAAAGCCCCAGCACGTGGTGGCCATGTTCGGCGCGTCCTTCGTGGCGCCCGTGTTGATGGGCCTGGACCCCAACCTCGCGATCATGATGTCGGGCGTCGCGGCCGTGATCTTCCTGCTCGCCACCCGCGGCCGGGTGCCCAGCCATCCGGGCCGCTCACTGTCGTTCGTGGGCGTCGCCGTGCAGCGCCTCGGAGCGCGGATCATCCACGCCACCATGCCGCCGATCGTCACCGGGGCGGTCGTGATGCTGATCGGCTGTGTCTGCGTGGCTTCCGGTCCCGGATCGCGATCTTCCTCGGCCTGGTCTTCGGACCTCTCCGGCGTCGGCAAGGGAGACTGGATCGGCCTGCCGTCGTTCCACGGACCGTCCTTCCAGTGGTCGGCGATCCTCGTGGCGCTCCCGGTCGTGATCGCTCTCGTCGCCGAGAACGCCGGGCATGTCAAGGCGGTCGGCGAGATGACCGGCGACTCGCTGGACGACAGGCTGGGCACGGCGATCGCGGCCGACGGCATCGGCTCCGTGCTGTCCACCGCGGTCGGCGGCCCGCCCGACACGACGAACTCCGAGAACATCGGCGTGATGGCGGCGACCCGCCTCTGCTCGACCGCCGCGTACTGTGCCGCCGCCGGCTTCGCCCTCCTCTTCGGCCTCTGCCCGAAGTTCGGCGCGGTCGTGGCCGCGATCCCGGGCGGCGCGCTCGGGAATCCGCCGAACCTGGTGCCGGCCGCCGCGGGCATCATCATCGGCTGGGCAACGTGACGATGAAGTTCACCGACGACTTCTCCCTCAGCGGCATCGCCCTCGGCACCCTGGTCGTCATCACCGGCTACCACGCCCTGCGGGCCTTCACGCCCCCGCATCTCAAGACCCGGCAGTACGCTCCTGGACGAGGGCACGTCCTCCTACGACGACGCCAAGTCATAGGCGTACGAAGGGCTGAAGGTGCCCGGAGCCCCCTTGCAGCCGTCCGACTCCCCCGGCAACTTCACCCACAGATAGGCGTCGATGCGCGCCTCGCCGGTGCTGAGCGTGGGCGCCCGGCCGAGGCTGCGGCCCGCCGGGTCGCACCACTCGCCGTCGGCGGGGGCGCCGTTGCCGTTGCGGCTGGTGTCGATGACGGCGCCCAGGCTCGCGGGGCCGCCGAGGGCGGCGAGGACCCGGCGGTCGTAGGCGATCTCGTCGGGCGTCGTACGGAAGTTGGAGACGTTGCTGAAGATCCCGTCGGAGGACACGGCCGAGGCGGCGCCCGCCTGCTTCAGCAGCGCCGCCTGCTGCGCGGCCGGGTTCCAGCCGGAGTGCCCGGCGTCGTAGTAGACCCGCGCCTTCGGGTCCGCGGCCTTCAGGACACGGCCCGCGCGGGCCAGCGAGGCGAAGCGGTCGGCGCGGGCACGGTCGGACAGGCAGTCGGACTGGGCTATGGAGTCGGGTTCCAGGACGACGACGACCTCGCCGGAGCCGAGCCCCGCCGCGAAGCCGTCGATCCAGGCGTCGTACGCGGCGAGGTCGGGCGCCCCGCCCTTGGAGGCGCCCCCGCAGTCGCGGCCGGGTATCGCGTACGGCACGACGACGGGCACCCGGCCCTGCGCCGCGGCGTCCGAGGTGACCGCGCGGACGCGGGAGGCGATGGTCTCCGGCGCGTAGTCGGCGAACCACACGGCGGCCGGCTGGTCGGCTATGCGGGACTCAATGACCGGAGTGCGCGGGTCGCCCGGGTGGGCGCGGACCCAGTCGAGCACCTGGGAGTCGGAGTGCCGGTAAAGGCGGGCGGACACCCTGACGGGCTGCGACTTCTTCTCCGTCCTGATGGGCGACGGAGTGGTCTTCTTCGGCGAACTCGGTGTCGGGGAGGCGGACTTGGTGGCCGTGGCCGAAGGGGAGGGCGCCACCGGCAGCTGCTCGATCCGCGGCGAACTGGTCACCTCGGGCTTCGCCTGCTCCGTGCCGCGTCCGTCGTCGAGCGCCGACATCATGCCGGTCGCGGTGCCGACGGCGACCACGGCAGAGGCCACCGCGACCATGGCGCCACGCCGGTTGGCCCGCCTGCGTTCGGCCCTGCGTGCGGCCAGCCGCTGCGCGCGTAAGCCTGACACAGTGCTGCTCCCCCCACTTCGTTCCCCCGTTCTGGGGAAGCGCCGGGCCCGCCGACACCCTCGTCAGCCTAGGACTGGGACCCTTCCCCCATGGCGCAATTGGAACACTTCACCACTTCTGTAGACGCAGTCGTCTCCCGGATGCGCGCCCTCGACGCGGCCCTGCCCGAACGGGACGGGGTCGCGGTCTTCAACCGCGTCTACCTCGCCGTCACCGAGGCCGTCGACCGGAGCATCGACGCCCATCGGTTCGCGGACGCGCGGGCGGCGATCACGCTGGACGTACGGTTCGCGGAGCGCTATCTCGCCGCCGTCGACGCGGTCACCGCCGAGCGGCACCCGCCGGCCTGCTGGCGGCCCCTGTTCCAGCTCCGCCGCCATCCCGGAGTACGTCCGCTGCAGTTCGCACTTGCGGGCATCAATGCGCATATCGGCCACGACTTGGCGCTCGCCGTCGTGGACAGCTGTCGTACGTTGGACTGCGAACCGGCCGAACTGGAGGACGAGTTCGATCGCGTGGGCGACCTCCTCGTCTCGCTGGAGGAGCGCATCCGCGAAGATCTGATGCCGGGCCCCGACCTCCTCCAGATCGCCGACCCGCTCACCCATCTGCTCGGCGCATGGAGTCTGGAGCGCGCCCGCGACGCCACCTGGACCGCGGCGCGGGCGCTGTGGGCCCTGCGCGGACTGCCCGAGGTCGCCGCGGAGTTCACCGAGCGCCTCGACGCGGCGGTGGGCTTCGCGGGACGCATGCTGCTCACGCCGCTCCCGAGTTACGTTGACTGTTGAACCGACGCAAAGGAGCGGACGCATGGCCATTCGGCTGGGACTGAGCCTTCCTCAGGCGCGGCAGTACGACATCGGACGCGATGTGCCCGACGTGGCACGCACCGCCGAACAGATCGGCTACCAGAGCCTGTGGGTCTATGAGCGTGCCCTCTTCCCCGAACCCGCGACCCAGGGTCTGTACGGCGTCGAGGGCCTGCCGTGGCCCGACGTGTACCGGGGCGTGCCGGACCCCCTGGTGACGCTGACCCTGGCCGCCGCGGCGACCGACCGGGCCCGGCTCGGCACGAGCATCCTGGTGGCCCCGCTGCACAACCCCTTCCAGCTGGCCAAGTCGCTCGCCACACTGGATGCGGCGAGCGGCGGCCGGGTGCTGGCGGGCCTCGGCACCGGCTGGTCGCTCGACGAGTACGCGGCCGCGGGCGTGGCACCCTTCGAGGAGCGGGGCCGGGTACTGGACGAGATCATCGACGTCTGCCGGGCGGTGTGGGGCCCGGACCCGGTGACGTACGAGGGCCGGATCACCAAGATCGCCTCGGCCGTGGTCGGCCCCAAGCCCGCCCGTCCCATCCCGATCCTGCTGCCCACCAACAGCAAAAAGGCGATGACCCGGCTCGTCGACCGCGCCGACGGCTGGATGCCGATCGCCATGGGTGCCGGGCAACTGGCCGCGCAGTGGCGTCAGTTGCAGGACCTGGCGGCCGAGCGCGGCCGCACCGGGCCGATCGAGACGGTGGTGCGGGTGAACGCCCGGTACACGCCCAAGGCGTACGACGGGGCCGACCGCTCCCCGTTCCAGGGCAGCGTCGCCCAGCTCGTCGAGGATCTCGCCGCCCATGCCGACAGCGGCCTCGACGAGTTCTTCTTCGAGCTCCAGGGCGGCGCGCGGGACGCCCAGGAGCTGAAGGACGTGGCCGCCGAGCTCTACGAGTCCGTGCGCGCCGCCGGTCTCTAGTCCTCCGGCAGTTCGACCGGCGCGATCTCGTCGTACACGTCGCCCGGCCCCGGGTTGGTCGCGTCGGTCCCGCCGCCGAAGTGGTGCATGACGCCCCAGACCGCGTTCAGCGCGGTCTGGATCGCGCCCTCGGCCCAGCCGGCCGTCCAGGAGATGTCGTCGCCGGCGAGGAAGATGCCCCGCTTGTCCTCGGGCAGCCGGTCCTGCATGAAGTGCGTGAACAGACGGCGCTGGTAGCGGTAGTGGCCGGGCAGGTTGGCCTTGAACGCGCCCATGAAGTAGGGCTCGTTCTCCCAGGACACCGTCACCGGGCTGCCGATGATGTGCTTCCTGATGTCGACCTTCGGGTAGATCTCGCCGAGCGACTTCAGCATGACCTCCATCCGCTCGTTCGCGGACAGCGGCAGCCACTTCAGGCTGTCGTCGCACCAGGTGTAGGAGAGACAGATGACGGCGGGCTTGTCCGGGCCGTCGTCGAGGAGGTAGGTCCCGCGCGTCATACGGTCGGTGAGCGTCATCGACATGACGTCCCGGCCCGTCTCCTCGTCCTTGTCGAGCCAGAACGGGCGGTCGACGGGCACGAAGAGCTTGCTGGACTCCATGTAGTGGGTGCGCTCGATGGCCGTCCAGTGGTCGATCGGGAAGAGCGAGTCGTCGCAGGCGATCTTCGACAGCAGCATCCAGGACTGGGCGGTGAAGATCGCCGCCTGGTAGGTGCGGATGTCGCCGTCGGCGTCCGTGACCGTGATCCGGTTGCCCGCCGTGCGGTGCAGCCGGGTCACGGCCGGGCGGGGCTCGCCGTCCACGTGCAGGGACTTCAGGGACGTCCCGTACGGCCAGTGGACGATCTTCTCGGGCTCGCGCTCCCAGAGCCGCAGCGGCAGCTGCTGGCTGCCGCCGACGATGCCGCGGTGGTGGTCGTCGGCCTCGGTGTAGACGACCCGCAGGATCTCCAGGATGGAGTTCGGGAAGTCGGTGTCCCAGCCGCCCGTCCCGAAGCCGACCTGGCCGAAGATCTCGCGGTGGCGGAAGGACTTGAAGGCCTCGGAGTCGCAGAGGAAGCCGTAGAAGGTCTGGTTGTCGAGCTTCTCGACCAGCTTCGCCCAGATCTCGCGGATGCGCGGCACGTCACGCTCGCGCAGGGCACGGTTCATGTCGGAGAAGTCGGCGCCCTCTTCGAGGCACTTGTTCCACGCCTCGGCGACATCGCGGTAGACCTGCGGCAGGTCGTCGACCGTCTCGGCGTAGTGCGACTCGCCCTTGAGGTCGACGACCGTCGAAGGGGTCGCCTCGGCAAGGGGGTTGGGGAAGGGCCGGGTCTCGAGTCCGACCAGGTCGATGTAGTGCTGAAGGGCGGTCGAGGACGGCGGAAAGCGCATCGCGCCCATCTCGGCGGTGAGGGACGGGTCGCAGCCCTCGAACCCGACGGTCCGCAGGCGTCCGCCGATCCGGTCGGCCTCGTACACGACCGGCTTGAGGCCCATCTTCATCAGCTCGTAGGCGGCCACGATGCCGGACAGTCCGCCGCCGATGACCGCGACCTCGGAGCCGTGCTCGGTCGCCGGTATCTGGCCGAGACCCGCCGGGTGGGCGAGGAAGTCGTCGTACGCGTACGGGAAGTCCGGGCCGAACATGGTGATCGGCGGCAGCTGCTGCTCGTCTGCGTGCTCGACGGCGTTGGGCACGGTGGACGTCATGGGGTACGGACTCCTTGCACGGAAAATACGAGTACGGGGTGAGGGGTTCAGACGAGGGACCCGTAGAGGCCGGGACGGCGGTCCTTCAGGTACGGGTTCGCCTCGCGGGAGGCGGCGAGGAAGGCGGGGTCGGCGTCGGCGAACACCAGTTCCTCGCCGCGTCCGGCGCGGGCGCGGGCGACCCCGTCGGGACCGGCCAGCGCGGAGAGGCCGACGAAGTCGAACTCCCCTTCCTGACCGACCCGGTTGACGTACGCGACGTACATCTGGTTCTCGAAGGCGCGCACCGGGATCATCGACTCGGCGACGAACTGGAACGGGTGCATCTGCGCCGTCGGCACGACGAGGAGGTCGGTGCCGGCCAGGGCGTGGGCGCGGACGTTCTCCGGGAACTCGACGTCGTAGCAGATCATGAGGCCGACGGTGAGCCCGCCGAGCTCGGCCTGGACGACCGGCTGCCCGCCGGGCGTGAAGTGGTCGCGCTCGAAGCGGCCGAAGAGATGGGTCTTGCGGTAGTTCGCGAGACGGATGCCCTCGGCGGAGATCAGCTGGGCGGAGTTGAAGACGGTCTCGCCCTCCCGCTCCGGATACCCGTACGCGATCGCGAGCCCGTGCCGCCCGGCGATGTCGGCGATCACGTCCGCGGACTCACCGTCGGCCGGCTCGGCGAGGCGTCCGATGCCGTCGCCGATCGCGTACCCGGTCAGGAACATCTCCGGCGCGACCAGCAGCAGGGCACCCGCGGCAGCGGCCCGCCCGGCGGCCGCGTCGAGCACCTTGAGGTTCTCGGCAACGGACCCGGGACGACCGGAGCTCTGGAGCAGGGCGGTGCGCATGCGTGTTCCTCAGCGGTACGGAGGGATTCGGGGGCCACTTAGACGGTACGGTCGCGGGGCTGCGCCCAGCAAGAAGAACCCGTTGCGCGCCAGTGAGCAGTTCGTTGCGTACCGAGCCCGTCCGACGGCGATTCGTTGCGCTCTTGAGCCACCGGGTTCCTGCAGCGCCCCGACAGGGGCGCGGGGCTGTGTCGACATGCGGCTCCGCCGCGCGGGCGCGACAAGCCACAACGCACCCGCAGACAACCAACAGTCCCGCCCGGTGCTAAAGCTGCCGCAACCGCTCAATGATCTCCCGCAGCAATGCGGGATCACCCGCGGCCCCGCCCGCATGCACGCGCCGCGGCGCATCGACCCGCACAAGCCCGGCCTCGGCCAAATCACCGAGCAGCACCCGCACCACCGTCAGCGGCAGATCCGCATCCGCGGCAAGCTCGACAACCGGCCGAGACCGACGACGCACCAGGTAGAGCAGGGCCGCCCCGGCATGGTCGACTCCCGCCCGCCCCTCCCCCTCCACGGCAGTGACCTGCGCCATCAGATCGATGCGATGGCGCTCGGACGGCCGGGTCCGCCCCCGCGTGACGGTGTACGGCCGCACCATCGCCCCCGTCTCGTCCTCGTACCAGTGCTCGTCGCTCACGGCAGGGCAGCCCGCGCCGGCACGGCCTCCTCCGCCAGCACCGCCTCCGGCAGGGTCACCACCGCCGTCGTCCCGCCGTACGGCGACGGGCCGAACGCCACCTCGATCCCGTGCCGGGCGGCGAGGCGGCCCACGACGTACAGCCCGAGCCTGTCGTGCCGGGTCGGGTCGAAGCCGCCCGGATTCCTGATCGTCCGCTCCGCCTCCGCCAGCTGCCCGGCGTCGAACCCGAGCCCTCGGTCGTCGATCTGCAGGACGAAGCCGCCGTCGGCCCGTGCAGCGCGCATGGTCACGCGGGTGTCCGGCGGCGAGAACACCGTGGCGTTCTCGACGAGCTCGGCGATCAGGTGCACGACGTCGGCCACGGCGTCCGCCGCGACGCCCACCGGGGGCATCGGCGGCACCTCGACCCGGGCGTACGCCTCGATCTCACCGACGGCGGAGGCGACGACGTCGGCGACGGGCACCGGGCGCCGCCATCGGCGGCCGGGCGCCGAGCCGGAGAGGACGATCAGGTTCTCGGCATGGCGCCGCATCCGGGTGGTGAGATGGTCGATACGGAAGAGCTGTTCCAGAACGTCCGGGTCGTCCGTGCGCCGTTCCAGCGTGTCGACGAGCTTCAGCTGCCGGTGCACGAGCGACTGGTTACGGCGGGCGATGTTGAGCAGCACCGCGGAGAGCCCGCGGCGCAGGTTCGCCTGCTGCACGGCCGCCTCGACGGCCGCAAGGCGTGCGGCGTTGAAGGACCGCCCCACGTCGCCGATCTCGTCGGCACCCGCCTCCCCGTCCGCGAGCGGCGGCGCCTCCGTGACCGCGTCCACCTCCTCGCCCGCACTCAACCTGGCCATGACGTCGGGAAGTTGGCGGGTGGCCAGCAGATCGGCGGCATCCCGCAGCGTCTCCAGCCGCCGCGAGATCCGACGGGCGCCCCGCACCGCGAACCACAGCGACAGCCCTACGGCAGCCAGCCCGACCACTCCCACCGCGGCGGCTCTGGCCAGCTCCTGGTAGGCGAACTCCCGCCCGCGCCCGGCGGAGTTCATGGCGGACCGGGTGCACAGCCGCATGTACTGCTTGACCGCCCGGTCGGTGGTGGAGCGCCAGGAGTCGGCCGCGACGGCGTCCGCCGCGCCCGATGCTCCTGCCCGCAGCAGCGCGTCCTCGCTCCTCACCAACGTGCGGTGCAGTTGCCCGCGCTGGAAATCCTCGAACAGCTTCCGCGAGTCGCCCGGCAGGTCGGGAACATACGTCCGTTCGAAGACCCGCCGGTCCTCGATGGCCGCCGTGAGGGTGTCGTACTGCCGGTCGGTGAGCGTCCCGGCGGCCCGCGCTCCGGCGACCAGCGCGTCCTCCCTCGACACGAACTCCCGTACCCGGACCAGCTCGACGACCACCTGGGCCTCCCGCGCGAGCTGTCCGGCCTGCAGGGCGGTGAGTGTGGACTCGACGTCGAAGCCGGGTTCCACCAGGGCGTTGTACTCGCTCACGGCCCGGTCCCAGGAGATGTCCCGGGACAGCACCCGCTCGCGCAGCCCCTCCAGCCTGCCGACCGCCGTGACCATGGCGTCCAGCGACCGGCGCTGCCGCCCGGAGAGCCGGTCCCGGTTCCCGGCCCGGACCGCGTCGCGCATGGCGTCCAAGGCCCGGTCCGTGCGGCGCTGCTGCTCCAGCAGCCCGGCGACGGGGGGCGTACGGCGGTCCGTGCCCAAGTACGCGGCGGAGAGCCGCCGTTCGATCTGGATCTGCCCGATCGCCGTGTCGACGGGGGTCCCGAACTCCTCGTAGACCCCCTGCACCCGGACCAGCGCGCGCAGTTCCCCGGTGACCGACACCATGGCGAAGCTCCACAGCACCAGCAGGGCCAGCACGGGAGCGAGCGCGAGCGCGACGATCCGGGCGCGGACCGTGGTGGGACGGCCGATGAACCGGCGCATGCTCTCCCCCTGGAGTTACTCGCCAGTGCTACTTGTCGGTAACGACGCCGCACAACCTATGGGATGCTCCGCCGGGACCGCAATGGCCTCCTGAGCACCAGCAGCATCGCCGTCACCAGATACGGCACCGCGAACAGCGCGAACGCGGTGCTGTGCGCGGCTCTCGTCTGGATCACCGCGTA
This sequence comes from Streptomyces sp. NPDC001157, assembly GCF_053598255.1. Taxonomy (NCBI): domain Bacteria; kingdom Bacillati; phylum Actinomycetota; class Actinomycetes; order Kitasatosporales; family Streptomycetaceae; genus Streptomyces; species Streptomyces sp. NPDC001157. The sequence goes on from NZ_JBSFJW010000033.1 coordinate 92,923, forward strand.
GACGCCGTACGCCGCGACCGTGGCGAGGTCGCTGCCCAGGCCCGCGACCGAGGTCAGGGTGGCCCGGCGGGTGTCGTCGATGCGCTGCTGGAGGCGGACGTCGGCCAGTACGGTCGCCAGCTGGAAGCCGCCGAAGGCGAGCGCCAGCAGGCCCAGGGCGGCGGGGGTACGGGCCGCGGCGCCCAGGGCCATGGCGAGGGCGGCCGCCGCGAGGACCGCCGCCAGCCCTGCCGTACCCATGCGCTCCCAGGGCCCGGCCAGCAGGCCACCGGCGGTCGCTCCCGCCCAGATCAGCAGGAGCAGATAGGGGACCGTCGTCTCCGCCACGCCGGTGTCCCGGACCAGCAGCGGCGTGTACTCGTCGAGCGCCTCCCACACGGCCGCCACCGCCGGAACGAGCAGGAGCGCTCCGCGCAGCGACCGGTCGCGGCGGACCGCGGCGAGCCCCTCCCGAAGGGTCGTGGACCAGTCCTCCGCCTCGGCCTTCGGCGCCGCCCGGTCCTCCGGGAACCGCGTCGCCGTCGCAGCGCTCGCCAGGCAGGCCAGCACGCTCGCCGCTCCGACGGCGGGGTAGCCGCCCCAGGCGAACACGGGGCCGGCGAGCGCCATGGCCGCCATGATCGCGACATGTCCGGCAGCCCGTGCCCGGCCCATGATCCTGGCGTACCGCTCGGCCTCCCCGAGCCGTTCCAGTTCCTCGTACACCAGCGCCTCCAACGCGCCGGAGCCGAGCGCTCCGCGCGCGCCCCACAGGACGAAGCCCAGGGCGAAGGCCCAGTACGACGGGGTGAGTACCCACAAGGTGAAGCCGGCCGCGGTGAGCAGCGGGCCGAGCCAGAGCAGCAGCCGCCGGGAGACGGCGTCGGCCCAGGCGCCGGAGGGCACCTCCAGCAGCACGCCGGTGAGGGACCAGAGGGCGAAGAGGGAGGAGATCTGCCAGACGGACAGACCGGTGTCGCTGAACAGCAGCGCGTACACCGGGTAGAGCAGGACGAAGTCGTCGAGGAACGCGTAGCCGTACAGCGTGGCCGTGAGGCGGCGGACGCCGGTGGTGACGGGCACGCGCGCAGGTGAGAGTGTCATGAGGCCTTCCCGCAGGGACGGATCGGATGCCGGAGGTACGGCGTCCGAGGCGGCCCTCGGGAGGCACGGCTGGTGGATCAATGTCGCCAGGTCATGGCACCGATGGTAGGCGCGTGCGGCGATTCCGTCCGGTGATTATGTCGGTGACCCCGACGAGAAGCGGCGCAGCAGCGGGGACAGCACCAGCACGGACTTGGTGCGCTCGACGAACGGCTCCCCGGCGATGCGCTCCAGGACCCGTTCGAAGTGCCGCATGTCGGAGGCGAAGACCTGGACGATCGCGTCCGCGTCACCGGTGACCGTGGAGGCGGCCACGACCTCCTGGTAGCGCTCCAGGCCCCGCCGGATGGTCTCCGGCGAGGTGTTGTGCCGGCAGTAGATCTCGACGAACCCCTCGGTCTCCCAGCCGAGCGCGCCCGGGTCCACCCGTACGGTGAAGCCGGTGATGGCCCCGGTGGCGCGCAGCCGGTCCACGCGCCGCTTCACGGCGGGCGCGGAGAGGCCGACGAGCTGCCCGATGTCCGCGTAGGAACGGCGGGCGTCCTCGGCGAGGGCGTGCACGATGCGTTCGTCGAGATCGTTCAGCACTGCTGGTGGTTCACTTCTCTGGAGTCGCGAGTACTTCTGGAGTCGCGAGTTCTTCTCGCGTGGCAAGGCGGGAGCGGCGATAGCCGTACCCGAAGTAGAACACGAGCCCGACCGCCATCCAGGCCCCGAAGACCACCCAGGTGACGGCGGACAGGCTGCCCATCATCCAGACGCAGAACGCGAAGCCCAGGGCAGGCAGGACCGGCGACAGCGGGACACGGAAGGTGCGGGGCATGCCCGGGCGGGTCCGGCGCAGCACGACCACCGCGATGTTGACCAGGGCGAAGGCGAAGAGCGTCCCGATGCTGGTGGCGTCGGCGAGCTGGCCGAGCGGGATCGCGGCGGCGAGGACTCCGCAGAACAGGGAGACGATGACCGTGTTGGCCCGGGGCGCGCCGCTCTTCGGGTGGACCTTGCCGAACACCTTGGGGACGAGCCCGTCCCTGGACATCGCGAAGAGGATGCGGGTCTGGCCGTAGAGCACGGTCAGCACGACGCTCGCGATGGCGATGACCGCGCAGGCGGCGAGCAGGGTGCCCCAGAAGGACTGGCCGGTGACGTCGCGCATGATCTGGGCGAGCGCGGCCTCCGAGTCGTTGAACCGCCGCCAGGGCTTGGCGCCCACGGCGACGGCTGCGACGAGGACGTACAGCGCGGTGACGATCACCAGCGACAGCATGATGGCCCGCGGCAGGTCACGCTGGGCGTTCTTGGCCTCCTCACCCGCGGTGGAGGCGGCGTCGAAGCCGATGTAGGAGAAGAAGAGCGTGGCGCCGGCGGCGCTCACGCCCGCCATGCCGAGCGGCATGAAGTGCTCGTAGTTCCCGGACCTGAAGCCCTGGATGCCGATGGCGCAGAACAGCACCAGCGCCGCGATCTTCACACAGACCATGATCGTGTTGGCCCGGGCGGACTCGCGGGCGCCGCCCAGCAGGAACGCCATGGCCAGCAGGACCACGATCAGCGCGGGCAGGTTGAAGACGCCGCCGTCGCCGGGCGGGGCGGAGAGGGCGTCCGGGATGGTGACGCCCATGGTCCCGTCCAGCAGCTCGTTGAGGTACTCGCCCCAGCCGACGGCCACGGCGGCGACCGAGACGCCGTACTCCAGGACCAGACACCAGCCGCAGATCCAGGCGATCAGCTCACCCATCGTTGCGTATGCATACGAGTACGAGGACCCGGCGACCGGGATGGTGCCCGCCAGCTCGGCGTACGAGAGGGCCGAGAAGAGCGCGGTCAGACCGGCGATCACGAAGGACAGCGTGACGGCGGGACCGGCCTTGGGCACGGCCTCGCCGAGGACCACGAAGATGCCGGTGCCGAGGGTCGCACCGATGCTGATCATGGTGAGCTGCCACAGGCCGAGGGAGCGGCGCAGGGCGCCTCCCTCACCCTGGCCGCCCTCCGCGACCAGGCGTTCCACCGGCTTGCGACGCATGAGGCGCGCACCGACGCCCGGGGACGTTCGGGCGTTGGTGGTGCGGCCTTGCGGGGGTGCGCCTTGATCGAGCACGCGCTGACTCCTTCGTCACTGCGGTCAGCGCGGCGGGGACCGGCGGCACCCCCGCGCGAACAGGAACCCACCGAGCGGGGTCCCTGCCACGCCACGTACAGGGCACGACCCTACGGGCCATTCCTTCGCAGGCGAAATGCAGCAACCTTGCGCATGGCTGCAAGATCATTGCGTTCATCGCAGGGGGGCGGGTGGTCGTTGCGCAGGGGCTTTCGAGCGTTGCGTACGGCCGCTCAGCGCAACTCCCTGACCATGAAGGTGCAGGCCTCGACGCACTCGCGCTCGGCGCCGTCCACGTCGACGTACGTGTAGCGGTCGAGGTAGTCCGCCACCGGGCGGTACCCGAGTCGCGCGTACAACGCGGCCGCGCGCGGGTTGTCCCGTCCGACGCCGATGCCGACCACCGGCAGGGCCCGCTCCCGGGCCAACTCCTCAGCCGCTCGGATCAGTTGGGTGCCGATCCCGCGCGAGCGGAGCTGCTCGGGCCAGACGTTCAACCCGCCGATCTCGGGGCAGTCCACGGCGACTTCGGGCGCCTCGCAGCCGGTCCAGCGCATCTCCGTGTGCCCTACGGGCCGGCCCTCCAGCCAGGCGACCAGGTAGGTGCAGTCCCCCGCCTCCTGCCGGGCGAAGCGCCGGGCGTGGAAGGAGGTGAGTCCCGGCGAGGGCATGTGCTCGTCGAGCAGCGCCACATCGGCGGCCCGGCAGACGGTGATCTCCATGCATCCGACGGTAGAGCCCGGGCGTGCCGACGGCCCCCGATTTTCAACGGGGGCCGTCGGCAGGGCACTTCGCTCAGCTCCAGCTGGCGTGCAGCGGCTTGCCCTCCGCATAGCCGGCAGCGCTCTGGATGCCGACCACGGCCTTCTCGGCGAACTCCTCCAGGGAGCCCGCACCGGCGTAGGTGCAGGAGGAGCGGACGCCCGCGATGATCGAGTCGATCAGGTCCTCCACGCCGGGACGGGCCGGGTCGAGGAACATGCGGGAGGTGGAGATGCCCTCCTCGAACAGCGCCTTGCGGGCGCGGTCGTACGCCGACTCCTCCGACGTACGGTTGCGCACGGCACGCGCGGAGGCCATGCCGAACGACTCCTTGTACAGACGGCCGTTGGCGTCCTGCTGGAGGTCACCGGGGGACTCGTAGGTCCCCGCGAACCACGACCCGATCATCACGTTCGACGCACCGGCCGCCAGCGCCATGGCGACATCGCGCGGGTGACGGACACCGCCGTCGGCCCACACGTGCTTGCCGTACTTCTTCGCCTCGGCCGCGCACTCCAGGACCGCGGAGAACTGCGGGCGGCCGACGCCGGTCATCATGCGGGTGGTGCACATCGCGCCCGGGCCGACGCCGACCTTGATGATGTCCGCGCCCGCCTCGATCAGGTCGCGCACACCCTCGGCGGCGACGATGTTGCCGGCGACGATCGGTACCCGGGGGTCGAGGGCGCGCACCACCTTGATCGCGCTGATCATCGACTCCTGGTGGCCGTGCGCCGTGTCGATGACGAGCGTGTCCACGCCCGCGTCGAGCAGCTGCTTGGCCTTGCCCGCGACATCGCCGTTGATGCCGACGGCGGCGGCGACGCGCAGCCTGCCCTGCGCGTCGGTGGCGGGCGTGTACAGCGTGGCGCGCAGGGCGCCCTTGCGGGTGAGGATGCCGGCGAGCCTGCCGTCCTTGTCGACTGCGGGCGCGTAGCGGCGGTTGGCGTGGTCGAGCCGGTTGAACGCCTCACGCGGGTCGATGTCCGCGTCCAGGAGGAGCAGATCCCGGGACATGACGACCTCGAGCTGCGTGAAGCGGTCCACGCCGGTCAGGTCCTGGTCGGTGACGACGCCGACCGGCCGGCCGTCCTCGTCGACGACCACTCCGGCGTTGTGTGCACGCTTGGGCAGCAGGGCCAGCGCGTCCGCGACGGTCTGGTGCGGGGCCAGCACGATCGGGGTGTCCAGGACGTGGTGGCGGCTCTTCACCCAGGAGACGACCTCGGTGACGACCTCGATCGGGATGTCCTGGGGGATGACGACGAGGCCACCGCGCCGGGCCATCGTCTCGGCCATGCGGCGACCGGCGATGGCGGTCATGTTGGCGACGACCAGCGGGATCGTGGTGCCCGAGCCGTCCGGGGAGCTGAGGTCCACACCCTGCCGCGAGCCGACCGCACTGCGGCTCGGGACCATGAAGACGTCGTCGTACGTCAGGTCGTACGCGGGCTGGATGTCGTTGAGGAAACGCACGTGCTGCACATCCCAGTCGATCAGAGGTGGCCCCCGGACAGGTCAGCCAGGGGAGAAGAGCACGTACTTCATTGTCCCATGTCGACCGGAATGCGATGCACGGGCAGATCATCCAGGCTGGTCAGAGGGTCCTTCGGAGGAACCTCCAAGCACTATCGCGCCTCGCCTCCGAGAGCCAGCGCCACGGAGAGCTCCGGCGTCCGGCCCGTCTCCTCGGCGAACACCTCCTGCGCCGTCTCCCACTCCCGCGGGCTCGCCCTGGCGTACCCCTGCCAGTTCCGGACGACGACCAGCAGCCCCTGCTCGGCGGCACCCTCGGGCCACAATCCGGTGTCGGAGAGGACGTCCGCCAGCGCATCCCAGTTGCGGCCGAAATAGTCCGGCAGCCGCAGGTCCCGGGCGCACCGGTCCATCAGCCCCGCCTTGTCCGTGACCCCGTCGAGGTCCAGCGTGACCACGATTTCCGCCATCTCAGTACCGCCCTGAACGAGTCGCGACCATTCTCCTGACCATCTGTCAGAGGCCGTCCGGGTCGGCCCTGTTGAGCGCCGGCTTCGGCGTCGCGCCCGCCGTCATCAGGACGTCCGCGGCCGACGTGTCCGTCACCAGGCTGGTGACGAGCCCGGAGCGCAGCACCGCGTCGATGGCGGACGCCTTGCGCGCCCCGCCCGCGATCGCGACGACCTCGGGGATACGGCGGAGCTGGTCGGCCTTGACGGTGATGCACCGCTCGCCGAGGTCCCGGCCGACCCGGCGGCCCTGGCCGTCGAAGAGGTGCGCGGACATCTCGGCGGCGACACCGAGCGAGGCGTAGTGCGCGCGCTCCTCGTCGCTGAGCATGTCGTGCACCGTCGAGATGCCGGGCTCCCAGGAGCCGATGGAGACGCAGGCGACCGTGACCTTGTCGAAGTACTCGAAGGCCCGGGCGATCCCGGTCTGGTTGCGAAGCGCTGCCGCGGTCGCCGCGTCCGGCAGCAGCATCGGCGCGTAGATGGGGTGGGCGTCGCCGCCGGAGACCTGAGCGGCGCGGCGCACGGCCTCCACGGAGCCGCGCTCGGCGGTCCCGGCGTCGTACACGCCCGTCAACTGCACCACCGTGCACGGCGGCAGCCGGTCCAGTGCCGCGGCCATGTGGATGGTGGAGCGGCCCCAGGCAAGGCCCAGCACATCGCCCTCGTTGACGAGTTCGCCGAGCAGGTCGGCGGCCACCTCACCGAGGTTCTCCGGATCGGGGGTCTCCTCGGCCTCGGCCGGGGACTCCACCACGACGGCGTGCCTGAGTCCGTAGCGGGCGCGCAGCGCGTCCGAGCGCTCCGCGTCCAGCTCGGCCGGGACGCGGATCTCGATGCGTACGAGATCCCGTTCGAGAGCGGTCTCCAGCACCCGGGCCACCTTGAAGCGGCTGACGCCGAACTCCTCCGCGATCTGGATCTTGGACTTGCCCTCGAGGTAGAAGCGGCGGGCCATGGCCGCCGCCTGCACCAGCTCAGCGGGTCCCATCCGCACTGCTGACCGGCCCGCCGACATACCCGACACGGCGATCTCCTCACTGCTGTTCACACTCTGGATTCGCCGTTCATCCTTGCAGATTCGGCGCGCTTGATCCGCCCTGATGGGCGCCGTTCACGTTGTCTTGGCTCAGTGGTCGCACGCCCAGCTCGCCTGGGCGGTCACCGTCTCCGCCTGGGTGCGCAGTGCACGTACCGCGTGCGCCGGGTCCTCCGCTCCATACACCGCCGAACCCGCGACGAAGACGTCCGCCCCGGCCTCGGCGCAGCGCTCGATGGTGGAGGCGGAGACTCCGCCGTCCACCTGGAGCCACAGTTCGAGGCCGTGCTTGCTGATCAGCTCGCGGGTGCGGCGGATCTTCGGAAGCATGATGTCGAGGAACGCCTGCCCGCCGAAGCCCGGCTCAACCGTCATGATCAGCAGCATGTCGAGCTCGGGGAGCAGGTCCTCGTACGGCTCGATGGGCGTGGCGGGCTTCAGGGCCATGGAGGCGCGGGCACCCTTGGCCCGGATCTCCCGGGCGAGCCGGACCGGCGCGGCGGCCGCCTCGACGTGGAAGGTGACGGAGGAGGCCCCCGCTTCGACGTACTGCGGGGCCCAGCGATCGGGGGCCTCGATCATCAGATGGCAGTCCAGCGGGGTGTCCGTCGCACGGGCCAGGGACTCTACGACCGGCACGCCGAGCGTGAGGTTCGGGACGAAATGGTTGTCCATGACGTCGACGTGGAGCCAGTCGGCTCCTTCGACCGCCTTCGCCTCGTCCGCGAGGCGGGCGAAGTCGGCGGACAGGATGCTGGGGTTGATCTGCACGGCCATGACCCAAGCCTGCCATGTCCGGGCACGTTTGTTCGCGCCGGTCCAGACCTGAGACGTTCATAGGATGTTGTGACGGCACTCGGCGCGACGTCAGCCGGTCCTCCGGATGAGCGCCAGATACATGGCGTCGGTCCCGTGCAGATGCGGCCACAGCTGTACGTCGGGGCCGTCGCCGAGGTCCGGTACGCCCGGCAGCAGGGGGCGCGCGTCGATCAGCTCGGCGTCTGGGTGCTGCTTGAGCAGGTCGTCCACGACGGCCCTGGTCTCGGCGAGGTGCGGCGAGCAGGTGGCGTAGCCGACGACACCGCCGACCCGCACCGCGTCCAGCGCGGTGCGCAGCAGGGCGCGCTGCAGCGGCCCGAAGCCGTCCAGGTCCTCGGGACGGCGCCGCCAGCGCGCCTCGGGCCGCCGGCGCAGTGCGCCGAGCCCGGTGCAGGGCACGTCCATCAGGACGCGGTCGAAGGAGCCGGGCCGCCACGGCGGGCGGGTGCCGTCCGCGGCGATGACCTGATACGGCCCGGGGTTGCCGCGCAGGGCCTTCGCCACCAGGCCGGCCCGGTGCGGCTGCTTCTCGGAGGCGAGCAGCGTCGCCCCCCGCTCGGCGGCCAGCGCCCCGAGCAGCGCCGCCTTGCCGCCGGGTCCGGCGCATCCGTCGAGCCACTTCTCGTCCGGCCCGTCCAGCGGAGCATTGGCCAGCGCCAGGGCGACGAGCTGACTGCCTTCGTCCTGCACGCCCGCGCGGCCGTCCCGTACGGCCTCGATCGCGCCGGGCTCACCGCCTTCGGAGAGCCGCACGGCATACGGCGACCAGCGCCCCGCGACGGCGGCCTCCTCCCGGAGCAACTCCTCGGTCGTGGCCCGCCCGGGCCGCGCGACCAGGGTCACCTCGGGCCGCTCGTTGTCCGCCTCCAGCAGCCGCTCGATACCGGCCCGGCCGCCGCCGAGCGAATCCCACAGCGCGGAGACGACCCAGCGCGGATGCGAGTGCACGACGGCCAGGTGGTCCTCGGGGTCGTCGTCGTAGGGCGGCGCCACGCGCTCGATCCAGGTCTCCAGGTCGTCCTGCGCGACCTTCCGCAGCACGGCGTTGACGAACTTGGCCCGCCCGTCCCCGAGTACGACCCGGGCCAGCTCGACGGAGGCGGACACCGCGGCATGGGTCGGAATCCGCGTCCCGAGCAGCTGATGCGCACCGAGACTCAGCACATCAAGGACCGGCGGGTCGACCTCGCGCAACGGCCGGTCCACGCAGGCGGAGATGACGGCGTCGTACGTCCCCTGCCGCCGCAGCGTCCCGTACACCAGCTCGGTGGCGAGCGCCGCGTCCCGCCCGTCGAAGTCGCCCCTCTCCCGCGCCTTGCGCAGCAGGGGCGGCAGCACGAGGTTGGCATACGCGTCCCGCTCGTCCACGGCCCTCAGCGCCTCGAAGGCGAGGATGCGGACGGGGTCCTTCTTGGGCCGGCGGTAGGGCTTGCCGGGCTTGCGGGAGGTGTCGCTCACGAAAAAAGTGCTCCGGATGTCTGATGTGGATACGCCCCAAGGGTACGTCCCGCTCGTCCCCCCGCCACCCGCCGGGCACCTCCCCCTTGCTACCCGCCGAGGGCCTCCCCGTCCGCGATCCGCACCCCGCGCGCCCAGTCCGCCGCCCGCATCGGCTTCTTGCCCTGGGCCTGCACCCAGAGCAGCTCGACGGCGTGCGAACCGGTGCCGACGTGGACGCTGTTCTTGCCCACGGCCAGCTGCGCCGGTGCGAGGTCGGCCCGGTCCGGCGCGGGCGCGACCTGGATGAGCTTGAGCCGCTCGCCGCGGAAGGTGGTCCAGGCGCCGGGCGCCGGGGTGCAGCCGCGCACCACGCGGTCGACGCGCAGGGCCGGGGTGGCCCAGTCGACCTGGGCGTCCTCGACGGTGATCTTCGGGGCGAGGGTGATGCCCTCGTTCGGCTGCGGTACGGCCTTCAGCGTGCCGTCCTCGATGCCGTCCATGGTCGCGGCGAGCAGCCCCGCACCGGCGAAGGCGAGCCGGGTCAGCAGGTCGCCGCTGGTGTCGGTGTGCCGGATCTCCTCGGTGACGGTGCCGTAGACGGGCCCGGAGTCGAGCCCTTCCTCGATGAGGAAGGTGGAGGCCCCCGTGATCTCGTCCCCCGCCATGATGGAGTGCTGCACAGGCGCCGCTCCCCGCCAGGCAGGCAGCAGCGAGAAGTGCAGATTGACCCAGCCGTGGGCGGGGACGTCGAGGGCGACGCGGGGCAGCAGGGCGCCGTAGGCGACGACGGGACAGCAGTCGGGGCCGATCTCCCGCAGCCGCTCCAGGAACTCCGGGTCCCGCGGCTTGAGCGGCCTCAGTACCTCGATCCCGGCCTCCTGCGCCCGCTGCGCCACGGGCGAGGCGACCAGCCTGCGCCCCCGCCCGGCCGGCGCGTCCGGCCGCGTGACGACGGCGGCCACCTCGTGCCGCCCGGAGGCGATGAGAGCGTCCAGAGCGGGAACGGCGACCTCGGGGGTACCGGCGAAGACGAGCTTCATGGGTGGGCGGGGCCTCTCGGGCGGGGGCTGTTGCGGCAACGCACAAGTCTATGACCACGCCCGGAAAGCTCCACGTCTGCGGCCGAGGGACGCGACGAGAGGCGCGAATCAGCACCGCGGGGGGCGTACGCATATGCCCCTACGCCCCCAGACCGTGACCCCCGAAGCAAAAACACGTTGGTCAAGAAAGAGTTGACCACAACGGGCCGCAATCGCGCGGCCCGGATCCTTTTCAACGCCGGTTCGAGAGGCTTGTTCATGGCCGACCACGCAACCCACGACGCCCAGGCTCGGGCCAGCCTGCACTTGCTGGTGCGGGACATCGAGCGGGTCCGCCGGCAGGTGGACGCACTGCGCACGCTCACCGCACAGTTGGGCAATGTCTACCGCCCGCGCCGCTCCGGCCCCTCCACGGGCTTCGTCGTGTACGGACGCGCTCCCGCCCCGACGGTCCGTCTCGCGCAGGAGCTGCGGGACAGTGTCGAGACCCTGGTCACGGCTGCGGTCGATTTCGACCGCTCCCTCGGCTTCTCGTGGGACGCGGTGGGTTCCGCACTCGGGGTCACCAAGCAGGCGGTCCACCGCCGTTACGGCGCCCGTCGCGCCGCGGCCCAGGCGGCCGCCGAGACCGAGCGGGCCACCGAGCCGGCGGGCTCCCGGGCGGTCGGCGTGACCACCGGCATCCCGACGGTACCGACGGTCCCGGCCGCGCGCTCCATGCCGACCCAGCCGACCGCCGGCAGCCCGTCCCTCCGCGACGAGGCCAGGCCAACGGCCTTCCCCGGCCCCCGCAACGGCTGAACCACCTCTCCCCCTGCCCTCCCGGACGGCCCCGGGAGGGCAGACGCACGTCGGAGCACGACTCGGAGAGCCGGAAGCGGCCCCCTCGGGCCGGGCGCACCCGACATCCCACGGTCTCGCCCCATGTCCGACGGCCACCCGACCCGAGCCACGCAGTCTCAGTCGCTGTCCGGCGACACCACCGACGTCACGCGGTTTCACCCGCTGTCGGACCACGCGCGCCACCGGCCGCTGCACTCGACGTCCAGCGGCCCCGGCGCCCAACCGTCTCACCCGATGTCAGGCGGATCGATCCGCACCCGGACCAGGGCCTCTCCGGCCCCCCGTGCCATCCGCGCAGCCTGCGCGGCCTTCAGTGCCGAGGCCAGTGCGGCTCCGCGCCCCGGTGGTACCCGAACCAGTGCCCGCTCCCAGTGCTCCCCGGGCGGAGGCGCTCCCGCCCGCCGCGGCCGTCCGACTTCCGTGACCGGCAGCGGCACGGGTCCCAGCACCTCGGCCTCGCGGGGCAGTTCGGCCGTGCGCAGGAATTCGGCGACCGCCTCGCCGTCGCCGGAGACCGCCGCCATCCGTGACACCGGTGGAAAGCCCAGCTCGGCCCGCTCGGCGAGCTCCCGCACCGCATGCCCGACGGGATCCCACCGCACCAGCGCCTGTACGGGCCGCAGCGTCGGCTCGGCGACGACCACCACGGTGCCGCCGGCGCTTTGCGGCCGGACGAGCGCGGCGGCCGCGAGCCAGCGCCGCAGCGCGTCCTCGCCGGCGCGCAGGTCGGGCCGGCTCAGCATCGCCCAGCCGTCCAGCAGCAGGGCCGCCGCGTAGCCGCCCTCCGCGACGGGCTCAGCGCCGGGTGTGCTCACGACCAGCGCGGGCGCGCCCGGCACGGTGTCCAGCACATGCTCACGCCCGGAAGTCCGCACCGGAACGGCGGGAAACGCCCGCCCCAGTTCCTCGGCGGTGCGCCGCGCCCCCACGACCTGCGCGCGCAACCGGAATCCGCCGCACTCCGGACAGTGCCAGCCGCTCTCGTCCCGCCCGCACCACGCGCACCGCAGTGCGGCCCCGGCCTCCTGTCCCGCCAACGGGCCGGAGCAGTGCCGACACCGCGCGGGCGCCCGGCAGTTGGCGCACGCCATCCGAGGGACGTAGCCCCGCCGGGGCACCTGTACAAGCACCGGCCCCTGCCTCAGCCCCTCCCTCACGGCCTGCCAGGCAAGGGTCGGCAACCGGGCGGCCCGCGCCGCCTCGTCCCGCGCGAGGTCCGCGTCCCCCACGGTCCGCACCAGCGGTGCAGCCCTCCTCACCTGCTCCCGCCCGGCGACGAGCGGCCGGGCCCAGCCGGTCTCGACCAGCTGTGCCGCCTCGACGGTGCAGCTCCAACTGCCCAGCAGGAAACCGCACTTGTCCTGCGCGGCCCGCAGCAGCAGCACCTCCCTCGCATGCGGCTGGGGCGCGTGCTGCTCGCTGTGGCTGTCGTCCCCGTCGTCCCAGATGGCGACGAGGCCGAGGTCCTGAACCGGCGCGAACATGGCGGCCCGGGTCCCGATGACGGCCCGGACGGCTCCCCGCCGCACCGCGAGCCACTCCCGGTACCGCTTCTCGGGTCCGGCGTCGGCGGTGAGCACCGCATGCCGCCCCTCCCCCAGCAACGCGGTCAGCGCGGCATCGACCCGTGCCACCGCCCGTCCGTCGGGCAGCACCACGAGCGCACCGCGCCCGGAGACCAGCGTCGCCGCCACGGCCCGCGCAAGTTCGTCGCTCCACTCGGCCCCTGGCAGCGCATTCCACACCGCGCGCGGCGCACCCCCCGATGCAAGCGACTCAAGAAACGCGGCCCCCCGCTCGTACCGCACCCAGGAGCCCGCCTCCGGCATCGCCGGCGGCGGCAGGGGCTCGGGCGAGGGCCGCTGCTCGGCCCGCGCACTGCGCGGCGGAACGGCGAGCTGGAGCACATCGGCAAGACTTCCCGCATAGCGATCGGCGACGGCCCGCGACAGCCCCAGCAGCTCCTCGCTCAACACCCGCTCTGGCGAAACGACCTGGGCCAGCGCTGCGAGCGGCCCGGAGTAGTCGGACTCCGCGAGCCTCTCGACAAGAAACCCGTCGATCAGCCCGCCGCCCTCGCGCCGCCCGTCCCGCACCCGATGCCGCCCGGCCCCGAAGCGCACCCGCACCCGCACACCGGGCTGAGCATCGGCATCGAGCTCCTCCGGCACCGCATAGTCGAAATACCGGTCAAGATGCAGCACCCCCTTGTCGACCAGCACCCGGGCGACAGGCAGCTCCTTGGCCAGCGCGGCCCCCCGCCAGGTCCGCGGCTTGGCCCTGGGCACCTCGGCCTTGCGCACACTCTCCCTGATGAGCGCAAGCTGCTCGGGCGGCGCACCCTCCGCCCCGCCGTCCGTCGGCCCGTTCTCGCTGCTCACGCTTGCATTCTTACAAAGCCCACTGACAACGCCGCCGGCCCGAGATCACCCCGGACGCGGATCACGAACGCCGTACGGCGCTTCTGCCTTGGGCCGCTCGGCCATACCGGTCCAGAACCGGCAGCAGGATTCGAACCTGCGAGGGGTCAACCCAGAAGTATCCGCAACCATCGCACCGGGCCACGTCGGCTCTCCCGAGATCGGCACGGCAGCGGCACACCGTTTCCAGAATCACCGCGCGCACAAAGCGCACTCCACCGAAGGAACCGCGGCCATCGCACCGGGAGATGATCAGCGTAGGGGGCAACCGGCACGGCGGGCCAGCCGTTTACGGCCCGAACACCGAGGCCCGGCTCCCCCAAGGGAACCGGGCCGGAGGAAGAGTCGCGGAGCCTACAGCCCCGCCGCCTTCCGCAGCGCGTCCACGCGGTCCGTCTTCTCCCAGGTGAACTCGGGCAGCTCACGGCCGAAGTGGCCGTAGGCGGCCGTCTGGGCGTAGATCGGGCGGAGCAGATCGAGGTCGCGGATGATCGCGGCCGGACGCAGGTCGAAGACCTCGTCGATGGCCTTCTCGATCTTCTCGTGGTCGATCTTGGCGGTGCCGAAGGTCTCGACGAACAGACCGACGGGCTCGGCCTTGCCGATGGCGTACGCGACCTGGACCTCGCAGCGGGAGGCGAGGCCCGCGGCGACCACGTTCTTGGCCACCCAGCGCATCGCGTACGCGGCGGAGCGGTCGACCTTGGAGGGGTCCTTGCCGGAGAAGGCGCCGCCGCCGTGGCGGGCCATGCCGCCGTACGTGTCGATGATGATCTTGCGGCCGGT
>NZ_JBSFJW010000034.1:0-60769 GCF_053598255.1 Streptomyces sp. NPDC001157
GTTTCCCGATCCGATTTCCTCGGCGCTTTCCAGGTTCCCGCTTTCGCGTTTCCCTTTCCGGCGGTTCCGACTCTATCAGATCCTTTCGGGCCTGACTCCCAGTCAGAGGGGCTGTCCTCCCGGCCGTTGGGCCGTTCCGACGTCTCAAACCTTAGCGGATCCCTTCGGCAGTTCCTAATCGAGCTGCCGGGTCCGAATCGAATTGAATTCGGGCATGCCGAAATCAATCCCATTGGGAGATCGTTCTGATGGTTTGAGGTGCCGCTTGTGCGGCGGAGGTGCTGTCGCAGAACCGTTACGGCTCCGTGGCAACCCGAAGAACTTTACGGATCCAGGAGGGGGCTGTCAAGCACCCCCTGTCAAGATCTTTTATGGCGACCTCGGTCCAGGCCTCAGTCCAGGTCGCTGAGGCGTCCGCCGGCGTCCGGCTGGGCGTGTTCCACCCTACGGAGGAGACGGGTGAGGACCTCGCCGAGGGCAGTGCGCTCGTCGAGGGACAGGTCCTGGAGGAGGTCCTCCTCGAAGACCGTGGCGAGGCGCATCGCTTCGAGCCACTTCTCGCGGCCCTCCGCGGTCAGCTCCACGATCACCCGGACCCGGTTGGACTCGTCGCGCTCCCGGGTCACCAGGCCCTCGGCGACCATGCGGTCGATCCGGTGGGTCATCGCGGCCGGCGTCAGACCCAGGCGCTTCGCGAGATCGCTCGGGCCCAGCCGGTAGGGGGCGCCGGAGAGGACGAGGGCCTTGAGGACCTCCCACTCGGCGTTGCTGATGCCGAGGGCGGAGGTCTGACGGCCGTAGGCGACGTTCATGCGGCGGTTCAGGCGGGAGAGGGCCGAGACGATCTTTTCGACCTGGGGGTCGAGGTCCCGGAACTCGCGCTGATAGGCGGCGATCTGCTCTTCGAGTGTCGGTTCGCCGAGGGTGCCGGGGGTGTCGCCCATGGGCGAAGTATGGCACGGGCGTGCTTGGCGTTGAAGTTCTTCTGGGTGTACTGTTTAGCTTCGAAGTTTAGCTTCGAAGTCTTCATACCTAACTACTGAGAGAGGTGAACGTGACCAGGGCGATGGGCGCAGCGATGCGCCGGATCCACGTGGGTAACGCACTCAGCGCGTTCGGGCTCGGCTTCACCGTCCCCTACCTGTACGTCTATGTGGCGCAGGTGCGGGGACTGGGGGCCATGACAGCGGGGCTCGTGCTCGCTGTCTTTGCCGTGGCCGCGCTGATCGTGCTGCCGTTCGCCGGACGGGCCATCGTCCGGCGCGGTCCCCGGCCGGTCCTGCTCGCCGCCTTGGTCACTGCCGCCGTTGGAGCGCTGAGCCTGGGGCTGGCGGGCAACAGCACCACCGTTCTGTTGTCGGCGGCCGCGCTGGGCGCCGGACAGGCCGTGATGCAGCCGGCGCTCGCGACGATGATCGTGGACTGCTCCACGGCGGACACGCGCTCGCGCGCCTTTGCCATGCAGTTCTTCCTGCAGAACCTGGGGCTCGGTGTCGGCGGGCTCATCGGCGGCCATCTCGTCGACTCTACGCGCGTCGACTCCTTCACCTTGCTGTTCTCGATCGAGGCTGCGGTGTTCGTGCTGCTCGCGGTCGTGATGGCCACCGTGCGGATGCCGCACTCCCCGCGCATCGAGGACGCGCCCGCGCAGTCCGCGAAGGGCAACTGGAAGCAGCTGCTCGGCAACCGGGCCATGGTGCAGCTGTCCGTGCTGGGCTTTGTGCTGTTCTTCGCCTGCTACGGACAGTTCGAGTCGGGGCTGAGTGCGTACGGGGTCGAGGCCGCGGGCATCTCGACGTCCGCGCTGGGGACGGCGCTCGCCGCCAACACGCTGATGATCGTCGTCGCGCAGTTCGCCGTACTGAGGTTCGTCGAGCGTCGGCGCCGGTCCCGGGTGATCGCCGGTGTCGGGCTGATCTGGGCCCTGGCGTGGGTCCTGGCCGGGTACGCCGGGCTCGGGCACGGCAGCCAGGAGATGGCGACGGCCGCGTTCGTGTCGACGTACGCCTTGTTCGGGCTCGGTGAGGCGATGCTGTCGCCGACCGTCGCTCCGCTGGTCGCCGATCTGGCTCCGAGCGGGATGGCGGGGCAGTACAACTCCGCCTTCGCCCTGGTGAAGCAGCTTGCGCTGGCCGTCGGGCCGGCGGTGGGCGGGCCGCTGGGGGCCTCGCTGCCCGCGCCGTACATCGTGATGTTCCTGCTGTTCTCGCTGGGGATCACCTTCCTCGCGCTGCGGCTGGGGCGGCAGCTCACCGCCGTACAGGACCAGCCGTGGCTCGGGAAGAGCCGGGTGGTCGCCCGGGGCGGGGCTGCTGCGGAGCCGGTGGTCGCGGAGGCCTGAGCGGGGTCAGGTCGAGCCCTTGGGGAGTACGAACTCGCACCAGACCGCCTTGCCTCCGCCCGGGGTGCGCCGTGAGCCCCAGTTCGAGGCGATCGTCGCGACGATGGCGATGCCCCGGCCCGACTCGTCGCCGGGCTCCGCGCGGCGGCGGCGGGGCAGGTGGTCGTCGCCGTCGGTGACCTCGATGATCAGGCGGCGGTCGGTGCGGCGCAGGCGCAGACGCATCGGTGGTGTGCCGTGCTGGAGGGAGTTGGCGACCAGTTCGCTGGCCGCGAGGACGCCGAGGTCGTGGAGGTCGGTGGGGAAGCGCCAGCTCGTCAGGACGCCGGAGGCGAAGGCACGCGCGCGTGGGGCCGCTTCGATGCCGCCGAGGAGTTCCAGGGCCGCGTTGCGGAAAAGGTCGCTGTCCGGGCCTGTGCGGGCCGGGTGCTGGAGGACCAGGACGGCCACGTCGTCGTCGTGGTCCGCCGTCACGCCCGCCGAGCGGACCAGGCGGTCGCAGACGACCTGGGGGGTGCCCGTGGCGCCGGCCAGGGCGCGCTCCAGGGCCGCGATGCCCTCGTCGAGGTCCTCGTTCCTGCGTTCGACCAGGCCGTCCGTGTAGAGGACGGCCGTGGAGCCGGGGCCCAGGGGGATCGAGCCCGACGCGTGCATCCAGCCGCCCGTGCCGAGGGGCGGGCCGGTCGGTTCGTCGGCGCGCAGGACGACTCCGCTCTCGTCGCGGACGAGGATCGGGAGGTGGCCGGCGGAGGCGTACACCAGACGGCCCTCGTTCGGGTCGTGGATGGCGTAGACGCAGGTGGCGATCTGGTTGGCGTCGATCTCCGTGGCCAGGCCGTCGAGGAGTTGCAGGACCTCGTGCGGGGGCAGGTCGAGGCGGGCGTACGCGCGGACCGCCGTGCGGAGTTGGCCCATGACGGCCGCGGCACGTACGCCCCGGCCCATCACATCGCCGATGACCAGGGCCGTGCGGCCGCCGCCGAGGGTGATGACGTCGTACCAGTCGCCGCCGACCGCCGCCTCGGTGCCGCCGGGCTGGTAGGTGGCGGCGATGCGCAGGTCGTCGGGTTCTTCGAGTTCCTGCGGCAGCAGTGAGCGCTGGAGGGTGACCGCTGTCTCGCGCTGGCGGCGTTCGCTGGCGCGCAGGCGTTCGGCGGCCTCTGCGTGGTCGGTGACGTCGGTCGCGAAGACCAGTACGCCCGCGTTCTCGCCTTCTGTCACCGGGGTGCAGGTGAAGGTGTAGGAGCGGCCGTCGGGGGCCTTGCGGGACTTGAGGGTGCGGGGCTTGCGGCTGCGCAGGACCTGGTCGAGGAGCGGGAGCAGGCCCAGTTCGTCGAGTTCGGGGAGAGACTCGCGGGTGGGCTCGCCGAGGGGCCGTACGCCGAAGGCCGTCACATAGGCGTCGTTGATGTAGGCGACGCGGTGGTCGGGGCCGTGGACGAGGGCGACCAGGGCGGGGACCCGGTCGAGGACCTCGCGGACGGGGAGTTCGTCGACGCCCGGTACGGGTGCGTGCTCGTCGGTGAGTTGTTCGGCGCGGGCCGCGGGCACGGCGTTCGGGGGCTCGGCCTGCCGGTCGGGGGCGGCCGTGTGATCGGTCCGCGCTGCGGCGCGGCGCTGCGTTCCGGGGAGCCGGGCGCTCCAGCGCGTGAAGTTCACGAATCCTTGCCTCGTGTCGTCGTCTTCGGCGTCTTCGGCCGGCTCCGGACCCGTCCGGAGGTCTGGGGGGGTGACACCCCCGGGATGCAGCACGGTGGAGAGAGCCTCTTGGGTTCGAAGGGCGAGCATCTGCTCGCCCCGGGGGGCGGGGATCAGTCTGGCAGTGTGGCCTACCGGGGCGACATCCGTGAGACGCCCACCCGGTCGGTGGAGTTCCTGGGTCCGGTCAGGACGACCCCTTCGGGTCGTTCATCGGGTCGGTAGGAGGCTTTCCACCGGCCGCGAGTTCGAACTCCGCTCGGGGATGTTCGAGCGAACCGAGGGAGACGATCTCCCGCTTGAAGAGGCCCGAAAGGGTCCATTCGGCCAGGACGCGGGCCTTGCGGTTGAAGGTCGGCACCCGGCTGAGGTGGTAGACGCGGTGCATGAACCAGGCAGGGTAGCCCTTCAGCTTGCGCCCGTAGACGTGGGCGACGCCCTTGTGGAGGCCCAGGGAGGCGACCGAGCCGACGTATTTGTGCGAGTACGTCTCAAGGGGTTCGCCGCGCAGGGAGTGCGCGATGTTGTCGCCGAGAAGCTTGGCCTGGCGGACCGCGTGCTGGGCGTTGGGGGCGGTCTCCATGCCGGGTTCGGCGGCGGTGACGTCGGGGACGGCGGCGGCGTCTCCCGCCGCCCACGCGTGCGTGGTGCCCTCGATCGTCAGCTGGGGGGTGCATTTCAGCCGACCACGTTCGGTGCGGGGGAGGTCGGTGGCGGCGAGCAGCGGGCTGGGTTTCACGCCGGCTGTCCAGACGACCGTACGGGTCGGGAAGCGGGCGCCGTCGCTGAGGACGGCGACGCGGTCGGCGCAGGACTCCAGGCGGGTCTGCAGGCGTACGTCGATGTTGCGGCGGCGCAGTTCGGTGACCGTGTAGCGGCCCATCTCCTCGCCGACCTCGGGGAGGATGCGGTCCGAGGCCTCCACGAGGATCCACTTCATGTCCTCGGGCCGGACGTTGTGGTAGTAGCGGGCGGCGTAGCGGGCCATGTCCTCGAGTTCGCCGAGCGCCTCGACCCCGGCGAAGCCGCCGCCGACGAAGACGAACGTGAGGGCCGCGTCGCGGATCGCGGGGTCGCGGGTGGAGGAGGCGATGTCCATCTGCTCGATGACGTGGTTGCGCAGGCCGATGGCTTCCTCGACCGACTTGAAACCAATGCCGTGGTCGGCGAGGCCGGGGATGGGCAGTGTGCGCGAGATCGAGCCGGGGGCGAGGACGAGTTCGTCGTACGTCATGTGCTCGGGACCCGCTCCCTCCTCCTCCGTGGCGAGGGTGGTGAGGGTGGCGGTGCGCTTGGCGTGGTCGATCGACCGGACCTCGCCTACCACGACATGGCACTGGTCCAGGACCCGGCGCAGCGGTACGACGACATGCCGGGGTGAAATGGCACCGGCGGCCGCTTCCGGAAGGAATGGCTGATAGGTCATGTACGGGTCTGGAGTGACGACTGTGATCTCGGCCTCGCCCCGCTTGAGTTCCCGTTTCAGCTTCTGCTGGAGGCGCAGGGCCGTGTACATCCCGACGTAGCCACCGCCGACAACGAGAATGCGCGCACGTTCCTTCACCATCCCATGACGCACCCGGCGCTTGCGTTTGTCCACAGCCCCGACAATTTGTGTGACGCGGGGCCGGGGACGCCCAGGGTTGGCCGAATTGCCCGAGTGCACGGAAGGATTGCAGGTCAGCGGGTGTGCGCCGGATGACCTTGGGGGGCGCAATCGGGACGTATGCGACCCGTACTCCGATCGGGGGGCGCTCCGTGCGGAACCTGCCCCTTCTGAATTGACTCCCTCTCAACTATGTTCGTGTCTCGACGGGGTGTAGGGGGATGTGCTCATCGGTCGTCGAGTCCGCGACGGGCGGGCCGGTGAACCGGGCTTGTTCCCACGCTCCGGCAACCAATGAATGGCGGGGAGAGTCTCCGGGGGGAGACGTCATTACCGGGGGAACGCTTATGCATGTTCAGGACTCTCATTGGTCGTCCGCGTCTGCACTGACATCGGGCGGCATGGTGAGCGCGGCGACGGGCAACGGACGCGGGGACGCCTCGCGTACGACGCCGCTGCGCGTGGATGCACAGCGCAATCTGGAGCACGTACTGCGCGCGGCGCGCGAGGTCTTCGGCGAGCTGGGGTACGGCGCGCCGATGGAGGACGTGGCGCGGCGGGCGCGGGTGGGTGTGGGGACCGTGTACCGGCGGTTCCCGAGCAAGGACGTCCTGGTGCGGCGGATAGCCGAGGAGGAGACCTCCCGGCTGACCGACCAGGCCCGGGCGGCGCTCGGCCAGGAGGACGAGCCGTGGTCGGCGCTCTCGCGCTTTCTGCGGACGTCGGTGGCCTCGGGCGCCGGGCGGCTGCTGCCGCCGCAGGTGCTGCGGGTCTCGGTCGCCGACGAGGGGTCCGAGCGGGCCGACGGGACGGTCTTCGACGAGACCCGGGTGCCGCAGCA
The DNA here is from genome assembly GCF_053598255.1 of Streptomyces sp. NPDC001157. NCBI lineage: Bacteria > Bacillati > Actinomycetota > Actinomycetes > Kitasatosporales > Streptomycetaceae > Streptomyces > Streptomyces sp. NPDC001157. The sequence continues at coordinate 6,487 of NZ_JBSFJW010000034.1, forward strand.
GCGGACGCAGCCGGGTTCCGGGGAGCTGCGCCTCGTTCCCGAAGGGGCCCCGAGGGCCTCGGCGGAGGACGACACGGGTGCGGCGACGCTGCTCGAGGTCGTGGGCCGGCTCGTGGAGCGGGCGCGCGAGGCGGGTGAGCTGCGGGCCGACGTGTCGGTCTCGGACGTACTGCTGGTCATCGCGACGGCGGCACCCTCGCTGCCGGACGCGGCTCAGCAGGCGGCCGCTTCGGCACGGCTGCTCGACATCCTGCTGGAGGGGCTGCGGTCGCGGCCGGCCTGAGGTGGCGGGCCGGTCTGCGGGAGGGGGCGTGTCAGCGTCTCCGGCCGCCCGTACCTCGAACGGTCCGTCACTCGAAGAGGTGACTGTGGGGCGTGGGCACTGCGCAGCCCGCGCGCCCGGCGTGAGCCCGGAAAGAGCGGGACATTTCCGGCATGCCACTCAACTGCCGCTCAACTTCCGCCTGTCGGGCGTCAATTGAGCCTTCCCCGAATGGGCGAGGGCTAGTACTACGGCACGACAAGTCCCCACGGACGGGTGGATGGTCCGCTCGGATGGGTCCTGAACAAAAGCCAATATGGCACTCTGACCCGGTGTTCGGGACTGGTTGGGCAGGCGTCGGGGGCTTTCCGCGATGAGCGTTGACGGGCGGGACGAGCCACTGGGTGACGGTGACCCGGAGGCCGGCGGTTCGCCGCAGGTGCCGAGTCAGGGCGGGCCGGGCGGACGCGCGGGCGTCCCCCGCGGCGGCGGTCGCCCGGAGACCGTCATCCCGCCGCAGGGCGGCGAGCCGGTCGAGCCCGTCGAGGGCAGCGTCCCGGCGCAGCGCGACCGGCGGGAGGACGGCGTCCTGCCGCCCCCCAGGGATCTGCTGCCCTCCGACGCCGATCTGATCGGGCGGATGCGCTCGGGCGACGACAGCGCGTACGAGGAGCTGTACCGGCGCCACGCGGACGCGGTGCGCCGCTACGCCCGCACCTGCTGCCGTGACGCACACACCGCGGACGACCTCACCGCGGAGGTCTTCGCCCGCATGCTCCAAGCGGTACGCGGCGGCCACGGCCCCGAGCACGCCGTACGCGCGTATCTGCTCACCACGGTCCGGCGCGTGGCCGCGAACTGGACGAAGTCCGCGAAGCGGGAGCAACTGGTCGACGACTTCGCGGTGTTCGCGGCGCAGGCCGCGCGCTCCTCGGAGGTGTCCGACGACACTGCATCCATCGGCTCCTTCGGAGCGGGCTTGGATCTCGGCGCCGACGTGCGCGCGATGCACGAGGCCGAGCAGTCCATGGCCATGCAGGCCTTCCGGTCGCTGCCGGAGCGCTGGCAGGCCGTGCTGTGGCACACCGAGGTCGAGGACGAGTCGCCGAGCGAGGTCGCCACGCTCTTCGGTCTTGACGCCAACGGCACGCGTGTGCTCGCCAGCCGCGCCCGCGAGGGCCTCAAGCAGGCCTACCTCCAGGCCCACGTCAGCGCCGCGCTCGCCGGGGACGAGGAGTGCGCCCGCTACGCCGACCGGCTCGGCGCCTACGCCCGCGGCGGACTGCGTACGCGCGCCGAACGGGGGCTGCGCAAGCACCTGGAGGAGTGCGCCAAGTGCCGACTGGCCGCGGGCCAGATCAAGGAAGTCGCCAGCGGTATCCCGGGCGTCGTGCCGGTCGCGGTCATCGGCTGGTTCGGTGCCGCCGGGTACGCCAAGGTGGCCGCGCTCATCGCGGGCGGCACCGGAGCCGGTGCGGCGGGCGCCGCGGGTGCGGCCGCGGCGGCGAGCGGCGGCTCCTCCAGCGGGGCGGGCACCGGTGGCGCGGCTGCCTCCGAGGGGCTGGGGGCACCCGCGAAGATCGGCATCGCCGCCGGTGTCCTCGCCGCGGCGGGTGTGGCGGTGGCCCTCGCGCTGTCCGGGAGCGACACCCCGGTCAGGAAGCCGGACGCGAAGCCGCCCGCCTCCGCGCCGGTCGTCCGGCCCGAGTCGCCCGAGCCGACACCGCCGACGAAGAAGCCCAAGCCGAAGCCGAAGCCGCCGGTGATCGTGCACGCGGCGGCTGCCACGCCCGCTCCGACCCCGACTCACCCGCCGAAGTCCACCCCGACACCCACCCCCAGGCCGACACCGAAACCGACACCGAAGCCCACGCCCACGCCCACCCCCACTCCGCCGCCGGTTCCGGCCGTCTACCAGTGGAGCGGGCTGTCGTACGACCTCGGCGGCGACGGCACCAAGCCCGAGATGCGGCTCGGTGAGAGCAGCTGGGTGTGGCAGCGGTACGGCATGGCGATCGCCGGCAAGCAGTACACGCAGGGTGTGACCGTGCACGGCACGTCCTCCGTCACCGTCGACCTCAACCGCACCTGCTCCGCCTACGACGCCGTGGTCGGTATCGACGACATGACCCTGGGGCTCGGCAAGGTCTACTTCTCCGTCTACGCCGACGGAGTCCGGCTGTGGCAGTCCGGGCTGATCCAGGCCGGCTACCAGGCGGTCCCGGTCCATGCGAACCTCGCCGGGCACCGGACCGTACGGCTGGTCGTCCAGCCGCAGAGCAGCTTCGACACCCTGACGCTCGCGGACTGGGCCGAGTCGAAGTTCACCTGCTCATAGCGCCGTACAGCCCCCGTCCGGGCTACGGGAGCTGCTCGGCCGGGTGTCTGCGCAACGCCTCGCCGAGTTCGGCGAGGAGGCCGTCGGCGAGGAGGCCGTCGGCGGTGAGGGCGGCGCCCCGGGTGCGCTCCTCCTCGTACTCCTCGGCGCACAGTGCGGCGCGGGCGGCGGCCTCGGCCCGCTCGGCCTCGGAGCGCTCCGGCACGGGGCGCGGTTCGCCGCCCCGCAAGTGCTCCGCGGCGGCGAGCAGGCGGACCGCGCGCGGATGGTCTCCCAGATCGGACAGCAGGACCGCCGCACCGTCCACGAGGCTTGCCATGACCACGTCGGCGCAGCGCCGCTCCATCGCCTCGCGGACGGTGTCGGCCAGCTTCGGCAGTCCGTGCGCCGGGCCCGACTCGGCGACCGTCACCAGGCCGTCGATCGCGTTCAGCATCACCATGAACTGGGGCGGAGGCGTGCCCCGCTCGATCTCCGCGCGAGCCGCGTCGTGCAGTGCGCGGGCGCGGGCGGTGTCCTTCTCGTCCAGCGCGAGCTGGGCGCGCATCAGCAGGACGAACGCCCTCGAGTCCGGTACGCCGTAGCGGTCCGCGGCGGCGGTCGCCTCGTCCAGACCGCGGACCGCGGCCACGCGATCGCCCGCCCGGTAGGCGATCTCGGCGAGCCGGGCCAGCAGGAACGGCGTCTCGGCGTACGCGCCCACCTCGTAGGCCAGCCGCAGCGCCTCCCCGTACTCGCCCTCGGCCTCCTCCAGGCGGCTTCGGGCCATCGCCGCCTCGCCGGCCGCACTGCACACCTGGGCCCGCATCCAGCGGTCGCCGACGCGCCTGCTCAGCTCCCTGAGCTCCGCCAGGTCCTCGTCCACGCCCTTCATGCCGCCCGGTGAGTCGACAGCCATGTGCGTACGGAACATCAGGGCGACGCCGACCGCCCAGTCGTCGCCGTGGACACGGCAGTTGGCGACGGAGACGTCCAAGGCGGCGCGGGCGTCCTCCGCGCTGTCCAGGACGAAGGTGGTGAACGGCCAGACGAGGCCCGGCATACGGGCCGCCTCCGGACCGCCCCGCTCGAAGAACTCCCGCAGCCGGCCGACGTACTGACGCATCCGGTCGCTCAGCAGCGACTCCATCGGTTGGGTGTCCGACTTCATGAAGAGTTGCAGCATCCGGAGGTTCATCCGGAGGGTGTGGCGGGGGTGGTGTGCCTCGGCGTCGGGGGCGGAGAGGAAGGCGTCCATGGGATCCAGGGGATCTGTCGCGGCTTGCCGGGTCGGGGCGGGGGTCGGCGAGGCGACGGTGGTGTTGTCCAGAGCGACGCCCAGGCGGAGGACCTGGTCCAGCCAGGACCCGGCCTCGTGGCGGTAGTTGCGCAGCCACCAGAACCAGCCCATGGAGAGGGTGAGCGCGGCGGCCTCCGGCTCATCGCCCGCGGTGAGGGCACGGTGGAGAGCGGCGCGGATGTTGTCCAGCTCGGTCTCCAGACGGGAGATCCACGGGAGTTGGCCGCCGGAACGCAGGAGGGGGTCGGCCTCCTCCACGAGCGCGCGCACCCACGCGCTGTGCCGGCGCTCGGCCGCGGCGCGCAGTTCGGGGACCTCCGCGGCGCGCTCCGCGGCGTACTCGTGGATGGTCTCCAGCATGCGGTAGCGCATGCCGCCGGAACCGGTCCCGTCGCACGGCGTCTCCGTCGCGGTGGCGACGATCAGGGACTTGTCGACGAGCGCCCCGACGACATCGGTCGCGGGGCCGGTGCACACGGCCTCCGCCGCCGCGAGGTCCCAGCCGCCGGCGAACACGGAGACCTCGCGCAGCACCGTGCGCTCCCGTTCGTCGAGCAGTTCCCAGGACCAGTCGACGACTGCGCGCAGGGTCTGCTGGCGGGGCAGGACCGTACGGCTTCCTGAAGTGAGGAGGCGGAAGCGGTCGTCGAGACGGTCGGCGATCTGGCGGGGGGTGAGCAGCCGGAGCCGGGCCGCGGCCAGTTCGATGGCCAGCGGCAGGCCGTCCAGGCGGCGGCAGATCTCCTCCACCGCCTCGCGGTCGCGGAGCACGGCGGCCGCGTCGGGACGGACGGCGCACGCGCGCTCCTCGAAGAGGCGGTGCGCCTGGTCGAGGACGAGGGGTTCGACCGGGCGCACGGACTCGCCGGGGACGCCCAGCGGCTCACGGCTGGTGGCAAGGATCGTGAGCCCGGGGCAGCGGGTGAGCAGCGTCTCGGCGAGGGCTGCCGCTGCTTCGATGACATGTTCGCAGTTGTCAAGGATCAGGAGTTGGCTGCGCGGGGCGCAGTACTCGACGAGCAGGGCGAGGGGGTCGTCCTGCGGAGCCGTCAGCTCGGAGGTCATCAGCACGGTCTCGCGCAGACCGAGCGCGCTGACCACCGCGCCGGGCACCGCCTCCGGGCGGTCCAGCGGTGCCAGTTCGACCAGCCACGCCTGGGGGAGCCCGGCGGCGGCTTCCTCGGCGAGGCGGGTCTTTCCGGAGCCGCCCGGACCCGTGAGGGTGACGAGCCTTGCCCTGTGCAATTCGGAACGGATGGCGTCGAGTTCTGGTTCCCGGCCCACGAAAGAGGTAAGGCGGGGACGGATGTTGCCGGTGTGGGTGGGGGGTTCGGGTGGGACGGGCGTAGGCGTGGGACGTGGTGTTGTCGCCGGGGTGAGCAGTTCCGTGTGCAGGGCGCGCAGTTGGGGGCCGGGGTCGGTGCCCAGGCCTTCGGCGAGGGCTCGGCGGGCTGTCTCGTATGCGGCGAGGGCGTCGGCTGTGCGGCCCGTGTCGCGCAGGGCGCGCATGAGCAGGGCGTGCAGCGGTTCGTCGTACGGGTGCGCCGCGGTCAGTTCCTTCAGGTGCGGTACGACGGCGTGGGCGCGGCCGAGGTGCAGGTCCGCGTCGATGCGGGCCCTTGTCGCCTCGCGGTGCAGCGCGTCGGGGCGGGTGGCGGCGAGGCGGTCCGGGAGGTCGGCGAGGGCGGGGCCGCGGTACAGGGCGAGGGCCTGGTCCAGTGTGTGGGCGGCGGTGTGCGGGTCGCCGTGGTCGAGGGCTGTTGTGCCCTGCCGTACCAGTCGCTCGAAGACGAACAGGTCTACGTCGTCCTGGGTCGCCTCGAGGCGGTAGCCGCCGGGGGCGGAGGTGATGCTCTGTCTGCCCAGGGTGCGGCGGAGGCGGGCGATGAGGGCCTGGAGGGCGGCGGGGGCGTCCTGGGGCGGGGTGTCCGACCAGACCTCGTCGATCAGGGTGTCGGGGGTGGTGACTCGGCCTGGGCGTAGGGCCAGAGCGGTGAGGAGGGTGCGGAGGCGTTGGCCGGGGACGGGTAGGGAGGTGCCGTGGTCGTCCTCGGCCTGGGTGACGCCCAGGATTCTGTACCGCACCAGGTCATTGTCGCCGGGGGTGGCGGTGGGGGCACGGTGTTTTGTGGTGGTGGGGGTTTCGGGGGTCGGGCGGAGATGCAGGCGCCGGGGAGTTTTTCGCCCCCGCCGCCCCTACCCGTCCCGTACCTGGGGGCTGCCGCCCCCAGACCCCCGCTTCGGCCTGAACGGCCTCGTCCTCAAACGCCGGACAGGCTGAGAGATCGAGAACCGGACGGGCTGGAAGGTCAAGCACCGGAAGGTTCCAGGCTCACGCAACGCCCGCTCCCCCACCAGAAGCCAGCGCCCCCCTCCGGGGTGTGATCCCTGCCGGTACCGCCCTCTGGCGGGCGGGGGTGCCCGTCCAGCAGGTGCCTCGGCGGGCCAGCAGGCGGCGTAGCCACAGCTCCAGGGAGACCAGGTCTGCCAGGCCGTCCAGGGGGAGGGGTTCGCCTGCGGCTGCTGCGCGCAGGGCCTTGCGGACGACTCGGGCCTCCACCAGGCCCGCCTCCGCCAGCAAGGGGGTGCCGAAGAGAGCCATCAGGGAGTCGGCGGCCACCCTCAGGCCGGTGCGGGCCGCCACCGCTGCCGAGGCGTGGGAAGGGGCGCCCCAGCCGGGTGGGAGGTCGCTCACCCCGGCGCCTTCCAGGACCGTGCGCAGGATCGCGGCGCGCGCGCCCGGCTGCACGCGCAGCGCCTCGGGCAGGGCTCGGCAGGCGCGGACCACCTGGTTGTCGAGGAACGGCGCGTGCAGGCGTTGGGAACGGATCTCGGCCGCTTGTTCCAGGATGCGCAGGTCCGCCGCGTGACGGGCCAGGGCCGCGCGTGCGCGGTAGTCGCCCGGGCGCTGGGCCGGGCCGACGCTCGCGCGGCTCGTCGTCGCCTGCAGGCGAACCGATACTTCAGCGAGGGCCTCGCCGGTCAGCCAGCGTGCCGCCGGGCCCGGTCTGGCCCAGGTGAGGGCCGCGAGCGAAGCTCCCACCGCGCCTCCGGGTTCGTCGAAGCGGCGTTGCAGGAGGCGTTCGGCGAGGACGTCGAGGCCCGCCCGGTACGGGGTCCTGGCGAGCTTCCGGGCCGCGCCGTACACGCGCGCGGGGACCATCACCGAGCCGTCCGCCTTCGCGAGTGCCGCGACGGGGCGGACCAGGTGGCGGCGTTTGCGGTCCATCAGGAGGTCGGCCAGGCGGGCCGGGTGCGCGTCCAGGACCTGGCGGGCGCCGTAGCCCGTGAAGTGGTCCGCGCTGCCCGAGGCCAGGCGGGTGCGGTGGCGGGCCGCCGTCACCAGGGACTGGCCCGGTTCGTCCGTCAACGGGCCGTCCAGTTCGGCATAGGGGAGCGCCTCTTCGCCCCCGGTCACCACCACGTGGTGCAGGCGCGGGTTGGCGGCCAGCGATCCCGCCCGCTCCAGTTCCGCCTCGCGGCCGCCGACCGCCAGGTCGTTGAAGGTCACCGCCAGCAGGCGTTCGCCCGCCCCGGTGCCGTGGCCCAGGACCGTGCCCGGCATGCCCGGCAGGCCGGCCGCCAGCAGGGCGAGCGTCCCGGACGCCGGGCCGCCGGAGAGGTCCGCGCCGATGCCCGCCACCGGCATCCCGCGCGCGGCGCGCCGCTCCGCCGGGCCCATGCCGGGGACAGGACCGGGGTCTATGTCGGCGCCCGGAACGTGTCTCGGTGCCGCCAAGCGCGCGCGTACCGCCTCCACCAGCGCGTCGCGCACCGCGTCGACCGCGCTGTCCGGGTCCGCCGAGGGCGCCGCCACCGCGAGCGAGGCGACCGGCTCGTAGCCGGCGATCTCACGCGCCCCCGCGCGCAGGATCAGCGCATGCCCCGGCGGAATACGCCGTACGCCGTCGTAGGGCGTGGAGTCGTGCAACGCGGCCGGTACGTCGGGGGCGGCGAGGAGCGCGGCGAGATGGCCGAAGTCGAGGTTCGCCTCGATGAGGTCGGCGAGGGGGAGCGCGGCGGTGGCGTAGGCCGTGCCACCCGCCCACGGGGTGTAGAAGACGGGGCGGGCGCCCGCCAGGTCGCCGCACACGGTGACCCGGCGGCCGACCTGGACGATCGCCGTGTAGCTGCCCGGCCACGCCGTCAGATGGCGCAGTGCGCCTCCGCGCGCGGCGAAGAGACCGACCCGCAGCTCCTCGTCGGACGCCCCGCACGTGCCCAGGACCGCGATCCGGGTCTGGGCGTCGGCCTTCACCACCCGCACCTCGTCGGGCCGCCAGTCGCCGACCGCCCACAGCGGATCCGGGTCGCCCCACAGCAGTTGGGAGCCCACCGGGTGCACGGTCTCGCCGTCCTGTCCGGTGGCCCCCGCGGAACCGATCTGCGAAGCCCCCGCGGCGGTGCTGCTCCACCCCACCAACCACCGCATGGACGCCTCCACAGGCTGTGGACAACCAGTGCACCGTACGAACTGGTTCACCATGCTGCCATGAAGGGCGCACGCTGGAGGCGTGGTGGAGCCGCTTACGATCCCCGGAAGACGCTTCGGCGCTCAACCGCCCGGAGAGCCGAACACCCGTACCCGGCAAGGCGCCTGCGACGCGAATGCGCCCCCGAAACGCTCCCTGAAAACGCCCTTCGCGCCCTCAAGTTCCGTGGTGGGAGCGGCAATTACCCGAGAAGCACGGGGGCGATTTTCAGCCAAATCGGTGATGGCGAGACAGGTTTGGACACGCTCCGTACATGCTCTGAGCATCGCATCACCCGCGCGCAGCCCGGGAGACGGAGTTCGCCCCCCGGGCCCGTCCGCCGCCCGCGGGGATGAAGGCGGCGGTGTCCCCCAGCCCGCTGGATCCAGTACAGCGGGCCGACCCACGCACCATCCATGGAAGCGCTCCCCGCATGGCCGGAGAAGAGCGCACGGACGGGCGCACGGCCACACAGCGGGAGCATGGCGCAACTGCGCGTATCGGACCCGTACTTCAGTACGGACCACAATCCCGCCAACCGGAACAATGCCCCTTAACGCTTGGGATGCGGCGAACTACGCTGGGTTTACGAATGCCGCGTGGTTATGCCAGCGCGGCAGCCGTCTGTGTCGAGGGGTGGCGCATGTCCAGGGAGCAACGCGGGCCGAACGAAAAACTCGGCGCCGTTCTCGCCCTCGCGGGAATCAGCAACGCAGGACTCGCGCGTCGCGTCAACGATCTTGGCGCTCAACGCGGGTTGACTCTTCGCTACGACAAGACCTCGGTGGCGCGCTGGGTGTCGAAGGGCATGGTGCCGCAGGGTGCCGCGCCGCACCTCATCGCCGCCGCGATAGGCCAGAAGCTCGGCCGCCCGGTGCCGCTCCACGAGATCGGCCTGGCGGACGCGGATCCCGCACCCGAAGTGGGTCTCGCCTTCCCCAGGGACGTAGGACAGGCGGTGCGGTCGGCGACGGAGCTCTACCGTCTCGACCTCGCCGGCCGCCGGGCCGGCTCCGGCGGCATCTGGCAGTCGCTGGCCGGATCGTTCGCAGTAAGCGCATACGCAACGCCCGCCTCACGGTGGCTGATAACACCGGCCGACAGTTCGGTGGCGCGCGAGGCGAACTCCGCCGACGGCTCGGGCGCACCGCTCAAAGTCGGCCACAGCGATGTGCAGAAGCTGCGGGAGGCCGCCGAGGACGCCCGGCGCTGGGACTCCAAGTACGGCGGAGGCGACTGGCGTTCGTCGATGGTGCCCGAGTGCTTAAGGGTGGAGGCGGCTCCGCTGCTGCTCGGTGCGTACTCGGACGAGGTCGGGCGCGCGCTGTTCGGGGCGAGCGCCGAACTGACCCGGCTCGCGGGCTGGATGGCCTTCGACACCGGGCAGCAGGAGGCCGCGCAGCGGTACTACATCCAGGCGCTGCGGCTGGCCCGGGCCGCGGCGGACGTGCCCCTCGGGGGCTATGTGCTGGCGTCCATGTCGCTGCAGGCGACCTATCGCGGCTTCGGCGACGAGGGCGTCGATCTCGCGCAGGCCGCCCTTGAGCGCAACCGGGGGCTGGCGACCGCCCGCACCATGAGCTTCTTCCGGCTCGTCGAGGCACGGGCGCACGCGCGCGCGGGTGACGCGCAGGCGGCGGGAGCGGCGCTGCGGGCCGCCGAAGGGTGGCTGGAGCGGGCCCGTGACGGTGACAACGACCCGTCATGGCTCGGTTTCTACTCGTACGACCGTTTTGCGGCGGATGCGGCGGAGTGCTACCGCGATCTGAAGGCACCGCGTCAGGTGCGGCGGTTCACCGAGCAGGCGCTGTCGAAGCCGACGGAGGAGTTCGTGCGCTCGCACGGGCTGCGGCTGGTGGTCTCGGCGGTGGCCGAGCTGGAGTCGGGCAATCTCGATGCGGCGTGCGAGCAGGGGGTGCGGGCGGTGGAGGTCGCCGGACGGATCTCGTCCGCGCGGACCACTGAGTATGTGAAGGATCTTCTGCACCGGCTGGAGCCGTACGGTGACGAGCCTCAGGTGGTGGAGTTGCGGGAGCGGGCGCGGCCCTTGCTGATGGCCCCGGCCTGAGCCGGGACAGGTGGACGAGGACCTCTTCTCCTCCCACGTTTGAAGTGGTTGTCAGTGGCGCAGTGCACTATCGGTAGCGGGAGGTGGTGCACGTGCGGCCGGGGATCGCGTACGACTGTGATGTGCTGGTGGTGGGGGGTGGCATCGTCGGGCTGTCCACGGCGTTCGCGATCACGCGAATCGCGCCGGGGACCCGGGTGACCGTGCTGGAGAAGGAGCCGGGGCCGGCCCGGCATCAGACGGGGCGCAACAGCGGGGTGATCCACAGCGGGATCTACTACCGTCCGGGCTCCCTGAAGGCGCGGTACGCGGTGCGGGGCGCCGCCGAGATGGTGAAGTTCTGCGCGGAGTACGGGATCGCGCATGCCGTCACCGGCAAGCTGATCGTCGCGACCGAGAAGGACGAGCTGCCGCGCCTGCACGCCCTGGTCCAGCGCGGCCGGGAGAACGGGATTCCGGTACGGGAACTGGGCGGCCCCCAGATCGCGGAGTACGAGCCGGAGGTGCGCGGGCTCGCCGCCATACACGTCGGGACGACCGGGATATGCGACTTCGTGGGGGTCGCCCGGCAGCTGGCCGAGGCATCCGGGGCGGAGATCCGGTACGGGGCCCGGGTCGAGCGGATCGACCGGCGCCCGGAGCTCGGGGTGGCCGTGCGGACGACGAGCGGTGAGGTCGTCCGCGGGCGCGTGCTGGTGAACTGCGCCGGGCTGTACTGCGACGAGGTGGCCTGGCTGACCGGGGACGACCCCGAGATGCGGATCGTGCCCTTCCGGGGCGAGTACTACGAGCTGGCCCGCCCCGACCTGGTGCGCGGGCTGGTGTATCCGGTGCCGGATCCGGCGTTCCCGTTCCTCGGCGTGCACCTCACGCGCGGGATCGACGGAGGCGTGCACATCGGACCGAACGCGGTGCCGGCGCTGGCGCGCGAGGGCTACGACTGGGGGGTCGTACGGCCGCGGGAGGTGGCGCGGACGCTGGCCTGGCCGGGGGCTTGGCGTATGGCCGGGCGGCACTGGCGGTACGGGGCCGGGGAGCTTGCGCGGTCGGTGTCCAAGGCGGCGTTCACCACGGCCGTGCGTCGGCTGCTGCCGGCGGTGACGGCGGACGATCTGGTGCCGACGGCGGCGGGGGTGCGGGCGCAGGCGGTGCTGCGGGACGGGGGGCTGGTGGACGACTTTCTGATCAAGGAGGGGGCTCGGGCCGTGCATGTGCTGAATGCGCCCTCTCCTGCGGCGACGGCTTCGCTGCCGATCGGGCGGGAGGTGGCTGGGCGGGCGCTGGCCATGCTGGGCTCGGTATGAGCTTGCCCGGCGGCGGCTCGGGCCCGCGGCGGAGCCGCTGATGGATGCAGCTCGCCCCCGCCGCCCCTACCCGTCCCGTACCTGGGGGCTGCCGCCCCCAGACCCCCGCTTCGGCCCTTGAAGGGCCTCGCCCTCAAACGCGGGACGGGCTGAGAGATGCCGCCCGGGGCTGAGGGTTGCGCCCGGGACTGAGGAGTGTCCGCACCCCTTAAAATCGACCCACTGTGTCTGACTCCCTCAACAACCCCGAAGCACCCCGCTCCGCCCACCCGACCCCCGGAGTGTCCATCCGGCATACCCGTGCCAAGGGAGAGCCCCGGTTCCCGGACGGGCCGAAGGCCGATCCTGCCGGGTCGCACTTCGAGCGGCGGATCCGGAGTTTCCAGCCGCGGCGGAGCCGGGTGACCGCCGGGCAGGCGGACGCGCTGCAGCGGCTGTGGCCCAAGTGGGGGCTGGACATCGACGGGCAGCGGACCCTCGATCTCGGCGAGCTGTTCGGGAACGACAGTCCCGTCGTGCTGGAGATCGGGTTCGGGATGGGTGAGGCCACCGCGCAGATGGCCGCCGCGGACCCGGAGACGAACATCCTCGCCGTGGACGTGCACACCCCGGGGCAGGGGAATCTGCTCAACCTCGCCGACCACGACGGGCTGTCCAACATCCGCGTGGCCAACGGGGACGCGATCATCCTGCTGCGCGAGATGCTCACCCCGGATTCGCTGGACGGGCTGCGCGTCTTCTTCCCCGACCCGTGGCCGAAGAAGCGGCATCACAAGCGGCGGCTGATCCAGCCGGAGTTCCTCGACCTCGCCGCGGCCCGGATCAGGCCCGGCGGCATCGTGCACTGCGCGACCGACTGGGAGCCGTACGCCGAACAGATGCTCGAAGTGCTGACGGCGCATCCGGAGTTCGAGAACACGCGGCCGGAGGGCGGTTTTGCGCCCCGTCCCGACTTCCGGCCGCTGACCCGTTTCGAGGGCCAGGGACTGGACAAGGGACATGTCGTGAACGACCTGCTCTTCCGTCGCGTACAGCACCACAACCAGCCCCCCACTGGCGCCTGAAGCCCCACGGCCCTGCGGGCAATCCGAAGTACCGTCGCGGGCGGCGCCCTCCCTCGTTAGGGTCAATGCCGTGGCCACCTTTCCCCCGTACCCGACGCATCCGCCACACCCCGGCGGCCCGGCCGGCGGTGCGCTCGGGCATGCTCACTGGTGGCAGCGCAGAGCGGTGCGGTACGGCGCGCTGTGCACGCTGCTCGCGCTCTCCGGGCTCGTCATCCTGGCCCTGGTGCGCGAACAGACCGGCACCGAAGGGTTCCTGGTGGGGCTCGGGCTGGCCGTGCTGCCCGTGCCGCTTCTCATAGCCGCCTTCCGCTGGCTGGACCGGGTCGCCCCCGGCCCCTGGCGCAACCTGCTGTTCGCCTTCGCCTGGGGGGCCTGTGCGGCGGCACTGATAGCGATCGTCGCCAACAGCTTCGCCACGAAGTGGATAGCGACGGCGACCGCCGACCCGTCCAGCGCGGACACCCTCGGAGCGACCGTCATAGCGCCCATAGTCGAGGAGTCCTCGAAGGCGGCGGCCGTGTTGCTCGTCTTCCTGTTCCGCAGACGCGACTTCACCGGGATCGTCGACGGGGTGGTGATAGCCGGGGTCACCGCCACCGGCTTCGCGTTCACCGAGAACATCCTCTACCTGGGCACCGCCTTCGGCACCGACCAGCTCAACGGCGACCGCGGCATCGCCTCCGTCACCGCGGCGACCTTCTTCGTGCGCATCATCATGTCCCCCTTCGCGCACCCGCTGTTCACCGTCCTCACCGGCATCGGCTTCGGCATCGCCGCGCTCTCCGCGGAGCGCCAGCACCTGCGGCGCGTGCTCGTACCGCTCTTCGGCCTGCTGCTCGCGATGAGCATGCACGCGATCTGGAACGGCTCCTCGAACTTCGGCGAGTACGGATTCTTCGCGGTGTACGCGGCCTTCATGGTCCCCGCGTTCGGCCTGCTGACCTGGCTGGTCATCTGGACCCGCCAGCGCGAACTGCGCACGGTGCGAGAGGAACTGCCCGCCTACGCCGTCGCGGGCTGGCTCACCCCCGCCGAGCCCTACGCCCTCGGCTCGATGCGGGCCCGCCGCCTGGCCCGCGAACACGCCGCCCACCACCTCGGCAAGCCCGCCGCACGCGAGGTCGCACAGTACGAGGCGTACGCGACCTCGCTGGCCTTCCTGCGGCACCGGGGGCGCCGTGGCCGCGCCAGCGCCGACTTCGTCGTCAGGGAACGGGAGTTGCTGCACGAGCTGTGGCGGCGCCGCGAGGTGGCGCGCCCGGCGCTGGACCACGCGGCGCGGATGACGGCGCCCCCGGTGCCGGTGGCGCCGCCGCCCTGGCCGGTGTACGGGGCGTACGGGTACCCGGCGGTGCCGAATCCCGCGTACAACCCGTACCGGTCGTAGGCCCCGAGGGGGTCAGAGCTCGTTCACTGGCTCTCAGGCCGACGCTTCCGTCAGACGCGCGACCTCGGCCTCGGTGAGCGTCAGCTCGCCCACTGCGAGCAGCGCCGGGAGCTGCTCCACCGTCCGCGCGGACGCGATCGGGGCGGCGACCGTCGGCTGGGCCGCGAGCCAGGCCAGGGCCACCGTGGCGACCGGGGCGTCGTGGGCCTCGGCGATCTCGTCGAGGGCGGTCAGGACCCGCTGCCCCCGCTCGGACTCCAGGTGCTTGGCCGCGCCGCCCGCCCGCGGGCTGTCGACCGTCGTGCCGGGCCGGTACTTGCCGGTGAGGAAGCCGGAGGCGAGGGAGAAGTACGGGACGGCGGCCAGACCGTAGCGCGCGGCCAGGTCCTGCAGCTCGCCCTCGTACGTGTCGCGCGAGACCAGGTTGTAGTGCGGCTGCAGGGCCACGTACTTGGCCAGGCCCTCGCGGTCGGAGAACTCCAGGGAGGCGCGGAGCCGGTCGGGCGAGATGTTGGACGCGGCGATGTGCCGGACCTTGCCCGCCTTCACCAGTTCGTCGAGCGCGCCGATGATCTCCTCGACCGGCACCTCGGGCTTGTCGAAGTGGGTGTAGTAGAGGTCGATGTGGTCGGTGTCGAGGCGGCGCAGGGACGCCTCGGCCGCGGCCTTGATGTTGGCGGCCGACAGGCCCTGGAACTCGGGGTGCTGGCTGACCTTGGTCGCGATGACCACGTCGTCGCGGTTGCCGCGCGCCCTGACCCACTTGCCGATGATCGTCTCGGACTCGCCGCCCTGGTTGCCGTCGACCCACGACGAATAGGAGTCGGCGGTGTCGACGAAGTTGCCGCCGGCGGCCGCATAGGCGTCGAGCACGGCGAAGGACGTGGCCTCGTCGGCGGTCCAGCCGAAGACGTTGCCGCCCAGGGAGAGCGGGAAGACCTCAAGACCGGAGGAGCCGAGCTTGCGCAGAGAAGGAGAAGTCATGCTGCACGTCAACGCCCGCCCCCGAGACCGGTCTTCCACGACGGGCGCAAAGATCCCGTAAACAAGCGGACTACGGCACTCCGGGAGCGGACGAGGAACGTACGGGTGTCAGGGGTTGAGGCCCTTGCTGCGCAGCCACGGCATCGGGTCGATGCCGCTGGCCTGGCCGTCGGGGTGGACCTCGAGGTGGCAGTGCGGGCCGGTCACGTTGCCGGTGGCGCCGACGCGGCCGATGACGTCACCCGTGCTGACCTTCTGGCCGACGCTGACGCTGATCGACGACTGGTGGCAGAACCAGAGCTCCGTACCGTCGTCGAGGGTGAGGATCGTGCGGTAGCCGTACGCGCCCGCCCAGCCGGCCTGCGTGATGGTGCCGGAGTGGATGGCCTTGATGAGCGTGCCCGTGGGGGCGGCGAAGTCGAGGCCCGTGTGGTAGCCGGAGGACCACATGGAGCCGGCCTGACCGAAGGTGCCGGTGATCGTGTACGACACGACCGGCAGCGTGTACTGCTTGGCCAGCTCCGCGAGCTTCGCGGCCTCGGCCGCCTTCTTGGCCGCCGCCTCCGCCTTGTCCTTGGCGGCCTGGGCCTTGGCGGCCGCGTCCTTCTCCGCCTTGGCGGCCGCGTCGTCGATCTGCTTGGCGAGGGCCGCCTCGGTGGCCGCCTGGCTCTTGCTGTCGATCTGGACCTGCTGCGACTCGGCCTGCGCCATGATCCGGTCGCGCAGCGCCTCACCGGCGCCCCGCGCGGTGCCCGCGGACGTGGTGGCGACGTCGCTGAGCGCGGTCGCGGAGCCCTTGGGGGCGTCGGAGCCGCCGTCGAAGACATGGCCCACGGAGGCGAGATCGGGCATGGAGATCGACACCGGCGGCTTGCCGGTGTTGGCGCTGGCCATGCCGCCCGCGCCGACCGCGGCTATGACGCCGACGCCCAGGACCGTGGAGCTGCGGGCGAGTCCCCCGCCGCGCTGCTTGGCGACGCGGTGGCGGCCGCGCACCGGGGCGATGGACTCCTCGGTGGGATTCCACTCCTCCCAGGGGCCCTCGTCGGTGCGTCGGACGGCGAAGCCGAAGGGCTCGGTGCTCGGCACGAACGGGGCTGCCGGGGCAGGCGGGTTGGACGCCACGTGGGCGTGCTCCTTTCCTTCCTTCTCGCCTACCGGGTTAGCTGACGGGTTCGGAGCAGGAAGGTCTCCTACGCGCGTATACCTGCCGTGCTGCCACGGCGGTATCCGTGCGATTCACCCCAGGGTGGTGGTTCCCCGGTTCCCTTGCGGGATTCGGCGCGTGCGCACGGAGCCGCCTCTTGTGACGGCTGGGACGACCGCGCTGCGTTATCGAACGTTAATAGACCCGGGGTGCCGATTCCAAGGTGTTCCGCTTGATCATTAACCTTTCTGACCTGGACGTACGGCGCATGAATGGCGAAAAACGGGCGAGTTGACCGCGCCTCAGGAACCCCACAGGTATTGACCGTATGTCAGTTGTTATGCGGAGTGGGTTCACCTGATCACACCTGGTCACATACGGGCAGGAGGTGTGAAGACGGTCAGGGCCGTCGTACGGCGAGCAGCGCCATGTCGTCCGCCATGGCCTCACCGGCGTATCTGCGCACCTCCCGCGCGAGGGTGCCGAGCAGCGCGGCGGGGTCGTGGAAGACCCGGCCGGCGAGCCGGTCCGCGGGTTCGAAGAACCGCCCGTGCTCGTCCCGCGCCTCGGACAGCCCGTCGGTGTACAGCAGCAACGTGGCCCCGCTGCCGAACGGGGTCTCCTCCGCGCGGTCGGGCCGGCTCCCGAACTCGCTCATGCCGAGCGGCAGGGCGGGCTCGCGGGCGTGCAGGATGTGCACGGCGCCGTCCGGGCACAGCAGCAGCGGGGGCGGGTGGCCGCGGGTGACGATGCGTACGACGCCCTCGCCGTGGGGGAGTTCGGCGAGCACGGCGGTCGTGAACCCCTCGAACAGCTCGATCCCCGCCCGCCGCGCCGCCTCGCGCTCCAGCGCCCGGTCCAGCCGCTGCGCGACCGCCTCCAGCGTGGCCTCCTGCTCGGCGGCCTCCCGGAAGGCCCCGATGACGACGGCCACGGCCGCCACCGCCCCCATCCCCTTTCCGCGTACGTCGCCCACGACCAGCCGTACGCCGTGCGGGCTGTCCTGCACCGCGTACAGGTCGCCGCCGATGGACGCGTCCGCCTGCGCCGCCTCGTAGCGTGCCGCGATCGCGAATCCGCCGATCCGCTCGGCGGGCTCGGGCAGCACGGCACGCTGGGCGGCCTCGGCGATCTCGCGCTGCGAGGCGAGCTCCTCGCGGCTGCGGCGGACGAGGAGGTTGATGAGGACGGCCAGCACCGAGACCGTCGCCGCGGTGGCCAGCTCGGTGACCGCCTCGACCTGGAAGAGGATGCCCACGTCGGCGTGGATCGCGCTGACGACCAGGACGGTCGCGACGCCGGTGAGGACCGTGCCCCGGCGCGAGTAGAGCGGGGCGGCGACCAGGGGTGCGGCGGTGAAGAGGGGGCCCGCCGTGAACCGCGACGGGGTGAGGTAGTCGTAGCAGGTCCCGCCGACGAGCAGCAGCGCCGGGAGCAGCCGTACGAAGGTGCGCGCGTATGAGATCGGCCCCTCCTGCTCCACCCCTCCAGGTTTCCCGGGAGGGCGGCGGGGGGCGAGCCGGGTGGCCCGACCGGGGGAAACACTCAGGGCCGGAGTCCAGTGACTGGACTCCGGCCCTGAGCCTTGAGTAGCGGGGACAGGATTTGAACCTGCGACCTCTGGGTTATGAGCCCAGCGAGCTACCGAGCTGCTCCACCCCGCGTCGTTGTGTAACCAGCATACGCCATCCGCGGGGCTGTCTGCGCCAGGGTTTACGTCCGGCCTCGTTCACCTGTGTTTTTTGGGGCGCGCGGGGCCTGCGTCAGGCAGCCGGGTTGTCCGCGTGGGTGAGGGTCTCCCAGGAGACGAAGAGGTCGTCGGTGCCTGCCGGGCGGGTCTGCTCGACCAGCTTGTGGGCGGCCGGGACGGGGGTGCCGAGCCGGTTCTCCAGGTGGTTGAGGACGACCTCCAGGTCGGGGCCCATGTTCCCGACGACCCTGCCGCCGCACAGCCACCGCGGGGGCTTCTCCCCCATCTCGTAGCGGGCGTGGAAGTCGAGGGCGGCCTTCAGGCGGTCCTTGACGTCGGCGTACAGGTCGACGCCCTGGTGCCAGGCGGTCTCGGCGATGTGCGCGGTGGCGGCGAGGGAGTAGCCGACGTGCTTGAAGTTGCGGCAGGTCTCCTGCGCGATCCCGTCCTCGAACTTCGTCTCCTTGAACCAGTACGTCTCCAGCTTCTGCACGGTGTTGGCGTCGGAGCCGGCCGGGGTGAGCGGGATCTTGCCGTCCTTGCGCAGGTAGAAGTAGTCGGGCACCAGGCCGCGGAAGCGTTTGACGGCGGCGTCGAAGGTCTTGTGGTCGTCGGTGAAGACGGCGATCCCGATGGCGGCGTCGGTCATCGCCAGGTCCCAGTTGCCGTTGTAGTCGGGGAGGTCCCTGGTGACCTCGGGGAGGTAGGCGGTGCGCAGCATGGCCGCGAACCGCCGTACGCGGTCGGCGGGCCAGCCGGCGCCCGGTGCGTAACGGATGATCTCCGCGGCCCGCGCCCAGGTCGACCCGGCCCACGAGGACTGCAGCTGAGCGTCCTGCGCCGTGTGCCGCTTCAGCTGCGCCGACCAGGCGTCCATGATCTCCCGCGCCTTGAGGGCGTGCTGCCGCTCGCCGGTGACGCTGTACAGGAGGGCCTGTGTGTAGGCGGCGATGGCGTCCTGCCGCTCCTCCAGACAGCCCTTCGCGCCCTTGCCGCCCCAGGGACAGTTGACGACCGCGGACGGCTGGGCCATGTACTTGTACGACCCGTACTTGCTGTCCCGCATGTCGAGGAACGCCTGCAGCCAGGGCTGTTTACCTGCGATGACGTTCTTGCGTACGGCGTCCAGCTGGGCCTTGCTGACGAGGACACCCGGGTGGGTGAAGGGTGCGCCCGGGGGGAGTGCCCTCGCCATGGTGCGGGTGCCCGGGTCGGTGCCGCAGGAGGCGACGAGCGCCGTCAGCAGGAGGACGAGGAGAACTGCCGCCGCACGTCTGGGAACTGACCTCACTGGCACTACCTCCGCGATCGCCTCCGGCCGGTACGGTCAGGGTCGCCCTTCCGGAGGTCGGGCGCAGGATCTGTTGGGCCGATCGGCCGGTGCGGGGTGGTTGTGGCGGGCGGTGCTGGGGGCTGCCGCCCCCAGACCCCCGCTTTCGGCCTGAACGGCCTCGTCCTCAAACGCCGGACGGGCTGAAAGATGCCGCCCGGCGCCGAAATGTCACCCCAACAAATGATCGTTCGGCGCCTTTGCCCGGTCCGCGTACTCCTCCAGTACGACCACCTCTACCCCCCGCCCCGTCAGCAGTCCGCTCCCGTCCGCCCCCGCCACGAATGTGTCCGGTTCGCGCCAGGCCGTGACCACCCGTCGGACCCCCGCGTCGAGGATCAGCCGTGCGCACGGCTTGGGGCGGGAGGCGCGGTGGGCGCAGGGTTCCAGGCTGCTGTAGACCGTTGCCGACGCCAGTCTGGGGTCGGCCGGGTCCAGTTTGGACAGGGCCGCCTCCTCGGCGTGGACGACCGGGTCGTCGCCCTCGCGGGAGTGGCCGCGGGCGAGTTCCGTGCCGTCGGCGGCGACGATCACCGCGCCGACGCTGAAGGCCGTGCGCGAGGGCGGGCACTCGGCCGCGAGGTCGCAGGCGAGGGCGAGCCAGTGGTGGTCGGCGGCGGTGGGGAGCTGGCCGGTGCCGGGGGCCGTGGGCTCGTAGCGCATGAGGACCACGTCCTCGATCCGGCGGCTTTCCGTCAGACGCAGGCGTCCGGCCTGGTAGGTACCGGGGCCGAAGAGGCGGGGGGCGTCCGGGTCGCCCACGAAGAGGGGGGCGAGGACGAGTTGGAGCTCGTCGGCGAGGCCCTGCTGGAGGAGCTGGGTGTGGATCGTGCCGCCACCCTCGACCATCAGGCGGCGCACGCCGCGTACCTCGTGCAGATGCTCCAGGAGGCGGCGCCAGTCGAGGTCGGGGCCGAGCGGGACGACGTCGGCGGCGAGGCCGAGGGCGCGGGCACGCTCGGCGCCCTTGTCGGTCGTGAAGACGAGCTTTTCGCCTCCCGTGTGCCAGAAATTGGCGTCCGGGTCCAGGTCTCCGGAGCCGCTGACCGTGACCTTGAGCGGGTACTCCGGCTGTCCGGCCGCGACGCGGGCGGCGCGACGGGCGGGCGAGTTGACCAGCAGGCGCGGGTTGTCCGCGCGGATCGTGCCGGCGCCGATGAGGATCGCGTCGACGGAGGCACGGACCTCGTCCACGCGGTCGAAGTCCGCCGGGCTGGAGAGCAGGAGGCGCTCGGGTCCGGTGTCGTCGAGGTAGCCGTCGAGGGAGACGGCGGCGGACAGCAGGACGTACGGGTACGGCATCGACGCGCTCACTCTCGGCGGCGGGCAGGCTTGGTTAAAGTTTGAAACAAACTTACACTGGGGGCATGACGACTCGCTGGCTCACGGAGAAGGAGCAGCGCGCCTGGCGCGCGTACATCGCGGCGACGCACCTCCTGGAGGACGCGATCGACCGGCAGCTCCAGCAGGACGCCGGCATGCCGCATCTGTACTACTCCATCCTGGCCAACCTCTCCGAGGCGCCGGACGGCAGGCTGCGCATGACCGATCTCGCGGAGCAGGCGAAGATCACGCGCAGCCGGCTGACGTACGCCGTGACCCGGCTGGAGAAGGACGGTCTGATCCGGCGCGAGGACTGCCAGTGGGACAAGCGCAGCAGCTTCGCCATGCTGACCGACGAGGGGATGGCCGTACTGGAGCGGACGGCGCCGGGTCATGTGGAGACCGTGCGTTCGCTGCTCTTCGACCAGCTGACCCCGCAGCAGGTCGAGCAGCTGGAGGAGATCTTCTCGGGCGTGGTGCAGGCGCTGGAGCGGGACGAGGAGCGTCCCACCGCGGAGGACGTCCCCTGGCGCCGCCGCTCCTCCGGTCCGTGTTCCTGAGACGGCCCGGAAACCCGGAGTATCCCGAAAAGCTATTGCTTCAAATTTAAAGCATGAGGTAGGGTTCACGACCATGCACCTGCTTCAAAACTGAAGCAGATATGGACGACCCCGGAGACCCGCATGCCCGACTTCCCCGCCGCCACCCCGCGCTCCCGCGTCCGGGTCCCGCTGCGCTTCCAGGACGGCTACAGCGTCGACGCCGAACTGGTCACCTTCCACGGCCTGACCGACGGCCAGGAGCACGTGGCCGTCGTCCTGGGCGACCCGGCTCCCGGTACAACGCCCCTGGTCCGCCTGCATTCCGAGTGCCTGACCGGCGATGTGTTCGGCTCGGCCCGCTGCGACTGCGGTCCGCAGCTGCGGGAGGCGGTCGAGCGGATCGCGGAGCGCGGCGGTGTGCTGCTCTACCTGCGCCAGGAGGGCCGCGGCATCGGCCTCTACAACAAGCTGGACGCGTACGCCCTCCAGGACCAGGGCCTCGACACGTACGAGGCGAACGCGGCCCTGGGGCTGCCCGAGGACGACCGCGACTACACGGCGGCGGCGCAGATGCTCAAGGCCTTGGGCATCGACAGCCTGGACCTGCTCTCCAACAACCCCGACAAGGCGGGCCAGCTCCGCGACCTGGGCATCGACGTCCACGACCGCGTCCCCACCGGCGTCTTCACCACGGCCCACAACGTCCGCTACCTGCGTGCGAAGGTCCTCCAGACCCAGCACACGCTGCCGCTCGCGGAGCTGAGCGCGGGCTGACCCCGGGCCGGCTCGGGCCGATGACCGCGGGATGCCGGGCAGCCGCCGTTCACCACGCGCACGGCAGCAGCACGTCGATCACCCGCACCCGAAGCCCGCATCTGAGCCGTTCGAGCCGGACCGAGGCCCGGGTGCACCGCTGTACTTGGCGGCGTTGGTCAGCGCCTCCGCCACCACGAAGTACGCGGCCGCCTTTCCCATACCGCCACGCCAAGCGACCCCCACCCGGCGGCACGGTGCAGCGGGCTACACCATCTGCGCCGGTCAGGTACGCCGGGGGCGGCGGCGCACAGGTGTCACAGGCCGAGCCGCCCGATGAGCGTGAGCCGCCCAAGCCGCGCCCCGCCCTCCTCGCGCCTCACGCAGTCCCGGCCCCCCGAGCCGCCAACAGCCGTAGCACCTCAGCGAGTTGGCGGTGCATCTCCGGATCGGTGACAACCCCGTCCGCACCGACCGTCTCCCGCCCCACCGCGATCCTCACGCAGGCCTCCTCCACGATGTCGGCGCCGGTGTAGCCGAGCACCGTCCGCAGCGTGGCCTCCGCGCCCTGCCCGCGTCCCGGTGCCGCCGCGTTGACCCAGGCCACCGGCTTGTCACAGATCTCAGTGCCGCCGACCGTCCAGTCGAGCAGGTTCTTGAACGCCCCCGGCAGGGTCCCCGCGTACTCCGGAGTGCAGACCAACACCCCGGCCGCCCCATCGATCGCCCCCCCCCCGCAGTCCGGCCACGGCCTCCGGCAACGGGTCCACGTCGTCATCGGGGTTGAAGTGCGGAAGGCCCGCCAGACCGTCGTAGAGCACGGCCTCCACCGGCACCGAGGGCGCCACGGCCCGCGCGGTGCGCAGCACGGCCTCGTTGGTGGAGCCGACCCGCAGGCTCCCGGACAGCAACAGGATCACCGGCAACGTGGACATCCGCCCAACTTACTGCGGACCAAGCCCCCTTCCGGCGCGCCACAGCCGCTCCCTCGCCCTCCCGCCCTTATCTTCAACCCCAACATGTTGTGGCCGACGGCGAGTTGATACCCACAGATTGTGTACAAGGGTGCGCCCGGCCGGAATTGGGCCACGCATGTCCCAGGCAGCCGCAGATCGACGACGAGTGAGGACGTTCATGACTGAGCGATTCGGAGACGGTACGACACGGGTGGGCGGCGAGACGCTGGCGACGGCCCGGCCCGCCGTACCGCGCCCCGGGAGGCGTATGCGGTCGACGACCCGGTCATTCAGCGTCGGCGAGGGCAAGGGATACCTCACCGTCGCGCACACCCCCGACGGCCGCGTCGCCGAGGTGATGGTCCGCATGGCCAAGCAGGGCTCCACGCTCGCGGGCATGATGGACGCCTTCTCCTCGACCGTCACCCGGGGCCTCCAGCACGGCGTCCCGCTCGAAATCCTCGTCGCGGACTACGTCGGGACCCGCTTCGAACCCTCCGGCCTCACCAACGACCCGGACATCAAGCAGGCCGGCTCCGTCATGGACTACGTCGGCCGCCGCCTCGCCCTCGACCACCTGCCCTACGAGATCCGGGTCGGCCTCGGCATCCTCACCGCCGGGGAACGCGCCGCGAAACAGACCCTCGACGGGGTCGGCGACGCCGTGTGGACCGACCTCGTGGGCCTGTCCATGTCCGCACCGATGGTGGGGCGACCCCGCCGCGGCTGAGTCATACGAAAAAACGACACGGCACGCAAACAACCCCAAGATCCCAAATGACTACTATAAGTGCATATATTGTCACAATACGTAGTCGAGCCAGGGCGTCGCGCCCGGGTTAAGAAAGGGTCTAACCATGCGTAAGTTCCAGCGCGTTGCCGTCGTAGCCGCAGCGATCGCGGGCCTGTCCGCCTTCGGCGCCGGTGCCAGCTTCGCCCACGACCACGGCCACGACCACGACGACGAGGGCGTCACCGCGGTGGCCAACTCGCAGTCCAACGCCGTGGCCTACGACGACGACAGCCACAGCGGGCGCCACGGCAGCCCGGACGCGGCTCCCGCCTTCACGACGGGGAGCGACTTCAACCTCGGCAACGTCACTCCGCCGGCGGCCAAGTAACAAAGCCCTGTCCAGCAGGCCGTGGTGAACGGCCACGGCCTGCTGGGCACTCCGCCCAGCAGGCCGTTCATCCGACAGCGGCCGTCTACGCCTTACTTGCCGAAGGCGTTGCTGCAGCCCATGTCCGAACCCTCGGAGGTGCTCTGCGCCCCCGTGTTGCCCTCGCCGTTGAGCGCGTTGCCCAACAGGCCGTTGATGAGCCCGACCTCACCGAGGACGCTGATGTTCAGGTCGTGCGACCTGCAGGTGGTGCTCTGCTGGACGCCGACGCCACCATCGGCGTGCGCGCCGCCGGCGCTCAGAAACCCGACACTCCCGAGGGCGGCGAGCAGGACGGCAGCCTTGCGAAGCTTGTGCATGTCATCTCCGGTGGAGCGAAGTGGATGCGACCTGTGACAGATCAACTCCTTGTTGCAACGGGAGATTAGTGGTAAATACCCCAAAACGGACGGCAGCGCGCCAGGTGTCGTGATCTCGCATGTGTTCTCGCAGCGAAAACCCCGCGGCCGACCTCAGATGCCTCGGAAGGTGACGGGCAGCCTGCCGGTCGGCTCGATGTCGCCGAACAGCGCCTCGGCGACCGCCCCGCCCCCGCGTGCACCTCCTTCAGAAGCCTCTCCTGTACGCCGGTCAGGTCCAGCGAGGCGGTGTCCTTCAGTTCGCCGTCGGTGCGGTCCGGGGAGAAGTAGCCGCCCTTCGTCTGCTCGCCGACCACGACGACCGCCACGTCCGCCCGGAGCGCCGCGCAGTTGACGACCCGCTCGGCCCGGTCCGGATCGGCGTAGGGGTTCTCGAAGAGGCCGAGCCGCTCCTTCAGGGTCGGCACCCGGCGTACGGCACGGTCGAGCAGCGCTTCGTCTACGCCGCCCTCCCGTACGGCGGCGGCCAGTTGGTCGAGGGAGATCTCGTCCCACGACAGGCTGATGTCGACTCCGGCCCGCAGGGCGAGCCCGGCCGCCTCGCGCGCGGTGCCCGCCACGTGCTCGCGCACGAGACTGCGTAATCGCCCCGGAACCGGAGTGTCTCGTCTTCACCCATGAAGCCAACCTGCCACCGGCCGCGGCGCCCACGCGTCGCCCCTTCGCCGGCCGCCCCGTGACTTTGGTAGCCGGGCGCCGGTCCGCACACCGCCGAAAGTCAGCGTCCTCCCTGCGCCGCTCATCCGCTCACGCATGGCTCCGAAAACGAGCCAGCGCCCGAGCCGACCGAAGCCGACCCGAGCGCTGCGCAGCAGGTCAGAGGGCGTATCCCCCGACCACCACCGGTAGGCCCTGTGGGACTCGAACCCACAACCAATGGATTAAAAGTCCTGGTGTGATCTTGCTGGGTGGTTCCGGACACTGCTTCGGTTTCCGGAACTGCCTGGTCAGGACAGGTGTTGGTTGATGAGCGGTCTGCTCCGTGGTGACCGCTGCTGCACCGTCCGCTCACGCATCGCTCACGCAAGACAAGCTGGTGACCAGTACTTTTCCACCCTTCTGCCTGACGTCTCCCTGGCCTTCATGGCAGGGTCAGCAGTGATCCGGGCTGATCGTATGCGACGGGGTCGGGTGAGGCCCGTCCCGCCGACCGAGCGGCCATACGGAGGAACGGGAGGGATACCCAATCCGTGGTGCGCAGTTTGGACGACGACGCTCCCAGCCGCTTAGGGGGAGCGGGCCGACGCTTTCCGTTCGACACTCGCAATGATGTGCGAGCCGCGGAAGTCCTGCTCTCCCGGCGCCTGATGATCAACCGTGCTCAGCGCATCGCTCTGATGATCGGGGTGGCGGCAGCCCTGACCGCCGCCTGCGGAACCGCATTGACGTGGGAATCCTCGCGCTTCCTCAAAGGCAACATCATCTGCGGTGCAGTGATCGTGTTGTGCGCTGCGGCCATCGTGATCACGACGGACAGGTCGCTCAAGAACAGGCACGAGTTGGAAGCGGAACTGGAGGAGACCCGGGAGTCGCTGCGCCGGCTGAACGCCCATGAGCATCCTCCGCTGTCCGAGCGGCGCCTGCTCTACCGCGAGGACGTCACTGGAATCATCGAGCAGTACCAGGCCGACAGCCGTAAGTACCGCCGCGTTCACAACATCCTGCAGTCCCTCATCATCATCGGCTCCGCCACAACGACGACCATTGCTGCCCTGGATACGGGCCAGCAGTTGACCTGGCAGAGCGTTTCTCTCACCGGCATCAGCTTCGCTGTCACGCTCGCGGCGGCGTTCACCGGCTACTACAAGTACCGCGAGCGCAGCTTCTTCCTGCAGCAGACCGCCGACGATGTCGAGAAAGAAGCCAATGCGGTCGCTCTCGGGATGGGTCCGTACAGCGAGTTCGAACCTGCCCAAGAGCAGGAGGCCCTCAAGTTGTTCACTCAGCGCGTCGAGGACCTGCGCAACGAGCAACGTCGGCGTCAGCAACAGCTGGACCAGCCCACGGAACAGGCTTCGCCCACCACGCCACCCGCTGCGTGAGTCACAACGAGCAGTAGTCAGAAAGGGACCGGAAACTCGTGAGTTCGTTAGCCCTGCGGTCTGGCTGGTGGATGCTCCGCCGCTGGGCCAGATGGCGGCGCTGGATGCAGAAACAGAGCCAAATAGGCTGGGCTGCACAAAGGCGAGCAGAGCTGGAGGCTGCGCTTTCCGCGTTGGAGATACCGCTCGAAGATGCGGCGAAGATCCGCGGGACCTTGCGGTCATGGCGTCCCTACCCTGAACTGATCGTCGTTGGCCTCGGTATCTTCCTGGCGATGGCGCTTCTGTGGCGGTTCTCGGTGAACGTGGCGGAGAGCGCGGTACACGCCGGCGATTGGCCATGGGGAGAACGAGCTGTTGCCCACTATCGATGGCTGGCAGCCCGGAGCAACAACAGCGCATCTCCTCATCTGAGTCCGAGGGACTGGGCAGCGTGGTGCGCGTTCATGGCCCTGTGGGCCCTCCCGCCCATGGCGTGGTGTTTCCGTCACAGCACAACCGCGAGGAACGCCTTGGTTCTCAAGTGCATCCACGCTGTCGTCGCGTGTGCGAAGGCCCGCACGGCACGCGGTCGAGCTCGCGCAACCGCATTTCGACGGGTCGACAAGAGCTGCCGAGAAATAGAGCAGTACTTGTTCAAGGTTCACCGGGCATCTCGCTCTGTGTCCCGGAGATCGCCGAGAATCAGACCAATAAAGCAGCATGCAGCGCTCGTTGCCGGCGCTCAGCGCGACGCCCTGCAAAGAGTCGATGTCGATCCTCGCCAGGCGCTCAGCGAGCTGGCCCGATTGCAGATCGCTATCGCAGAGAGCCACCTTGAAGGCAAGCATGCAGCGCTGCTACCGGCTGATCAGCTTGAGGGCGTGCGCCCCGTCTCACGCCTTCGCAGCCAATGGCGGGAATCCGCGCACATCGCGGCTGCGATCCTGGCGGCGATGGGGGCCGCGATAGGAGCGGCCAAGGTATTCGCAGCCTTCGGTGTGAGTAAGGACCTGACTCCGTGGCTGACCATTGGCACTGCAGCGCTGGCCGCAATCATCGTTGCTGGCTGGGCCCGCGTGTCCCGCATGCTGGAGCTACTGCCGGGATGACTTCTGGCGGGCGACGGCGCCGCGGCCTGGTATGGGGTGGACGTCTCCCAATCGCGAGCCTCACCAGCGGAGGTGGAATCTACGCCCACCCATCAAGCGGCACCCGGGGCCCACCGTGCGGTGTTATGGACAGGGTTTGCGGCTGTCCGTTGTCCGCACTGCCGGACTGGATGTTCTTGCCGAGTTGCGCGGCGCGGATCGCGGCGACGTACCCGCTCGGGCCGGCGCCAAGGGCGACGACGTCGTAGTGCGCACTCATGACGTGCCCCTTGCCAAGGTGTTCGATGGTTGGCTCGTGGAGCGAGTGGTCATGCCGCGCGGTGGTGGGGTGCCAGAGTGGCGTGGATCTGGTCGCGGATGTCGCCGAGGACGGCTTCGTCGCTGCGGTGCAGGTACAGAGTGGCGGTGGTGCTGATGTGGATGATCGCGGTGATCACCCGCGCCAGCGTCGCCGCGTCGGCGGCATCGATGTACTCGTTGTGGGTGAGCAGGCCGGTGATGCCGTCCTCGAGGCGGTCGGCAAGGGCTAGACCCGCTTGCCGGTAGGGCTCGGCCGGGTCGCCGAAGACGAGTTCGTGCAGGTATGTGCGGCCGTTCTCGGTGTGCTCCCTCAGGCACTCCACCACGGGACGGAGGAGAGCGATGACCGGCTCCAGCACGCCCTGTCCGACGGCGGCGTTGGCGGCGGCGAGGCCGGAATCGATGGCGGCGGCAAACTTCTCGTTCTGCACCATGATCAGCAACTCGGCCTTCGTGGACGCGTACAGGTAGAGGGTGCCGATCGCGACGTCGGCCCGGTGGGCGACCTGCTGTGTCGTGACCCCGCTGACGCCGTGTTCGGCGAACAGTTCGCGGGCTGCGGTCATGATGCGCTCGCGCTTGGCCTGTTTGGCCCGCTCGCGGCGCCCGATCGGCATGCGGCCGCGTGCCATGGGACCTCCCTTGACAATAATTCTGAGTCGACTCATAATTGAGTGTACTCGGGTTGATGGAGTGAGGCGAGGCCCCAGACGTCACGCCGACTTGGCCGATCTGGCCTCATGCCTGGATCAATAGGACGAAGACAAGGAGTGGCGCCCCATGCGAGCGTTCGTCGTCACCAAGTACAAGGAGCCGCTGCAGGAGGCGGACGTCCCCGAACCCACCATGGGGGAGCACGACGTGCTCGTCCGGGTGGAGGCCGCCGGACTGAACCCGCTGGATGAGAAGATCCGCGCCGGTGAGTTCAAGCAGATCTTGCCCTACAAGGTGCCGCTGATCCTGGGCAACGACGTTGCGGGCACCGTCGTCCGCGTCGGGACGGCAGTTCGCGGCTTCAAGCCCGGAGACGAGGTCTACGCCCGGCCCCACCAGGACCGCATCGGCACGTTCGCCGAGCGCATCGCCGTAGCGGAGGGCGACCTGGCGCTCAAGCCCGCTTCGATCAGCATGGAAGAGGCCGGCTCGCTGCCGCTGGCGGCGCTCACGGCGTGGCAGGCGCTGGTGGAGCGCGGGAAGCTGCGGCCCGGGCAGAAGGTTCTCATCCACGCCGGCGCCGGCGGGGTCGGTTCGATCGCGATCCAGCTCGCCGCGCACCTCGGCGCGAGCGTCGCCACCACCGCCAGCGGTTCCAACGCGGCCTACGTGCGCGCGCTCGGCGCGGACACGGTGATCGATTACCGCACCCAGGACTTCGAGCAGCTCCTGACCGGCTACGACCTGGTGCTGGACAGCATCGGTGGGGAGACCCTCGAGAAGTCCCTGCGGGTGCTCAAGCCCGGCGGCAAGGCCATCGGGATCGCCGGTCCCCCGGACCCCGCGTTCGCCCGCCAGGCCGGCCTGAACCCGCTGCTGCGCCTCGCGGTCACAGCCCTGAGCCGCAAGATCCGCAAGCAGGCGAAGAAGCTCGGCGTGACGTACGAGTTCCTGTTCATGCACGCCAGCGGCGACCAGCTCCGCCAGATCACCACCCTCATCGACCAGGGCGCGGTGCGCCCGGTCGTGGGAAAGGTGTTCCCCTTCGACCAGACCCCGCAGGCGCTGCAGTCCCTGTCCCAGGGCGGCATCCGCGGCAAGGCCGTCATCGGCAACAGCTGACCCGCCGCAACCGCGACGGGCGACACGAAACACACAGCGACACGGAACACGCAAGGAGAATCCGTCATGAGCAGCACAGACACCCCGAACGAACCCGTCATCACCTCCTACGCGAAGGCCCCGGCCCGCACCGTCCGCGCAGGCGGCGTCACCTACGCCTACCGCGAGCTGGGCCCGAAGGGCGGCATCCCCGTCGTCTTCTTCGTCCACCTCGCCGCGACCCTGGACAACTGGGACCCCCGCATCATCGATCCCATCGCGAAGGGCCGTCACGTCATCGCCTTCGACAACCGCGGTGTCGGGGCATCCACCGGCCAGGTGCCGGACAGTGTCGAGGCGATGGCCGACGACGCCTACACCTTCATCAGGGCGCTCGGGTACGACAAGATCGACGTCTTCTCGTTCTCCCTCGGCGGCATGGTCGCCCAGGCCCTGGTGGTGAAGCACCCCGAGCTCGTCCGCAAGCTGGTCCTCACCGGCACCGGGCCCAAGGGCGGCAAGGACATGGACAAGGTCGCCAGAATCACGTACTGGGACATCCTGCGCGCCACCTTGACCCGTTCGGACCCCAAGGAGTTCCTGTTCTTCAACCGCAACGCCACCGGCAAGCCCGCCGCGCGCGCGTTCGTCAACCGGCTCAAGGAGCGCACCGTCGACCGCGACGCGGACATCAAGACCAAGGCGTTCCAGACGCAGCTGAAGGCGATCAAGAAGTGGGGGCGCTCCACCCCCGACGACCTGTCGTCGATCACGCAGCCCACCCTGATCGCCAACGGCGACAACGACCGCATGGTGCCGTCGGTCCTGTCGGAGGACCTGCACCGGCGCATCAAGGGCAGCGAGCTGATCATCTACCCCGACTCCGGGCATGGCGGCATCTTCCAGTACCACCAGGAGTTCGCCCCCGTAGCGGTCGAGTTCCTGGCCCGATGACCGCCATCTGACCAGGAAAAAGGGCAACATCATGAGCACGTCGCCGGTCGCCGCGCCCCCGGAAGTGAAGAAGCCTCTCACCTCCTCGATCCTGCTGTGGGTGCGCACCGACCAGCCCCGCCAGACCGGCATGGACCACTGGAAGGGCCCGCACTCAGGGATCATCTCCGCCACCCCGGGCCTGGAGGAGTACCGGCAGATCCACCTCGCCGAGCACAACCCGGGCCGGTGGCCGGCCATCGACGGGGTCCAGACCGCGATCCCCGCCGACCGGAAGATCGACGGCGTCGCGGAAGTCACCTTCCAATCGGCGCTTGCACCCCTGAAAGGGCGCAAGCAGACGAAGCTGGCCTACGCCGACGAGATCAACGTGTTCCGCCGCACCCTGCTCTACACCGGCCCGCCGAACTCATCCCGCTGGTACGACGTCGCAGGCCCCGGACAGACGGTCGGTGCCCGCGCGCTGATCTACCTTCGCCGCAGGGACGGCGTCGGCGCCGGCGCCTTCCGGAAGTTCGTCAACGAGCAGCTCGCCCCCGCGCTCGCCGGCACCGGAGCGCTGACGGAACTGCGCACGCAGACGTTCCTGCCCTGGACGAAAAAGCTCTGGGACACCCCGGACGTCGCCCACGACAACCCCCACGACCAGCGCTTCCACGCCTCGGTCAGCCTCGGGTTCACCGACACCGCGGCACGGGACGCCTTCTTCAGCGGCAACGCGATCGAGGACCTGTCCGACCGGCTGGCACCGCAGGTCTCCGCGATCCACGCCTACGACGTCGCCGCCGCCCTCACCTACGTCAAGGACGGCGAGATCCTCCCGCACTACCAGGAGTGAGCAGCGCGGACGGGAAGCGGGACCGCCGGATCTGCTCGGCACATCCATCCGCCCCGGCTTCCTTGCCCTCCTCGCACCCCAATCGCCGTCTGATACCCACCACGCATCCGGAGCCAGCCATGAGCGAGCAGCAGAGCACCATCCACTACGAGCGCACCTCACCGCAGATCGCGAAGATCACCTTCGCCAACCCGCCCGTCAACCTCATCGTCGGCGAGACAGTCCTGCGCCTCATCGAGATCGTCACCGAACTGGCCACCGACCCGGACATCCAGGTCGTGCTGTTCGACAGCGCCACCCCCGACTTCTTCTACAACCACTTCGACCTGGCTGCCGCAGCCGACTTCCCCGCCCCCGAGGACCCGGACGCGGCGCCGGCCTGGACGAATCTGGTCCTGGAACTCTCCAAAGCGCCCTACATCACCATCGCGGCCATCCGTGGACGCACCCGCGGCGGCGGGAACGAGCTCGCCCTCGCCCTCGATCTGCGCTACGCCAGTCGTGAGAAGGCGATCTTCGGACAGCCCGAGGTCGGTAGCGGACTGCTGCCCGGCGGTGGTGGCAGCGAACGCCTGCCCCGGGCCATCGGACGCGACCGCGCCCTGGAAGCCATCCTCACCAGCGACGACTACGACGCCGACACCGCCGAGCGTTGGGGCTGGGTCACCCGCGCCCTCCCCGACAGCGAACTCGACGACTTCGTCGGCACCGTCGCCGCCCGGCTCGCCTCCTTCGACCGCACCTCACTCGCCTCGGCCAAAGCCCAGATCAACCGGGCATCCCTGCCCCCGGACGCGGACCTGGTCGCCGCGTACGGCGAGTTCACCCACTCCCTCACCCTCCCCGGGTTCCTCACCCGGGCCGCAGGCACGCAGGCCGTCGTCGAACAGGCCGGCATCGACTTCGAGTACCGTCTCGGGCACTACATCGGCATCGCCAACCAGTAACGCTGACACCCACCAGGAAACGAGCACGGACGCAGCGGATGCCGCGTCCGTCCTCTTTTGCCGCGGGGCCCACCTGATTTCCGACGTCTTCGGCACCTTGGTCGACCGGGCACCAACATCACGGGCGAATTCGAACGCGTCGGCGCCCTCTTCGGGCCACGGGCCGATTGACCAGGACTCACCGCCAAGTGGCGCAGCCTGTACCCGCCGACACCGCTGCGAGTGGCGGCGGGGGAAGTGCCCCGGCGGTCGCTGGACGAACTACACCGGATGATGCGCGGACGAGTGCGCGCCGAGCATGGCCTGACCAATCTTCACCGACACCGACCGGGCCGACCTCGCGATGCCTGGCACCGCCTGAGCCCGTGGCCCGAAAGCCGCGATGGTCTGTCACCACGGTGGTGCCCCGCTGCTGATCGGGCTGCTACCGGATCGACCGCCGATGTCATCCACGGCTCGACGGCCGCGACGGTGCACCCCTTCTCGACACCGGCCGGCCAACTGTTCAAACGCCATGGATCACGGAGCCCGACGTGAAGAGATCACGTCGGGGCCGAAGAACAAGCTCAGGCGTCCGTGCTGTGAAGGTCCGGGTAAAGCGCCTCGACCGGGCCGCTCAGAGCCGCCTTGACCCCCTTGGTCAACTCGTCGGCCAGGACCTCGTATTCTCCGGCCTCGACGGCGTCGTAGACCGTCGTCACCAGCTGCGTCGGCAGCATCTTGGGTCCGTCAGCGTGCGCGGCCATATCGGTGTCGACATAGCCCATGTGCACCCCCGTCACGTGGACGCCCATGGGTGCGAACTCGATGCGCAGCGAGTTGGTGGCCGACCACAGTGCGGCCTTGGACGCGCTGTAGGCGCCGCCGAAGGCATACCAGCTGGCAACGGAGTGCACGTCGATGAGGACTGACCCCTTCTTGGCGGCGAGGACCGGTGCAAAGGCGCGGGCGAGGAAGACCGGTCCGAAGAAGTTCGTCTCCATGTTCGCCCGGATGTCCGCCTCGGTGACGTCCAGCAGGCTCGCGCTCGGCGGGATGGCGCCCGCGTTGTTGACGAGCACGGTGACATCCGCCGCGGCTGCCACGGCCGCGTCGATCGACGCGCGGTCGGTCACGTCAAGGGTCAGGGGGACGATGCGGTCATCGTCCCAGGCGCGGGGGAAGCGGGCAGTGGCGTAGACCTTGACGGCGCCGCGAGCCAGGGCGTCGTGGACGAAGTGGGTACCGATACCGCCATTGGCGCCGGTGACGAGGACGACTGCTCCATCGAGGGAGGGCATGGGCTCCTTCTTTCCGAGGGGGATGCGAGGTACGTGGCTGCGCACGGATGGAGCAACGACACGC
Source organism: Streptomyces sp. NPDC001157 (assembly GCF_053598255.1). NCBI lineage: Bacteria > Bacillati > Actinomycetota > Actinomycetes > Kitasatosporales > Streptomycetaceae > Streptomyces > Streptomyces sp. NPDC001157. The sequence goes on from NZ_JBSFJW010000034.1 coordinate 40,200, forward strand.
CGCCCCGCGATGGGAGAATGAGCGGAGCCACAGTCGAGCTCACACGGCACTGAGTACAATCATAACTGACTATAGTCAGAATCGAATCCTGGAGGACACTGCCATGCCTGTCGGACGGCGCGAGCGGAACAAGCAGGAAAAGCTCGACCGCATCGTCGCTGCCGCCAGTGAACTGTTCGCCGAACACGGCGTCGATGAGGTCACGACCCAGCAGATCGCGGACAAGGCCGACATCGGCACCGGGACCTTGTTCCTTTATGCCAAGACCAAGGGCGAACTCCTCCTGCTTGTGCAGAACGCCAAGTACGCCGAAGCGCTCGAGCAGGGCCGGGCGGACGCCGAGACCGTCCCACGCGTGCTGGACGCGGTGCTGGCGATCGTCCGGCCGATCGTCGAGTGCAACCGCACCCAGATCGACAACGGACGCACCTACCTGCGAGAGATGGCCTTCGGTGACCCCGAGGAGCCCCGGCACAGCGAAGCACTCGCCATCGTCGCGCAGACCGAGGAGGCCATCGCCGCCGTGCTGCGCCGAGACGAGAGGGTCGCAGAGGGCGACGCCGCGACGCTGGCACACATCGTGTCCGCCGTGATGTTCCTCAGCATGGCGGCGAGCGTGAACATCGCCTTGAGCGTCGAGGAGATCGTGCAGGACATCCAGGGGCAGATTGAGGTCCTGCTGCCTCGCTGAAGCGCGGCCCCAGCCTCAGGCCCAGGCGACCATCCGGGTGGTCCTCGGCTGCGTCATGGCCCGCACCCCCTAAATGGCAGGTCATCCGGCCGTTACTGCCCATTCCGAGGAACGGCAGTGACGGCATGGGGCGGCCCGGTTCGACGCCGTCCCGCGCGGTGAGGAAGTCCCCGATCGCGCCGTCCTGGAGGGCCTCCACGACTTCCTTGCGGAGGAGTTCGAGGTAGGCGGCCTGTTCCTGCGGAGAGGCGAAGACGGGCAGGTGCGCGCGTACGGTTTCCGAGGTCCGCAGCCGGTCCGAGAGCCAGCCGAGCAGATCCGCGCCGGTTGTGGTCTGGAGTCCGCACGTCAGGTGCAGGGTGCGGCCATCGGTGGCTGCCACCGCGTGCCACCAGCCCCGGGGCAGGTACAGCATGTCGCCGGCGCGCAGGACGATTTCTTCTATGGGATCGTCTGCCGGCGGCTCCGGGGCTTCAGTGTCACGGTGGAGCGGGTTGATTCGGGTCGGCCCATACAGGCGCCACTGCTTGGCCCCTTCGAGTTGGACCACGATGACGTCGTGATCGTCCCAGTGGGTGCCGAAGCCCTCCGTGGCGGTCCAGGAGGCGTACGCGTTGATCTGGACACGGCCTCGGAAGACCCCTTCGAGAGCCTGTGCCAAGTGTTCGGCGGGCTGGTGGAGTTCATCCACGGCGTCCAGGACCAGCGAGGCGCCGTCGTGGAGTTGGCCGTGCAGCTGCGAGGGTTGGATGCGCTGCCAGACCACGTTCCAGCGGGTGGTGACGCCGGTGGCGTAGTGCTGCCAGGGGATGAGTTCGCCGTCGCGGTGAAGGCGGAGGCGAGGCGCTTCGAGGCGTCCCAGGCCGATGACCGTGTTGAGGTCGTCCCACGTCAGGACGGACGAGAAGTCGGCGACGCTGCGCCAGATGCGGTAAGTGCCGCCGAAGGCCCCGGTGGGGAAGTCCCCACCGAGGCGTTCGACCACCTTCGAGAAGGCGGTCACTTCTGTCGGCTCCGCTCAGTCGTTGGAGTCGGAGACACCGGTCGAGCCGCCGTCGGACGGCTGCTCCGCACGGGAGCGTGCGGCGGCGATGGACTTCCGGGAGACGATCAGTCCGTCCTCGGCGGGCTTCATGACGACGTTCTCGGGCATCGTGCACTCCTGTTCTCTGGGCTTGCTCCCGCTCAGCCAGAGCGAGAGGTCATGAGCAGATCCGCTGTGTCGGTTGTGTCGGTCACTGGCTGCGGATCTGGAGCAGCGCCCGCCCGCCTTGGGGGCACGGGCGCCGTACCGCCCGGGGCTGTCCTTCGGTACACCGGGCGGGGCCTATGGGGGCTACAGAGAGGTCCGCAGGCCCTGCAGGACACGCGAAAGCAGAGCCGCCTCCGGCTCGTTGGCCTCGACAGCGGCTCGCCCCTCGGCGTGCCACTCCCCGAGCAGTTCGCGCCACGCGGCCTCGGCACGCATGACTTCGGTGCGGATGTCCGCCAGCGCCAGATCGGTTTCCGTGCGGAGCCGTACCAGGTCGGCGGGTGTCAGGCGCAGAGTGCGGACGGTGACCGTGCCTTTGGTGCGGCGGGGCACGGACAGCTCCACGCATCGCTGCGGATCGGCGACGCCCGCCAGTTCACCTTCGGGCAGCAGCCGTAAGGTCAGCACGGCGGAACCGCCAGCTCCGCCCAGACGGTTTTGCCCCAGTGCATCTCGTCGTAGCCCCAGCGGTGCGACAGCGCGTCGACCATCACCAGGCCGCGTCCGGTCTCATCGCCGTCGGTGACCAGATCCATCTTGGGCAGCGCGTGGGACTTGTCGGTGACGCCGATCCGTACGAGATCGTTCGTGACGCGGCGGACGGACACCCGGACCAGACGGCAAGGGGTGTGGCGGACCGCGTTGGCCACCAGCTCGGAGACGATCAACGTGCCTGCGTCGGCCAACTCGCCTATGCCCCAGGTATTCAGTGCGGCCGTAACGAGCAGCCGGGCACGACGGGCCGTCTCAGGCTTGCAAGGGAGGGTTTCGGTGTAGGCGGGCGGTCCGACTGCGGTGGGTCTGGTCATGACGCTCACGGGGTCGTCTCCTCGGGGCTGGGACGTCGCGCTCACAACTGGGGGAACGAGCGGGACTCTCCTGCACTGCCGCCGAGGGGGAGCCTGGCTTGTCCGGCGACGCCAACGACCGTACGGAGAACCGAAGTTCTGCCTCAACGAAATTGCGGGGAATTGCGCAACGTCATCCGAGAGAGTTGATCGCCGCGTTGATCAGGGCGCGGGCGGCGTTGCCGTGGACTGCCATCTTCATCAGCTCCCCGAACGCCTTGCGGTAGTCGGCGAGTTCGCGCGGCTGAACCACGTTGACCTCGGCTGTGAGGGTTTCCACGACGCTGCGTGTGCCGTCGTGGAGGTAGAACGCCTCCAGCGGCCACATGGTCCTTCGAGCCGTGAAGGGGATGACGCCGAGGGAGACAGAAGGGAGCGGCATCACGGTCAGCAGATGCCTCAGCTGTCCGGCCATCGTGTCGGCGTCGCCGACGAGGTAGCGGAGGACGCACTCCTCCATGAGCACGACGAACCGGTGTCCGCCCTCGTACAGAAACCGGCTCCGGGCGACGCGCGCCGCGACGGCCTCGGAGACGTCGTTGGGGGTGCCCTGGAAGTCAGTGATGGCCTCCATCAGGGCCGTGGCGTAGGCGGGGGTCTGGAAGAAGCCGGGCACGACGTTGGAGACGTACGCGCGGGTGACGCCGCTCTGCGCGTAGCGGTCGTAGATGTCCTCCTGGGTCTTGCGCATGCCGGTCCGGTGGGCCCTGCGCCACTCCAGATACATCGAATCGACGGCACGGGCCGTGGCGATCAGGTCTTCGGCCTGGTCGGCGGCACCGCAGGCAGCACACCAGGAGCGGATGTCCGTGTCGGTGGGCTGCACCTCGCCTTTTTGGATGCGGGTGGTTTTCGCGGGGTGCCAGCCGCACCGGGCGGAGAGTTCCTTTCCTGTGAGGCCGGCGTCCTTCCGAAGGTGTGTCAGGCGCACGGCGAGCGCTTCACGGGCCGCTTGCGCGCTGGACGAGGGGGAGGCGGTCATGGGGTGGGGCGGGGGTCAGACGGTGTACTTCTCGTGGTCGACGGCGCGCTCCCATACGGCCTCGAAGGCGTCGGAGCAGAGCTTGACCACTGCGGGGTCCTCGCTGAATTCCTTGGGCGGATCCGCCCAATCACCGTCCCCGGTGAAGATGTTGAACTGCACGAGGCGGTCGTCGAACAGCCAGAAGTCGGCTCCTGGCAGGGCGATGTCCACGGCCCGCCGGCGGGGCAGCCAGCGCACCAGCTCACCGGCATCGACATTCAGCGGGGTAGTGGTGTGCTCCCACCGGATGTAGTCCGTCACGGGCTCGGAAACGATCCTGGCCCGGCGCATCACCACACCACGGGCGACGGCCTCCCGCACGGTGCCCAGCCATGTTGGCCACCACCGTGCCGTCGGATCGATATCGACATGGCCGGTGCGCTTGAACTGCTCGAACTCCTCGGCTTCGTCACCGACGCCGTACGCGTCTCGCATCTCCAGGTGCACCGCGCTGCGGCGCGTACCGGCCAGCAGCTCAGCGAAGCTCAGCACGCCGCTCTGCGACATCGCACGCCTCCCTCAGAATCGGCACCATGCGGGCGGGGATGCGGATCACCGTCTCGTGGGCGGGAATTCCCACCGCGTGCCCGGCCACCCACTCCGTACCGCTGATCAGTGCCTCCAGCACTTCCTCGGCCTTGACGCCCTGGAGGACCAGGTCAGCCGTCTCCTCTTCCACCCACACCGTCGGCGACCCCTCGCCGCCGGTGTTCGGGTCGATCCCGATGAACTGTAGGTCCACAATGCCCTCCCGGATCAACTGGGTTGCGCGTTCTTGCGTGCGACGGTTCCGAAGGGGGCCTGGGCCGTCAAGGGCGCCTAGGGGGTTCGGGGACGACGTTGGCTTGAAGGCACCGGCTCTCAGTCGCATAAGCCGCGTAGGGCTTGGTCTCTACCGGCGCGGTCGATGCTGCTGTCCGGTGAGGGTCGGCGCCGCTGTGGGCTGGTGCCCCTGACTCTGTTGAGCGGAGAACGAGGCTGCGATGGTCGAGCGTCGGCGGGCCGCTTCGGCGCGACGGTTGGGTGCCGGGTTTCGGCCGGTGTGCTGGATCCGGGTGATCAGCACGCGGGCGGGTTGGCGGGCGGTGGTCAACTCGCGCTGAGCGGCAGCCTCCTTGAGGAGCTGGTGGGGTTGATGCCCATGGGCTTCGGCATCGGCGAGGACGGTGGCGAGCGCGGGCCAGGCCGGGTCGTTGAGAATCCGCTCGGCGTGGTCGGGGACAGCTGCTCGTACATCGCTGGCCAGAACGCGACGGGTTTCCTCCCTAGGCGGGCGGGCTGCGAGTTCGGTGAGCGCCGGGTGAAGGGCACGGTCGGCGGCGGTCTGGAGGTGCTGTAGAGCCTGGTGGGCTGCGTCGGCCTGGTGGGCGTGGTTCTTTGCTTCGTGCCATCGCCCGGCGATGATGGCGGCCCACACCAGGGCTGCGATCAGAGCGGCCAGCGCGCTGCCGTCGGGGCCGGTGGCGGTGTGGACGATGTCGCGTGCCGCGCTGCGCAGTGCGTATGCAGCGCGGTCTTCTGCCTGGATCTGAGACCGCTGAGCCCGGGCGAACGCCCTTGATGCGGCTTGGAGTTCGGCGCGCAGGTTGTCGGGGGCCTTCTGGGCGGTAGCTTCGATCAGTTCGCCGAGGGCGGTGATGTGGGCTTGGGCGTAGGTGTCGTCGGCGAGGTTGGCGCGAAGGGTGTCGAGGGCGTCGGTGGCCTGGTGCCAGGGGGTGCTGGGGCGATCGCGGCGGGCAGTGGGCTGCTCCTCCGGCACGACGTTTTCCAGACGGGCCTTGATCTTGGGCAGGGTGAGATCGGGGGCGATCCTCTTCCCGGGGTGGAAGATCTGCTCGCCACCTTCGTTGAGGTCCCCGGGGCGGCCGGCGGCGTAGCCGAGAAGGTCGCCTGACGGGCCGCGCCTGGCCTTGATCAGGATGCCGTCGGCTTCGAGGTAGGCGATGAATTCCTCGGCATTGGTCACGTGCGGGATCGCTGCCCGGATGCGGTCTTCGAGCCACTCGGGACTCGTCTGGTCCCAGCCAAGGCGTTCGGCCTTGTGCATCTCGCCCTGTGTGGGGCGGCGGGTGCCCGTGCGGTCGCCCTTTTTCAGCTGGCGCAGCCCGTAGTCCTTCTCGATCTCGCGGCAAGCGTCGCCGACGCGGAGGCCGCTGTCGTGGAGTTTGGGGCGGCGGCCGTCTTCGCGGACGGTGGTGGCGAGGATGTGGATGTGGTCTTCGGCGTGGCGTACGGCGATCCAGCGGCAGGCGAGGTCGTCACCGGCGGGGGCGATGCCGGCCGCCTCGACGATGCGCTGGGCGATCTCGCCCCACTCGGCGTCGGAGAGGTAGCGGTCCTCGGGTGCGGCCCGGACGGGGCAGTGCCAGACGTGGTCGGTGACCTTCTTGCCGAACTCGCCGTTGCGCAGCCGGACAGGTTCATCGAGGTACCGGGCGAGTTCGGTGAGGGTAGCGCTCTCGTCGCGGCCGGGGTCGGGCATGCCGAGCATCGCGAACCCGGCCACGATGTGCGGATCAAGGTGCTCGTCGTGGCGGCCGGGGCCGTAGAGGTAAGCGAGCAGGCCGCGGGTGTTGGACCCGGCCGGTTTGATGGCGGCGATCACGCGGCTTCCTCTGTCTCCGGGTCGGCGGGCTGACGCAGGACTTCGGCGATCAGCTCCAGCAGCTGGTGGAGTTCGGTGAGGCGTTGGCGGATGTCGGGTGGGGTGAGGTCGCTGTTGAGGGCGCGGGCGATCTGGTTGACGTTGACGCCGATCCGGTTGAGCTGGCGCAGGACCTGGGCGCGGAAGATGTGGGTGCGGCGGCGGTCCTCGGACAGGGGCAGGTCGGCGGTGAACCGGCCGGTGACGAAGGCGAGGACGATGTCGGCGGCGAAGCCTGAGTCGCCCTTGTAGCCGTGCTCGGCGGCTGCCTCCTGGAGTTGGGTGTGCTCGTCGCTGGTGAAGCGCAGGGGGCCGACGCGGGCGACGCGCTTAGCGCCGGTGAAGCGGCGGATCGTGGGCTGGACGCTCTTCACGACAGGCTCACCGCCGACGCTCTCAGCGGTGTCGGTGGCGCGTACGGGGCGGAGGGTCTCGCGCTGGACGGTGTGGAGTGTGTCCTCGTCGGGGCCGCCCTCGACCCCGACGTCCTGGCCTGGCGCCCCCTGGCGCTGGGCCTCCTCCGCCACCCCTGGGGCGGAGATCCCCGAAGACCGGCCTTGAGTCGGACTCGGGGTACTACTGGCTCCGCCCGGGGCAGGTCGTCCAAACGCGCGGCGCCAACGGTCCATCAACGTAGGCGACTTCGTCAGCTGCGGCAGCTCGTCGGGGGCGTTCTCGGGGTCGAGCGGGTCGTGCGTCATGGACGGTTCTCCGGAGAGGGGTGGGGAGGGTGTACGGGTCACGGCGGAGATCGGATGGAATTCGGACGGCTGCCGCCCCATCCACAGGTGTGGACGATCACGCGATTCTTTGGGGGGCGGTACGGCAGGCCGGGTGACCGGAAGGGTTCCGGTCACCCGACAGCGGTTCCGGTCAGTCGCCGGGCCGATCGGTCTCGGCTGCTGCTTCGAGTTCGGCCCGGAGGACATTCATCACCTCGGTCAGCCGCTTGCTGCCGATCGTCAGCCCTTTGTCCTCAACTGCCGTCCGGACGACGGCCCGGGTGAGCTTGCCCTGCTCAGCGGCAGCAGCCCGGCCGATCTCCACGAGTACCTGGAGCGGGGCGCCGGGCGGACGGCCACCGCGCAGCTTGCCCGCTGCAGCGTCGGCGGGCGATTCCGGCGACTGGACGGATACGGCGGCCGACGGCTCAGTGGTCTGGCCAGGCTCAACCAGCAGACCCGCAGGCCGGACGTACTCGACCGGAACCTCGCCGGACTGGCCGACCGCGATGGCCGGCGCCTCGGCGGGCTGGACGGAAGTGGCGGCGGGTGCTTCCGGCACCTGCGCTGAATCGGGGGCCGAGTGGTCGACAGGCTGCGCAACGAGCTCGTGGATCTGCCGCATCAGCACACCGAAGGCCACCATCGCGGCGGCGGGAGGAACCGCGGCGACCACGTAGTCGAGCAACGGAACACTGCCGACTTGGCGAGTGCCGGTCACCCCGGCCACGTTGAGCCCGATGGAGCCGAATGATCCGATGACGGTGACGCCGATGGCCCATTTGTCAGTGACGCGGCGCAGGCCCGCACGGAGCATGAGGAGCTCGCCCGCGACGATGAACGCGTCCAGCGTCGCGGGCCACGCCCATCGGCGGGTCGGCGAGTCACGGAGTCCGTGCTGAGCGGCGACCTCGGCCAGGTGCGCGTAGGAGAGCCAGAACGCACCGGCCGTAAGGGCCACGATGACGACGCCGGCCGTTCGGAGCACGTACTGCTCCGCAGTGAGCTTCGTCTTCGCTGGTTGCTCCTGACCAGGATGGTCGTCCAGCGGCGGGCGGTCTCGGCGACGAGATATGAGCGGGATCCTCAAGCGGGATACTCCTGGGGTAGTGGTGTGGTGCGTCTTTGCCGTCTTGGCCGTTGCAGGCGCAGGTCACAGGGGGTACGGCAACCCCCTCGGCCCTCCGTCCCGGCAGGCTCTGTCGGCGTCTTGTTCCGAGACGGAACAAGCGCGGGATGTCCTGGCGGGCCTGGTGTCGGTGTGGCCGTGCCCGCGGTCGGGACGGTGGCGTTGCGTCTTCCGTCCCGAGAGGCAGCGCTGCGACCTGCGGTGATACGGCAGGACGGCGGTGGACGGCGCAAGACGGATACGGACGGCGGCTTGGCGGCAGAGGCGCGATTGATGATCGCGTTTCCGTCTTGGCCCCGGTTGCCGTCTTGCCTGTAGGCCGTGTGACCTGCGAGATCACGGCAAGGACGGCAAGTACGGCAACCAGGGGCGCCGGGCTCAGCCCTCGCCGCGAGTGGTGTCGGCGTCGACGGGGTGGACGGCGGGGCAGTACCGGCGCCAGGCGTCGAGGAACTTGTTGCGCATGTACCCCTTGCGCTGCGTTCCGTCAGCCACGCGGACGTTGCCGGACTTGATGCCGTACTCGCGGAGCATCGCGCCGAGATCACGGGCTGTCAGCCCGTTGCGCCCCCACTCTGCCCACGGGCTTTCTACGTCCTGGCGGAGGAGGTAGAGAAGTTCCTCGGTGGACAGGCTCTCGGGCTCGCCCCGGCCCGCGAAGATCCGGCGGATGTCGGCGAGGATGCGGGCACCGCTGGGGTGATCCTCCTCGGCCGCCGCTTCGGCGGCGACCATCCGCGCACACGCCGCACGCGCCAGACGGGGCCACGCACCGCCTGCCAGGTCGGCGACGATCACCAAGGGCTCCCAGGTGTCCGCAGCGCGGTCCTCCACCGGCATCGCCGGCTCCAAGTTCGCCGCCTCGTCCAGCAGCGGCCTGGCCCACGCGGCGATCCGGTCACGCAGGTCGTGCAGAGCCGGGGTATCGCGACGGGAGCGGAACGGCTTGACGCTCTCGCCCTCAGCCCGGCGGCGCATGCGGATCACGATCGCCCGGTCCATGATCGTGTCGGGCAGGTCGCCGATCCCCGCGATCGCCGCCATGGCGAAGGTGGCGAAGCGGTGTGGGGTGTGGTCGTTGCCGACGACCCGGGTCACGTAGCGGTTGCGCTGGTGGCCGGCGTTCAGCAGGCCGCGCATCTCCTCGTTCTTCTCCGCCACCTTCGGACTGCCGAAGATGGTGTCCGCCTCGTCCACCAGCAGCGTCGGCGGGTTTTCCTCGGTGATGGAGCGGAAAATCGCCGCAGGCGTGGTGTTGATGGTGAGCATCGGTTCGTGGACCGTCTCGGTCAGCACGTCCAGCAGCCGCGACTTGCCGCACCGCTTCGCCGGACCCACCACCGCCAGACGCGGTGCGTGCTGCCAGGCGGGCTGCAGATGCGTCGCCGCCACCCACAGCGTGACCGCGTCCAGTGCCTCTGACGAGGGCAGGATCACGAACCGCGCTATCTGGGCACGCAGTTCGTCCAGCAGCGCCGAGCCGGCGGTCGGCTCCGGATCCGGCACCACCTCCTCGGCGGATATGTCCGCCGAAGTGGGGCCCGGCGCACCGTCGTTGGCCGACGTAGGCGCTTCGCCGGCGTGGTGGCCGGGCTGGCCGGGGACGGCGACCGGCGGCCACGAAGGCTCGTTGGAGTTGGAATAGGGGTCGGCTCCCGCATGTTGCACAGGGCAGCTCCTCGTCTGGCGGTGGCGGGCTTGCGCGCCCTTGCCGCCGGGTTGGTTCTTCCAGGGCCGTTCGGGGTTGCTGGAGCCTCCGGCGTTGCGCCGCCGGGGGCTCCCTTCGTTCCGCGAGGGAACACGGACAGTACGTCCACGCCTTGGCACAGTCCAGCGATTCTGTGTCAGCTCAGCGCAGAACTGTCTGCTACCGAGTCGCCCCCTCACGCGGCCAAGCCCAGTAGGTTCAGCAGGTCGGCGGTCACGACTCGATAAGCGTTGCCCAGCCGGAGCACCTTGCAGGGGTACTGGCCGCGCTTGGCCAGCTCGTACCCCTTGCTCCGCCCCAGTCCCAAGGCGCGATTGCTGGTCTCCAGGTCAACGGACACTGGCAGTCGCAGCAGCTCCTCCCTGCTCATGCCCTTCGCCCGCTCGGCGGGGCCGTTTTCGCGCATACGCACTCCATCCATGACTGAGCCCTCGGCGAACGTGCTGATCACGTCCGGCTCCAGGCCACTAAATCAAGGATGGCGAAGCTAATGTGTCTTCATGACACAACACGATTCTGATGCTGGATACGACGACGAGGACGACGTCCCCGAGTGGGTCGACCACGTCATGGCCACCGTGGCCACCGAAGTCAGACGCCGAAGGAAGGAGCTACGCATGAGCGCCCAGGACCTCGCCGACCGGTGCGAGGAGATGGGTCACTCGATCCCCCGCAACGTCATCGCCAATATGGAATCCGGCCGCCGCGCCAACCTGCCCCTGGTCGACGTCATGGTCCTGGCCAGGGCATTGCGCACGAACCCGATCTGCCTCATCTACCCGATCGGTTACGTCGCCGAGGTCCAGCGGCTCCCGTACGAGCACCGAATCGCTCCGTGGGAGGCCATGGTTTGGTTCATCGCCCAGGACAGCGGCTCCCTCGCCGACCGCGACATGCTCCGCTACCAGCGCGAGCACATTCAGGCCCTCGGCGAAGCGCAGGCCGCGATGGCCAGCGAAAGCTACGCGCAATACGCCGTCGAGCACGCAACCAGTGCAGCGGAGCGGGCGGAGGCCCTGCGAGACCAGGCCACCTGCCTGGAGCGCATCGACCAGGCCAAGCAACGCCTTCGCGTAGCCCGCTCCTTCATCCGCCGCGACCACGGCCTGCTCCCCTACCTGCCGCCCGAACTAGCCGACGTCGACCCACCCATCGACAGCACCACCGAGGAGAACGATCTTTGAAGGGTTCCACCCACCGCCGCTGCTACTGCCGCGACCCCAAGACCGGCAAACCGCTCGGCAAGAGCTGCCCCAAGCTCACCAGCCGCAAGCACGGCTACCACTCCATACGCCAGGAGTTGCCGCCCGGAGAAGACGGCACCCGTCGCTCCTTCAGCCGCACCGGCTATGAGTCCCTGAAGGATGCTCAGGCGGACCTCGACCACGTCCGTTCCCTGCTCGCCCTGGCAGACAAGGACGATCCGGACAGCCTCCAGCGCCTCGTCACCATGCTGGAGGAAGTCGCGGTCGAGAAGGCCCCGCTGCCCGCTATCGACGAGACTCGGCGCCGCCTGAGGGCGGGCCTCGCCCTCCGCGGCAGCCTCACCGTCGGCGAGTGGCTCGACCAGTGGTTCGCCGCGAAGAAGCGCCGCAAGACCACGCTGAACGGCTACGCCTCCCACATCCGCGTCCACCTGAAGCCGCGCATAGGCCACGTGCGCCTCGACCGCCTCAACGTCGGCCACCTGGTGGAGATGTTCGACGCGATAGCCGACGAGAACGAGGTGATCGCGGCCGAGAACGAGGCCCGCCGCGAGCAGATCGCCCGCTGCAAGCCGAGCAAGCCCGGCCGCCCCGTAGGAGCCGAGCGGAAGCTGCTCGCGGCCGAACGAGCCAAGCTGGACGAGATGAAGCCGTTCCGCAAGATCACCGGACCGGCCACCCGCCAGGCGATCCGCCGCACCCTGCGCGCGGCCCTGAACTCGGCGATCGCCCAGCAGCTCATCACCTTCAACCCGGCGTCCCACGTCGAGTTGGAGTCCGGCAGGCGCCCGAAGCCCCTCCTGTGGACGGACGAGCGAGTCCGGCGCTGGCGCGAAACGGGCGAGATCCCCGGCCCCGTCATGGTGTGGACGCCCCAGCAGTTCGGCGCCTTCCTCGACGCGGCCGAGGGTGACCGGCTCTACGCGGTCTTCCACCTCATGGGCACCCGCGGTCTCCGTCGAGGCGAAGCCGTCGGCCAGGACTGGCACGAGATCGACCTCGACGCCGGCCTCATCACCCCCGCCAAGGAGATCGTGGTCGACGGCTGGGACCCCTACGAGTCCGAGCTGAAGACGGACGGCAGCGCCAACACCATCGCGCTCGACGGCATGAACATCGCCGTCCTACGAGACCACAAGGCCCGCCAGGAGAAGGAGCGCGCCAAGTGGGGCACCGCCTGGCGGGACACCGGCAAGGTGTTCACCAAGGAGGACGGCTCCTGGCTCCACCCGGAGACGCTCTCCGAGACCTTCCGCCGCATCCTCGCCACGACCGACCTGCCGCCCATCACCCTGCGGGACCTGCGCCACGTCGCCGCAACGCTCACGCACGGAGGCGGCGGCGACATCCACACGGTGAAAGAGACGCTGCGGCACTCCACGATCACGCTGACCTCGGACACGTACACGAGCCTGCTCCCTGAACTGGACCGCGAAATCGCCGAGAAGGCAGCGAAGCTGATCCCCAGGTCGCGTCCGGCGGCTGCTGATTCGTCCGCCCAAGCAGCGCCCAATCCGCAGGCCACGAGCGCATCCGCTCACGCATCGCTCACGCAGTGGCTCGAAAACGAAGCAGCGCCCGACCCGACCGAAGCCGACCCAGGCGCTGCGTAGCAGGTCAGAGGCTGTTTCCCTCCCCCGCCACCGGTAGGCCCTGTGGGACTCGAACCCACAACCAATGGATTAAAAGTCCACTGCTCTGCCAATTGAGCTAAGGGCCCCTGGCGATGTTGCCTCCCCGAGCATAGCCGGACACGGCCGTGTCTCCGATCGGGTATCGGGGACACGGCCGTGTCCGGAGGAGAAGATCCGGCCGGAGTGTCAGGGATCGACCTTTTCGGGAGCACCGCCGGAGGCCGCCGCGCGTGATGCCTCCCTGGCGAGTGTGCGCTCGTGGTCCGGGTTGAGGAACCAGTGCCGGGCCGACGCACCCCACCACGCCGCCGCGAAGCCGAGGACGACCAGGACGGCGACCGGGGCGTAGTTGAAGCTCTCCCAGGTGACCGGTGAGACCTGGGGCAGCATGAAGAGGACCGTGATGACGCCCACCCAGACGACCGAGACGATGCCGATCGGGCGTGACCAGCGGCCCAGGTGCCACGGCCCGCGTTCGAAGGCGTCGCCCTTGCCGAGCCGCAGCAGCGTCGGGATGACGTACGCGATGTAGAGGCCGATGACGGCGACGGACGTCACCGCCGCGTAGGCCGTGTAGTTGATCAGATACGGCAGGCCCAGCACGAGCGCCCCGGCCGCCGCCAGCCACACGGCGGCCACGGGCGTCCGGGTCCGCGGGCTCACCGTGTGCCACACGCGCGAGAAGGGCAGCGCCCCGTCGCGTGAAAAGGCGTAGATCATGCGGCTGTTGGCCGTCACCGACGCCATTCCGCAGAACAGCTGCGCGCCGATGACGACCAGGAGCAGCAGCTTGCCCGCCGTGGCGCCCAGGGCGTCGAGCAGGATCTGGGCCGGCGGCGCCCCCGTGGGCGAGGCCAGCTCCTTGTCGTAGGACTGGATGGCGAAGGTGAAGCCCAGCAGCAGGACGAAGCCCGCGATCCACGACGTCCAGATGGACTGGACGATGCCCTTCGGGCCCGCTGTCGACGCGTCGTGCGTCTCCTCCGTCATATGGGCGGAGGCGTCGTAGCCGGTGAAGGTGTACTGCGCCATCAGCAGGCCCAGGAGCACGACGTACACACCGCTGCCCCAGCCCGTGTTGTTCACGAACTTCGTGAACACGAAGGACGCCGACTGGTGATGGTCCGGTACGAAGGCCAGCGCGCCGACGATGACACCGACGCCGAGCACGTGCCACCACACGCTGATGTCGTTGAGGAGCGCGACGATCTTCACGCCGAAGGTGTTCAGCAGGCCGTGCAGCACCAGGATCCCGGCGAAGAGCAGCACCGTCCGGCCCGGCGTCACCTTGAAGTCGAACTGCAGGTTCAGGTAGGCGCCGAGGAAGGACGCCGCGCCGAAGTCGATGCCCGCCGTCACCGCCACCTGGCCCAGCACGTTGAACCAGCCCGTGAACCAGGCCCAGGCCGCGGCCGAACGCGGGGGCGCCAGACGGTGGGCCCAGAAGTACAGGCCCGCCGAGGTCGGGTAGGCCGAGCAGATCTCGGCCATCGACAGGCCGACGAACAGCGTCATCAGGCCGACGGCCACCCAGCCCCAGGTGATCACGGCGGGGCCGCCCGTGTTCATCCCGAAGAGGTAGAGGGTCAGGCAGCCCGACAGGACGGAGATGATCGTGAAGGAGACGGCGTAGTTGGAGAACGCCGACATCCGGCGGGCGAGGACCTGGGTGTAACCGAGCTGGGCAAGCCGTTCCTCGTCCGACAGCCCACTCTCTATCGCGTCATCTGTCATGCCCCCAGCGATTCCCACCCCGGGGGCGTGACACACGTCACAACTTGGCTAGAAAATACCCTTGTAGTTCTGCCAGCCGGACGCGATCTGCGTCCGCCCGCCGAAGGAACCATTGCCCTTGCCGCCGTAGCGGTAGAGGCGGCCCGCGGTGTCCCGTACGACCAGGTCGTTCTTCCCGTCACCGGTGAGGTCGCCGACGCCGACGACCGCGTTGTACGAGGCTCCCCAGCCGGCCGAGACCTTTACCCGCTCCTTCAGAAGCCCGGTGCCGGTCCCGTCGTAGCGCCACAAGGTGCCCGCCTCGTCCCGCGCCAGCACATCACCGATGCCGTCGCCGGTCAGATCCCCGGCACCCACGATCTTCGTATAGCCGGTCCACTTGGTGCGGATCTTCCGGCCGGCCGCGAGCGTCCCGTCGCTCCTCGCCGCGAAGAGGTAGACGTCCCCG
Organism: Streptomyces sp. NPDC001157; assembly: GCF_053598255.1. NCBI lineage: Bacteria > Bacillati > Actinomycetota > Actinomycetes > Kitasatosporales > Streptomycetaceae > Streptomyces > Streptomyces sp. NPDC001157. The sequence goes on from NZ_JBSFJW010000034.1 coordinate 55,239, forward strand.
GTGGACGCCTTGCGCGCCAGCAGGTCGTCCCGGCCGTCGCCGGTGAGATCGCCGGGAGAGGTGAGCACGTTGTACGCGTTCCAGCCGGTGCCCAGTTTCGTGTACGGCGTCGAAGGCGTCGGCGCCTGACCGCACTTGGGCTTGTAACCGCGCAGCGAGCCGTCCGCCATCCGCACCAGCACGTCGTTGCAGCGATCCCCGTTCAGGTCGCCGAACGGCACGGCCACCGCCTTGGTGGACCAGCCGCCGCCGGACACTTTCCCGGCGAAGCCGCCCTTGCCGTCGCCCTGTTGGAAGGTGAGCGTGCCGGAGGAGTCGAGGGTGAGCAGGTCGCCGATGCCGTCGCCGACGACGTGGTCGTGGCGCACGGCGGCACCGTCGCGCAGGGCGGCCTTCCCGGTCCGGGTCAGGGGTACGCCCTGGCCGTCGGCGGGCTGGGCGGTGAGCGTCCAGGTGTACGTGCCGTTCGGCGCGTAGCCGCCCGCCGTGGTCCTGCCGTCCCAGACGGCCGTGAGCGTCCCCCGGGCCTCACCGCCGGTGAGCGTGCGCACGGTGGCGCCCGCCGGGGACTTCAGTGTCAGCTTCCAGGAGGCGGCCGGCTTGGACAGCTGCCAGGACGCCCGCCAGCCGGCCGGCGCCTTGAAGGAGGCCGGTGTGGTGGCCACGGCCGCGGTCAGCGGCGAGGCGGGCACCCCGCTGGCAAGGACGTGGACGACGTTCTCCTTGTCGACGTAGGCGATACCACCGCCGAAGCGGTCCACCGCCCAGGTGCGGCGGCGGCTGTCGCTGCCGTCGGTCGACATGGGGATGCCCAGGTCCCGGGTGACGGCGGTGCCGCTGTGGAAGTCCGTCAGGCGCAGATTCGAGCTGGTGTAGCGCTGGTTGACGAAGTAGCCGTCGCCGAGCAGACCGCCCCGGCCGGCCGGCAGCGCGATCTTGGCGCCGGTGTCCACGTTCACCACGCCGTGCTGTTGGAACTGCGGGCACGTCCAGTACAGCCACGGCCCGGCGCTCTGCAGCTCGACCGGGACGCAGGGCGCGCCCGTGTCGAGGGTCCCGGTGTCCTTGCCGGTGGCGAGGTCCTTGCGGGCGACCGTGCCCGCCGTCGCCGTACCCGTGTAGAGCGTGCTGCCCCACACGGTCGCGCCGGTCTCCGCCCGCTGGTCGACGACCGAGCCGGTGTCCAGGTCGACGACGATCGTCTTCCCGTCCTCCACCGGGTACCCCGGCCCGGTCGGCCGACCGCTCTGGTAGACGGCGTACCGCCCGAAGGAATCGGTCAGCCGCCCGTCGAAGTCCCCGGTCAGGGCCCGGTCCGCCCGGTCGGGTCCGCGCCGGCCGACGATCTCGACCTGGGCAGGGCTCGACTGGTAGTTGCGGACCTGATAGACGCTGCGCCCGTCCCCGCTGTTGAACAGCTGGGTGCACGGCATCTGCCCGCAGACCGTGTAGTCGTACGACCGTCCGCTCTCGCGTCCCACCCACACCGGGTCGGAGGCGGAGGCGGGCGCCTGGGCGGGGCTGAGGGTGCGGTTGTAGAAGCCGGCGCCCTGCGGGCCCTCCTTCTCCACCGTGGAGAGGGTGCCCGCGCTCAGCGCGATGGCGTCCACGCCGGCCGCGACGGGGGCGATCCGCCGCACCTTCGTCAGCTGCGGCAGCCCGTCCGCGTCGAGGGTCGCCTTCTGCAGGTACCAGTCCGCCGACGAGGTCCCGCCGATCACCGCGACACCGCCGCCCGGGGTCTGCACGGCCTCCTTGTCGGCCTTCTCCAACAGGGTCCGCCGCTCCTGCCCGAACGAGAGGGCGACCAGGCTCCGCTTCAGCGCCGCGTCCGTGCCGTCGGCCCGGGTGAAGGCCAGCAGCCAGCCGTCGAGCAGCCCGATCTTCGAGAGGTCCAGGTCGGAGGGGACCGGGAAGGTCCGCTCGGGTGCGTCCAGGTCGGTGCGCGAGCGCACATGTGCCACGCGGTCGGGATCGATCCACAGCAGTTGGTCCCCGGCGAGCGCGACATACGGGCTCCAGCCGGTGTTCGCGGCGAGCGTGCGCAGCTGCCCGGTCTTCAGGTCGATCAGGCCGAGCCGGTCGTACCGGCCGTTCTCCGCGTCCCCGGCCGAGGTCGCGAACCGTACGACGGCCTCCCGCGCGTCACCCGCGACCAGCCGCACCTGCTTCAGGTCGGTGCCCTCGGGCCAGCCGGTGACGGTGACCTTGGCGTCGACGACCGGGTTGTCCGCGGGCAGCAGATACCAGCTGTCCACGGTGTTCAGGTCGTTGTCCGTGAAGTCCTCCACCAGCACGGTGGAGCCGAGCAGGCCACTGAAGACGTCGCCGGAACCGTAGGGCACGTCGAAGCGGTGCGTGGTGCCGTCCGCCATGTTCGCGATGTCGATCCAGCCCAGGTAGTGGTGAGCCACGTAGTCCGACTCGACGCCGAACTCCGCGAAGCCGGCGTCCTCGTTGTTGCCGTAGCCGAGCAGGGTCGTCGTCTCGCCGGTGTCGAACCGGGTCCACTGGAACTCCTGCCCGAAGCCCGGGTCCGCGTCCTCCGGCGAGTGCACGAACCCGGTCGCGCCGAAGGAGCCCAGTGAGTCCTCGCGGGGCACGGCACGCCAGTTGGGCGTGATGTCGAGCTGCCCCGGGGAGTCCGCCACGGCCGGCGCGGCGAGCAGCGGGGTGAGCCCGAGCCCCAGCGCCAGGACGCCGACCGCGGCCCCCGTCCGGATCATGTGCCGCATCAGAAGATCCCCCTGTAGCCCTGCCAGCCGGTCGCGATCCGGGTGCGCGCCCCGAACGACCCCTTGCCGTCTCCGTTGTTGCGGTAGAGATTGCCCGCCGTGTCCCGCTCCACCAGGTCGTTCCTGCCGTCCCCGGTGATGTCGCCGACGCCGACGATCACGTTGTACGAGGTCCCCCAGTCGGAGAAGACCTTGACCCGCTCCTTCACCTGGCCGCTCGCGGTGCCGTCGTAGCGCCACAGCGTCCCGGCACCGTCCTGCACCAGCACGTCCCCGAAGCCGTCGCCGTTCAGGTCGCCGGCGCCGACGATCTTCTTGTACGTCCCCCAACTGCGGATCCTGACGCCCGCCTTGAGCTTGCCCGCCCCGTCGTCGGCGAACAGGTAGACATCACCGGTCGAGGCCTTGCGGGCCAGCAGGTCGGCCCGCCCGTCACCGGTCAGATCGCCGGGCGAGGTGAGCACGTTGTACGCGTTCCAGCCGGTGCCGAGCGAGGTGTGGCTGTTCGACGGCGTGTACGGCTCCCCGCATCGGCCCGCGTAGCGCCGCAGTTCGCCGTTCGGCATGCGGACCAGCATCTCGGCGCAGCGGTCCTTGCCCATGTCGCCGAAGGGGACGGCGACCGTGCCGGCGGGCCAGCCCGAGCCGGAGCGCTTGAAGTCGAAGGTGCCCTTGCCCCTGGTGTACTGGAGGCTCAGGCTGCCGGAGGAGTCGAGGGTGACGAGCTCGCCGTAGCTGTAGCCGCCCTGGTCGTGGAAGCCCTGGAGGCCGCCGTTGTACCCCAGCGAGCCGCCCGTGCCGTATGTGCCGGCGCCGTCCTCGGCGACCGCCTTCAGCGTCCAGGTCTTGGGGCCGTTGGTGAGATAGGCGCCCGAGTCGGACTTCAGGTCCCAGTCCACGTCGGCCTGCGCGCCGCTGCCGGTGATGGTGCGCTCGGTGCGCCCCTGCTGGTCCTTCACCGTGAAGGTCCAGTTCGCCGGCTTGTTCCACTGCCAGTAACTGCCCCAGTATTCGACGCCGTTGAGGCCCTTGACGTCCACCGCGTCGCCGTCCACGTCCGACTCGATCTTCGCCAGCGACTGAGCGGGCACCCCGCTCTGCACGATCCGGATCGAGTGGTCCTGACCGACGTACGCGATGTCGCCGCCGAACTTGTCCACTGTCCAGGTCAGCCGCCGCTGGTCGGCGGTGTTCCCGGCTGGCAGGTCGGCGATCTCGCGCGCGGCTGCGGCCGTACCGGAGTGGTAGTCCGTGAGTTTCAGCTTCCCGGCGGCACGGTCGTGCCGGACGAGGTAGCCGTCACCGACGAGCGCCGGCCCGGAGGGGACGGTGATGTTCTTCTTCGCCGTACGGTCGTACACGCCCGCGGCGCCCGTCGGACCGCAGTTCCAGTAGATCCAACGGCCGACGACCTGAAGCTCCTTGACCGTGCAGGGCGCCCCGGTGGAGACGGTCGCGACCGTCTTCTTGCTCTCCAGGTCGTACTGCGTGACGACCCCGTTGCCCGAGCCCGGCGTCCACAGCGCCGAACCCCACACCGAGGCGGCCGTGACGGCACGGGTCAGCCGGACGTCGGCGGTGCGGTAGGGCGCCACCGCGTCGACGTACTGCTTGCCGGTGGAGGTCGCCTGGTAGACGAAGTAACGGCCGGTGGCGTCGACGAAACGGCCGCCGGTGACCGTCGGCTCGTCCGTGCCGCTCAGCGAGTTCTCGGTCAGGTGGATCTGCGCCACCTGCTTGCCCGCCGAGGTCTCCATGAACGTGCCGAGGTAGGTGTTGCCGAAGGTGCGCATCGGAACGCAGCCCTCCGCACCGGCGTCGCACGGCACCCGCTGGACATGCTCACCGTCGCCGTACGTCGAGGCGAAGCCACGGTACGTCTTGTCCAGCACCGTGGAACCGTCGGCGGAGATCCGCCGCCCGACCACCCACTGGTAACCGCTCGGCGTGTTCTCCACGCTGGTCAGAAAGCCGCCCGCGTAGTCGATGCCCCAGACGCCGTCGGTGGTGATCGGCGTCGGGGTGGTGTCCGCGGCGGCGGGGCCCGCGGTGGTCAGTGAGCCGGCGCCCAGGGCGGCCAGGCTGACGAGCGTGAGAGCGATCCGGGCATGCCGGGTCAAAGGGTCCCTCCCCAGGGAAGTCAGAAAAGGCGCGGCGACAGGCCTCGTCGAAATCCCCCTCGGCCACGATCCGCCACGCAAGCGATGGGATGTTAACAACCGTCACACGGGTTGCGATAGAGGATTCCGGGCCCCGAGAAAGCAGTTTCTGCGCCGCCGCACCCGGGCCCGAAACACCGGAAGGGCCCGTACGACCGAAGTCGTACGGGCCCTTCTCTCAGCTCACTCGGCGTCAGCCGTTGCGCTTCCAGCGCGGCTTGTCGTCGCGGCGGCCGAAGGAGGAGGAGGAGGAGGAGGAGGAGCCGCCTCCGGTGCCACGGTGGTCGTCACGGCGGCCGTAGGGGCGCTCGTGGCCGCCGGAGCGGAAGCCCGGGCGGTCGCCCTGACGGTCCCGGTTGAAGGGACGGTCGCTGCCACGGTGCCCACCGCGCTCGTCACGGCGCTCGAAGGAACGGCCGGCCGGGCGGTCGTCACGGCGGAAGCCGCCACGGTCGTTGTCCCGACGCTCGAACCCACGGCCACCACGGTCGTCACGACGCTCGAAGGAACGGCCACCACGGTCGTCCCGACGGTCATCGCGACGGAAGCCGCCACGGTCGTTGTCCCGACGCTCGAACCCACGGCCACCACGGTCGTCACGACGCTCGAAGGAACGGCCACCACGGTCGTCCCGACG
>NZ_JBSFJW010000034.1:60868-102207 GCF_053598255.1 Streptomyces sp. NPDC001157
GGTCGTCACGGCGGAAGCCGCCACGGTCGTTGTCCCGACGCTCGAACCCACGGTCGCGGTCGCGGTTGAACCCGCCGCGGTCGCCCCGGTCGTTGTCCCGGCGCTCGAAGGAACGGCCACCACGGTCGTCCCGACGGTCGTCACGGCGGAACCCACCGCGGTCGTTGTCCCGACGCTCACGACGCTCGTACGAGGACGGCGCCTGCGCACGGTCCACGTCCTGCGCGGCGGGCTGCTCGGGCACCGACACCTCGGCCGCCTCGACGGCAGCCTCGGCCACCGCCGCCTGCGCCTCGGCCACCGCGGCCTCCGGGTCCTCGCCGCGCTCGCGGGCGACCCGGGCGACCAGGCGGTCGGCCTCCTCGCGCAGCTCGCTCGCGCGGCGCTGCGCCCGCTCCAGCTGCTTGGTGAGGTGCGCGACCTCACGCTCGGCCTGCTGCGCCGCGTTGCCCGCGGACTCGGCCTGGACCTCGGTCATCGAACGGGCGCCGGTGATCTCGGCGACCTCGGGCTCGAAGGCCGTACCGGAGTTGATGAGGTGACGCCCGGCGTCGACGCCCGCGTCCTCCATCAGCCGGAAGATCTGGCGGCGCTGGTGCGGCAGCGACAGCGAGACGACCGTGCCGGTGCGGCCCGCACGAGCGGTACGGCCGGCACGGTGCAGGTAGTCCTTGTGGTCACCGGCGGGGTCGACGTTCAGGACGAGGTCGATGCCGTCGACGTGGATACCGCGGGCCGCGACGTCCGTCGCCACCAGGCAGTTGACGTAGCCGTCCTTGAAGTCGGCCAGCGTCCGCGTCCGCGCGCCCTGCGTCATACCGCCGTGCAGCGCGTCGGCCTTCACGCCCGCCTCGCGCAGCTGCTCGGCGACACGGTCGGCACCGAGCTGCGTACGGACGAAGATGATGGTGCGGCCCTTGCGGGAGGCGATCGCGGCCGTGACCGGCGCCTTGTCCTTGGGCTTCACGATCAGGATGTGGTGCGACATGGTCGTCACCGCGCCCTGGGCGGCGTCCACCTCGTGCGTGGCCGGGTTGGTGAGATACCGGTCGACGAGGGTCTTGATCTCGTTCTCCATGGTCGCGGAGAAGAGCATCCGCTGACCGCCGGCCGGGACCTGGTCGAGCAGTTCGGTGACCTCGGGCAGGAAGCCCAGGTCGGACATCTGGTCGGCCTCGTCGAGGACGGTGATCTTCACGTCCTCCAGGGAGCAGGCACCACGGTTGATGATGTCGCGGAGACGGCCGGGGGTGGCGACGAGGATGTCGACGCCGCGCTCCAGGGCGTAGATCTGGTTGCCCATCGACGTACCGCCGCAGACGACCTTCATCTTCAGGCCGAGGACGTCGCCGTAGGGCTGGAGGGCGTCCGCCACCTGCATGGCGAGCTCGCGGGTCGGAGTGAGGATGACGGCGCGGGGCTTGTGCTTCTCGGTGCGGCCGCCGGCCAGCGTGGCCAGGGTCGGCAGACCGAAGGAGAGGGTCTTGCCGGAGCCGGTGCGGCCACGGCCGAGGATGTCCTTGCCGGCCAGGGCGTCCGGGATGGTCGCGGCCTGGATCGGGAAGGGGGTGGTCACGCCGTTCTGGGCGAGCTTGCGCACCACGCCCTCGGGGAGACCGAGGTCCGCGAAGGTGACCTCGGGAGCGTCCTCGGTGCCCTCGTTCTCGGGCACGACGACGTGATCAGTACTGGAAATGGACATGCGTAAGCGAAACCTTCCGGAGTCTCGTCGGCACGCGCCCGTCAACTCCGTGATTTCGCAATACGACCGCCTCTATGCGGTCAGCCACGGCAAGGGAGAGAACGCGCCACGCGGCGCTCTCTGCAATGGCGCCGGGCAATGGGATCAAACGATCTACCACCATACGCACCCTGCACACCCCGTGGCAAACCGATCCCCCGAGACGCTCGTCACGTCCCTTACGCGGGTGACCCCGCCGTCGGCGCCGGTTCCCGCTCCGCGAGCTGCGGCGCCGGCTCCTCGTGCGCCGACGACGACGGCTCGGCGACCGTCGGCTCCGGCGAGGCGGAGGGCGGCTGCTCGCTGGGCGTCGGCTGCGGCTCGGCCGTGTGCGTCGGGGTCGGCGACGCGACGGTCGGTGCGGGGACCCCGGGCTTGTCGCTCTTCCCGCTCCCGGGCTTGCCCGCCGGAGGAGCGGACCGGCCGTCCCCCGCGGACGACGAGGCCGAGGGGGACGGCGACGCCCCGTCCTTGCCCTTCTCCCGCTTGCCGCCCTTGTGCTTGCCGTCGGCGACGCCGACGCCGACGCCCCTGCCGGACACACCCGTCCCGCCGTCGGGCGCCTCACCGCCCCGCTGCCCCGCGGAGTGCGACGGCTTCGCACTCCCACCTCCGCCGTCCTCGCCCACGCTCATGCAGCCGGCGGCAGCGGCGACAGCCATGACCGTGGCGGCCAGACGGACGGGTACGTACAAGCGGCGCACGGAAAGCCACCTCCGAGGCGGGGAAAGGAGTCAACCTGCCCAACTCCCGCCGCCCACAAGAGGACACGCGCACATGTCATCCGTAACCGAGGGCGTGCAGCCGCGCGTCGTCGATCCCGAAGTGGTGCGCGATCTCGTGCACGACGGTCACCTCGGTCTCCGCGACGACGTCCTCCCGCGACTCGCACATCCTGAGCGTCGGCCCCCGGTAGATCGTGATGCGGTCCGGCAGCACCCCGGCGTACCACTCACCCCGGTCCGTCAGCGGAGTGCCCTCGTACAGCCCGAGCAGCTCGGGATCGTCCGCCGGCGGCTCGTCCTCCACGAACACCGCGACGTTGTCCATCAGCCGCGTCAGCTCCGGCGGGATCCGGTCGAGCGCCTCGGCGACCAGTTCCTCGAACTCCTCGCGCGTCATCTCCAGCACAGGCCCATTGTCGGCCACGGCCCGTCCGTACGAGAGTCATGGACCCACCTGCATACCCATGCCCGCACTTGGGCATACGGGACCAATGGCCCGCGTCCCCGCCATCGCCGCCACCGCCCTGAACCGGGTACGCAAGTCCCCGCGCACCCTCGCCCGCCACTACCGCGCACGCCGCCCCCTCCCGACCCTCGAACTGGTCCGCCAGCCGCACCCCTGGCCCCGCGCCCTGGGCCTGGTCGCCGTGGTCCTGCTCGGTGCCTGGCTCGGGCTGCTGGTCGTCGGCAACGTACGGGTCCCGGTCGGCCCCATGAACACGACGATGACCCTGCGCCCCTCCCTCAGCGGCGGCACGAAGATCAACATCTCGCCGCTCGGCGCGCTGCAGCTGAACAGCCATCACGCGCCGCTCCGCCTGGACGTGAACGTCGACCAGCTCGACCCGGTCCGCGCCCAGGCCCTGGTCGACCACCCCGAACGCCTCTCCGGCCTCCAGGACGAGGTCGCCCACGACGTCGAGCACGGCACCACCGACGTGGCCCTGCGCTCCTGCGTCGCCGTCGTGTCCGGAGCCACGGCCCTCGGCCTCGCGGTCTACCGCCGCCCCCGCCGCGCCCTCGCCGCCGGCGGCACGGCCCTGGCTCTCCTCATGGCGTGCGGAGCCTCGGTGTACGCGACCTGGAACCCCGAGTCCGTCCTCGAACCCAAGTACTCGGGCCTGCTCTCCTCCGCGCCCTCCCTGGTCGGCAACGCCCGCAACATCGTCACCGAATTCGACGTCTACCAGAAGGAGTTGGCCCGCCTGGTCACCAACGTGACCAAGCTCTACGACGTCACGTCCACCCTCCCCGCCTACCAGCCCGACCCGACGACCGTCCGCGTGCTGCACGTCTCGGACATCCACCTCAACCCCGCGAGCTGGAAGATCATCGCGTCACTGGTGGACCAGTACAAGGTGAACGTGATCGTCGACACCGGCGACACGATGGACCACGGCTCGGCCGCGGAGAACGGGTTCCTCGACCCCATCGCGGACCTGGGAGCGCCGTACGTCTGGGTCCGCGGCAACCACGACTCGAAGATCACCCAGCGCTATCTGCAGCGCATGAAGAACGTGCACGTCCTGGACGACGGCCGGGCGGAGACGATCGGGGGTCTGCGCCTCGCGGGCATGGGCGATCCGCAGTTCACCCCCGACCGCTCGAAGGCGATCGGCGCCGACGAGTCGGAGCAGCTGGCCGGGGACCGCCTGGCCACGGCCCTGAGCGACCAGAAGACCGCGCACACCCCGGTGGACGTGGCCATGGTCCACGAGCCGTCGGCGGCCCGCGAGGTCGACGGCGAGGTGCCGCTGGTCCTGTGCGGGCACCTGCACCACGAGGGCGACGAGATCCTCCCGCGCGGCACCCACCTGCGCATGGAGGGCTCGACGGGCGGCAGCGGCCTGCGCGCCCTGGAGCACAAGTACCCGGCCCCCATCGAGGCCTCGATCCTCTACTTCGACCGCGACACCCGCCGCCTGCAGGCCTGGGACTCGATCAAACTGGGCGGCCTGGGCGAGACGACGGCGGAGGTCACCCGCCACCTCCCGAAGGAGAACCAGCCAGGAGCACCGCCCTCCCCCTCCCCCTCACCGACCCCTGCCACCTCAGCCCCGTAAACCGTTTTGGCGATACCTCCCGCCATCCCATATGCTTCTCACGTCCCCGACGCGCTGAGAGGCGCCCAGGCGGGCCGATAGCCCTCATCGTCTAGCGGCCTAGGACGCCGCCCTTTCAAGGCGGTAGCACGGGTTCGAATCCCGTTGGGGGCACGCAAAACCGTGTGCGACACTGGTGGTCGCTCACAAAGCTTGGTCCTGTGGAGCAGTTTGGAGTGCTCGCCACCCTGTCAAGGTGGAGGCCGCGGGTTCAAATCCCGTCAGGACCGCTGAGGTTTCCTCGGAAGCCTCGTGGCTGGGTAGCTCAGTTGGTACGAGCGATCGCCTGAAAAGCGATAGGTCGCCGGTTCGACCCCGGCCCCAGCCACCACCGCCCTGCCAGGGCAAACCCCCTTCGGGAGCTTCCCGGAGGGGGTTTTTCATGCCCATTGCCAAGAGCAGAGTGGATCATGGCGTTCCTTTGAATCGGGGCTGCCACCATGACAGCTGCATGTCAACGCTGCCCCACCGGCGTTCTCGTGACCGCACCGCGAACGCTCCCGGGAGACCTCGTGCACAGACCCCGCCCCGCCGTCGGACTGTCCCTCGCCGTGATCGTCGTGGCGGGGGTGATGAGCGGCTCGGGGGCCGGGCCGGCGGTGGCGGACCCGGGGGCCGGCAGGACCCTGTACGTGAACCATGACGTGGCGTGCAGCGACAGCGGGGCGGGAGCCGTTGACCTGCCCTTCTGCACCGTGCAGGCAGCGGCGGACGTGGTGGAGCCGGGGGACACGGTTCGGATCCTGTCGCCGAACAAGGGCCCGTACTCGGGAGAGGTGAAGTTGACCCGGTCGGGGACCAGTGACGCGCCGATCACCTTCACGGGGGCGCAACCCGGTTCCAGCACCGCGCGGGCGGTGCTTTCGTGGCCCGGCACCGCACCGGTGCTGACACTGGACGGGGTGCACGACGTGCACGTGGAATCGCTGGTCTTCCTCGGCATCGGCGGCAACGCTGTGGCGGTGACAGGCTCCGAGAACGTGACCCTCGACCGGCTGGTCGTGAATCAACCCGCAGCGGCGGCCCCCGCCACGGCCACCGCCGTGAGCGTGGACGGCACGTCCTCCGGCGTGACCGTCTCCCGGAGCTCGTTGGGCGCCGAGTACGCGTACGGAGTGCGGGCGGAACCGGGCGCGTCCCGGGTCACCGTGACGACCAACGTGATCGGCATGATGCGCCAGGACGGGATCGCGGTGACGGGAACGTCCGGCGCCTACGTGACGAGCAACACGGTCTACGCGCAGTGCGCCACCGGAATTTCGCTGGACGGCGGAAGCTCAGGTGCGGTGGAGAACAATGTGACCATCAACCCGGGATGGACGCAGAACAGCTTCTGCCAGGCGCCGACCGCTCCGCTCTACGCGGTGTCGGCCGACTCCACGGACCAGGTCACCGCCGACTACAACGTGGCGGCGAAAAACGCGGCCTCTTCCGCGCCGTCGCGCACCGAGTACTCCTGGGCCGGCACCGACTACGCCACCAGCGCGGCATTCCGGTCCGGAACCGGGCAGGGCAAGCACGACCTTGACGGGTTCGCTGTGTCCTTCCGAAGCGAGCAGCCCGAGCGCTCTCCCCTCATCGACTCGGCCGACGCCGATGCGCCCGGCGAACTCGCCACCGATTACTCGGGTCACCCACGAGTCGACGATCCGATCGTCGCCAACAACGGCACCGGCACGCTCCCTCCCGACCGGGGCGCCTACGAGCGGGAGGACGTCATCACGATTCCCGCCGACGCCTACCCGAACCCGTCGAGCGGCGTCGCGCCGTTCGACACCTCGGTGAAGACGGACGCCGTCAGCAACTGGGCCGAGGCGCTCACGTACTCGGTCGACTTCGGGGACGGCAGCGCCCCGGCCACCGGCGCGGCGAGCTCCCCGATCGCGCACACCTACAGCACGCCAGGTCGCTATCTCGCGAGCATCACGGTCACCGACAGGGACGGAACCAGCGTGACCGGGAGCAACTGGATTACGGCCGGTACCGAGGTACCGCCGCCCGCCTCCCTGTCCGCAGCCGCCGACACCACGAACGACGGCCAGACCGATGCCGGGTCCGCGCAGTTCACCGTCCCGGAGCCGACCGACTCGTGGGAGGTTCTCGGGCGGGTCCTGACCTTCGGCGACGGCAGCCAGGAGAGCGTGGGCGACGGCGTCGAGCAGACGCTCCACCAGTACCCGGCCCCCGGCACCTACACCGCCACCCTGACCCAGACCGACCGCCTCGGCCGCACCACCACCGCCACCACGACCTTCCACGCGGCGGACGCCTACGTCGCGATGACCCCGCAGTACGACACCGAGAAGACGATCGCCGCCCACGGGGTCCTGAAGCTCTCGGCGGCCACCCTTCGCGCCGACTCCGACGGCGTCGACGCGGCCCAGCTGCAGCTCACCACCACCAACGCCAAGGCGAGCGGCTCGCTCACCCTCTACCCTGCCGGCACCAACCGTCCCGGCACCTCCACCCTCAACTTCGAGCCCGGCCGCACGGCGCTCAACGAAACGACGGTCAAGGTCACCCCGACCGGCTCGGTCGACATCTACAACGGCAGCTCCGGCGCGGTCACGGTCGACGTCGCCACGGTCGGCCTCCAGTCGCACGCCCAGTACGCCGACACCTACCACCCGGCCTCCCCGGTCCGTCTGCTCGCAACCGGCCCGGTCGCCGGCGGCCACTCGGTCACGCTCCCCGTCGCCGGCACCCACGGTGTCCCGGCGGGAGCGAACGCGGTGGTCCTCAACGTCGCCGCGACCACCACCAGGTCCTCCGGCAGCCTCGTGGTCTCCACGCACGGCGCCACCGGCTCGGCCGTGACCGGCCCGTACTGGGCCACCGGTCAGACCGCCTCCGCCCAGATCACGCTCCCCCTGGTGGACGGCAAGGTCGTGCTGCGCAATGCCGGCAGGGGCTCCGCGAACCTCGTCACGGACCTCGTCGGCTGGTACGGCACCACGGCGAAGGGCTCGGAGTTCCTGCCCGCCGCCCCCGCCCGCATCCTCAACACCCGCACCGGAACCGGCACGGGCAGGATCGCCAGGCTCGCCGCGCACTCCACCCTGAGGCTCAAGGTCACCGGCGCCCATGGCGTCCCCGCGACCGGAGTCACCGCCGCCGAACTGAACCTCACCGTGCCGTCGCCGTCCGGCAACGGCTACCTGGTCGCGTACGCCGACGGCACCTCGCGCCCCGGCGTCTACTCCCTGAACTTCACCAAGGGACACACGGCCGCCAACCGCGCGCTGGTGAAGGTCGGCGCCGACGGCGAGATCGACCTCTACAACGCGGGTTCCGGCCCGGTCGACGTCATCGCCGATCTTCTCGGCCACTACGACGTCTTCCCGGCGGGCTGACCGTTCGACGAACAACGAAAACGAACAAGGCAAACGAACAGGGGACAGGATGGAACCCGAGATCTTCGCCTTCGCGATCGTCCGGCGCGGTTACGACCGCGCCCAGGTCGACGCCTACCTCGCGCAGCTGGCCGCGGGCACGGCCCCCGACACACCCCCCGCCTTCGACCTCGCCCGCCGCGGGTACGACCGGGGCCAGGTCGACGCCCGGATCGCCGAACTGCGGGCCGGTTGAGCATGGCGGGTCGGCCGCTTGGCAGCGGTCTCCTGTGGCGCTACGTTCTGGCTGGTCGGCGTAGGGCCAAGGGGGGCGGGGGACGATGAGCAGGGACGAGGCCAAGGCCATTCGGGATGTCGAGCTGGAGAAGGACCGGGCTCGGTACGGGCTGCTGGCCGTGGTGATCAGCAATCTTGCGATCGCCGGTGTGGCGATCTTCGGGGTGTGGCGGCTCGACGGGGACAAGGCGGTGATCGTGGGCGTGCTCACGGCCGCGTTCACCGCGGTGAGCAGCATGACCACGGCCTATCTCGGGATCAAGGCCGTCTCCAACACCGCCAGGTCCATCGCGCTGGGGGACGGCGGCCTGCGGCAGCAGCAGCCCGCGCCCACGGCACCTCCGGGGCAGCGGACCGGCTGAGCGGACCACCTGGCCCGCCCCCGCTCGGCCGCCGGGCGACAATTCGTTCGCCACGGATTTCTCCGGGATGAGATCCTGGATCGCGTATGTCTACGCACCCTGCCCCCGCCACCCCGGCCCTCGGCACCCTCGCCCCCCGCCTGACCGAGCTGTCTTTGCGCGATGCGCACCGGCTCGGGCGCAGGCTCGAAGGCGCGCGCAAGATCCGTAAGCCCGAGGCCCAGGCCGCCGTCCTCGCCGAGATCGAGGCGGAGATCGCGAAAGCCGAGGAGCGGATGGGCGAGCGGCGCGGCCGGGTCCCCGCCGTCTCGTATCCCGAGCAGCTGCCGGTCAGCCAGAAGAAGGACGTCATCGCGGAGGCCATCCGCGATCACCAGGTCGTCATCGTCGCCGGTGAGACCGGGTCCGGAAAGACCACCCAGATCCCCAAGATCTGCCTGGAGCTCGGGCGGGGGGTGCGCGGCATGATCGGGCACACCCAGCCCCGTCGTATCGCCGCCCGTACGGTCGCCGAGCGGGTGGCCGAGGAGATGGACACCCCGCTCGGCGAGGCCGTCGGCTGGAAGGTGCGGTTCACCGACCAGGTGAACCAGGACTCGACCTTCATCAAGCTGATGACGGACGGCATCCTGCTCGCCGAGATCCAGACCGACCGCGAGCTGCGCGCCTACGACACGATCATCATCGACGAGGCCCACGAGCGGTCCCTCAACATCGACTTCCTGCTCGGGTATCTCGCGCAGCTGCTGCCGAAGCGGCCCGATCTCAAGGTCGTGATCACCTCCGCGACCATCGACCCCGAGCGCTTCTCCCGGCACTTCGGCGACGCCCCGATCATCGAGGTCAGCGGGCGGACGTACCCCGTCGAGGTCCGCTACCGGCCCCTCCTCGAAGAGGACGGCGACGACTCCGACCGCGACCAGATCACCGCGATCTGCGACGCGGTCGAGGAGCTCCAGAGCGAGGGCAAGGGCGACATCCTCGTCTTCCTCTCCGGCGAGCGCGAGATCCGCGACACGGCGGACGCGCTGGTGAAGAAGAACTACCGGTTCACCGAGGTGCTGCCCCTCTACGCCCGGCTCTCGCACGCCGAGCAGCACCGCGTCTTCCAGCCGCACACGGGCCGCAGGATCGTTCTGGCCACGAACGTCGCCGAGACCTCGCTGACCGTCCCGGGCATCAAGTACGTCATCGACCCGGGCTTCGCCCGGATCAGCCGGTACAGCCACCGCACCAAGGTCCAGCGCCTGCCCATCGAGCCGATCTCGCAGGCCAGCGCCAACCAGCGCAAGGGCCGCTGCGGCCGTACGTCCGACGGCATCTGCATCCGCCTCTACTCCGAGGACGACTTCCTCGCCCGCCCGGAGTTCACGGACGCGGAGATCCTCCGTACGAACCTGGCGTCCGTCATCCTGCAGATGACCGCGGCCGGCCTCGGCGACATCGAGAAGTTCCCCTTCATCGACCCGCCGGACCACCGCAACATCCGCGACGGCGTGCAACTGCTCCAGGAACTGCACGCCCTGGACCCCGCGGAGAAGGACGTACGCAAGCGGCTCACCCCGACCGGCCGCAGGCTCGCCCAGCTGCCCGTCGACCCGCGCCTGGCCCGTATGGTCCTGGAGGCCGACAAGAACGGCTGTGTCCGCGAGGTCATGGTCATAGCCGCCGCGCTGTCCATCCAGGATCCGCGCGAGCGCCCCGCCGACAAACAGGCCCAGGCCGACCAGCAGCACGCCCGCTTCAAGGACGAGACGAGCGACTTCCTCGCCTACCTGAACCTGTGGCGTTACGTCCGCGAGCAGCAGAAGGAGCGCGGTTCGTCGTCCTTCCGCCGGATGTGCAAGCAGGAGTACCTCAACTTCCTGCGCATTCGCGAATGGCAGGACATCTACACCCAACTCCGCACAGTCGCCAAGCAGATGGGCATCCACCTCAACGAGGAGGACGCCCCCGGCGACCGTATCCACGTCTCCCTCCTGGCCGGCCTCCTGTCCCACATCGGCATGAAGGACGTGAAGGACGGCGCGAAGAACGAGTATCTGGGCGCGCGGAACGCCAAGTTCGCGATCTTCCCGGGTTCGGCGCTCTTCAAGAAGCCGCCGCGGTTCGTCATGTCGGCGGAGCTGGTGGAGACTTCGCGCCTCTGGGCCCGCGTCAACGCCAAGATCGAGCCCGAGTGGGTCGAACCGCTCGCCGAGCACCTCCTGAAGCGGACGTACAGCGAACCGCACTGGGAGAAGGACCAGGCGGCCGTGATGGCGTACGAGAAGGTCACGCTGTACGGCGTCCCGATCGTCGCCCAGCGCAAGGTGAACTACGGCCGTATCGACCCCGAGGTCTCCCGCGAGCTGTTCATCCGCAACGCGCTCGTCGAGGGCGACTGGCGCACGCACCACAAGTTCTTCGCCGACAACCGCAGACTCCTCAGCGAGGTCGAGGAGCTGGAGCACCGCGCCCGGCGCCGGGACATCGTCGTCGACGACGACACGCTCTTCGACTTCTACGACCAGAAGGTGCCCGAACACGTCGTCTCCGGCGCCCACTTCGACTCCTGGTGGAAGCGGAAGCGGCAGGAGCAGCCGGAGTTCCTGGACTTCGAGCGGGAGATGCTCATCCGGGAGTCGGCCGAGGCGGTCACCAAGGCCGACTATCCGGACTCGTGGCGGCAGGGCCCGCTGAAGTTCCGTGTCACCTACCAGTTCGAGCCGGGCGCGGACGCCGACGGTGTGACCGTCCACAT
This sequence comes from Streptomyces sp. NPDC001157, assembly GCF_053598255.1. Classification (NCBI taxonomy): domain Bacteria; kingdom Bacillati; phylum Actinomycetota; class Actinomycetes; order Kitasatosporales; family Streptomycetaceae; genus Streptomyces; species Streptomyces sp. NPDC001157. Next base: position 72,171 of record NZ_JBSFJW010000034.1, read on the forward strand.
CCCGCTCCAGGTCCTCAACCAGGTCACGGACGAGGGCTTCGACTGGCAGATCCCGGGCCTGCGGGAGGAGCTGGTCACCGAGCTGATCCGCTCGCTCCCGAAGCCGATCCGCCGCAACTACGTGCCGGCACCGAACTTCGCGAAGCGCTTCCTCGATGCCGCGTCGTCCCCGGAGGGGCGCAATCAGGCACAGTCTCTGCAGGAGCCCTTGACAGTGACCATGGCGCGCGAGCTGAAGCGCATGGTCGGGGTCCCCTTCGAGGCGTCGGACTTCGACTGGTCGAAGGTCCCGGACCATCTGCGCATCACCTTCCGCATCGTCGACGAGCGGCGGCGCAAGCTCGCCGAGGACAAGGACCTGGAGGCATTGCGGCTCCAGCTGAAGCCGAAGGCCCGCAAGGCCCTCTCCCAGGCCGCCGCGGCCACCGCCTCGCGCGAGGGCGGCCAGGCCCTGGAACGCAAGGGTCTGACGGACTGGACGATCGGCTCCCTGACCCGTGTCTTCGAGACGCGCCGGGCGGGCCAGCCGGTGAAGGCGTATCCGGCGCTGGTCGACGACGGCGACACGGTCTCGGTCCGCCTCTTCGACACGGAGGCGGAGCAGGCGGAGGCGATGTGGAAGGGCACGCGCAGGCTGATCCTGCGCAACATCCCTGTCAGCCCCGCCAAGTTCGCCTCCGAGAAGCTGACGAACGCCCAGAAGCTCGCCCTGTCCGCGAACCCGCACGGCTCGATCCAGGGCCTGTTCGACGACTGCGCGATGGCGGCGGCGGACAAGCTGATCGGGGACTTCGGGGGCCCGGCGTGGGACGAGGAGTCGTACCGGAAGCTGTACGACAAGGTGCGCGCGGAGATCGTGGACACGACGGTCCGTACGGTGGGGCAGGTGCAGCAGGTGCTGGCCGCCTGGCAGGCCTGTGAGCGCCGTCTGAAGGCCGTACACAGCCCTGCGCTGCTGCCGAACCTCCAGGACGTGCGAAAGCAGCTGGACGGCCTTGTGAAGCCCGGCTTCGTGACGGAGGCGGGACTTCGCCGCCTGCCGGACCTGATGCGCTACCTGGTGGCCGCGGACCGCCGACTCCAGCAGATGCCGACGGGTGTCCAGCGGGACACCACACGCATGGAGAAGGTCCACGAGATGCAGGACGAGTACGCGTGGCTCCTGGAGCAGATGCCCCAGGGCCGTCCGGTCCCCTCCTCGGTCCTGGACATCCGCTGGATGATCGAGGAGCTCCGGGTCAGCTATTTCGCCCACGCGCTCGGTACGGCGTACCCCGTCTCCGACAAGCGGATCGTGAAGGCGATCGACGCGGCCGTCCCGTAACCACCCGCACACACTGGGTGAGTTCGACCAGGGGCTCACCCTCCTGTACAGTCTCTTTTCGCAGCGCAACGCAGAGATGGCGCCGCGAAACCTGGTCCTGTGGAGCAGTTTGGAGTGCTCGCCACCCTGTCAAGGTGGAGGCCGCGGGTTCAAATCCCGTCAGGACCGCAGTGAAGTGGGAAGGCCCGCACCGACAAGGTGCGGGCCTTCTTCGTGCGCCACCAATCAGCCCGTCCGGCATTAGAGGATGAGGCCGTTCAGGCCGAAAGCGGGGTCTGGGGGCGACAGCCCCCAGGGACGGCCACCGCAGCGCCGTGCGCTGTCACACCGGCGACGCCCCGTCACGCTGCACCGACGGAGCCCCATGCCGTCTTGACGCCGTCACATTCCCTCTGTACCCAGAAGACAGGGCCTGTTCCCCGTTCGGCCCGGTGGAGGTGGCGTATGGCGGCGTCGGTCAGGCACGAGACACGGGCCCTGCTCCGTGCGCATCTGTCGGCCGCTTCGTCTTACGGCCACCTGACCCGCCACTGCCCGATATGCCACCACCTGCTGCGGCTGGCGATGGACTCGCCGAGGGTCGTCGAGGTCCCGGACGAGGCCGTCGAGGACGAAAGTGCCGCCGGGGCGTGACGGTCGGCCGCTCCAACACCCGTCCCGCCATGGGAATCTGGAGCGCATGCCTCCTCTAGCGCACGGACGGCGACGGCAACAAGGACCGGGGCATGTGACGGGTGTCACCGCATGAGTTTCTGAAACCGCGGTACTTACACCCCGCATACAAGTGGTCAATTTTATATGTGCAATTGCACCACTCGGAGGCCCCTCCGGGAGGCTGCCACAGGGCCCCGGCCGAGCGGGCCCCACGGGCGGTCCGGCACCCTTCCCCAGACTCCGACAAGGCCGCTCACGGCGCCCCGGACCAGGCATGCCACGCGCACAAAAAAGATCGCGCTGGACCCGGCGGAGTCCAGCGCGATCGACGACGCACCCTGTACTTGCTTGGAAAGCTCTGAAGAGCGGTGGGCGTGGAGCCTGTTGGGGCAGACCCCGCGTCGCTTGGAGCAAGGGTTCGGGCGCCGCGGCAAGTGGGGGACCTGCCGGTTTGCCCGGTTATGCAGTTGTTCAGGCCTCGCTGCGCTGCTGCGGGATGCCCGCGAGCAGTGCACGGACCTCCGCCTCGCGGTAGCGGCGGTGCCCGCCGAGCGTACGGATCGAAGTGAGCTTTCCGGCCTTCGCCCACCGCGTGACCGTCTTGGGGTCGACGCGGAACATCGTGGCGACCTCAGCCGGGGTCAGCAGCGGCTCGGCATCAGGGGTGCGAGCGGTCATGAGCGGCCTCCTCGGGAGAACCGAACCTTCTCGGTTCTTTCCTCTAAATTCTGCACCTTGACCCGCGTTGCCCGAAATGGTGGACGCGGGTCGAGTCGGTTATAGGACGAACGGCTTGTCCTCGGCACTACAACTACACCATCTGTCCAGCCGCGTCGGCCAAACCGATGGAATTGCCCCTCCAGGTGTTCATCAGCGACGGATGCCGATGGACCATGCCATAGCGGACAGTCACGCCACTGTGACGATCAGTCACAGGACAATCAGGAGCCACGAGACCCCCCAAAGCGTGCAATGCTGAGATTCCGCCCACACTGGTACACAGCAGGACGGACGGAGCCCTCCCCGGACTCCTTGTCCTATTTTGGCACGAGGAGGGGCAAGGGACGCAAGGGCCGCGTAAGTGCGGTCCGTCACGCTTGGCACAGCTTGAGATGAACGCCCGGATCGGGACCTACGTCCCATGTTGACGAAACCTCAGGAAACACAGAGCACACTTCGGTGCGAGGACGAAACCCCAAAACGGGCGATTCGTCAAACATCAGTTTGTGACCTGAGGGTGCCCTCAGTTGGCCGAGCGCCGGTCCCGGACCGACCGCCAGCGCTCCACCAGCCGCGCGTACGCCGCTCCCGCGGCCGCCCCGTCGCCCTGACGCAGCGCCTCGATGCCCTCGGCGACGTCCGCCGCGGAGTGGTCGTCCTCGAGCTCGCCGGCCGGCAGCGTGTGCACCAGGCCGCCGTAGTCCAGCTCCACCGTCGACCGCGGGTGGAACTCCTCCAGCCAGCGCCCCACGTCCACCAGGCCGTCGATCAGCGGCCCCTCGTCGATGCCGTCCTTGAGGGCCCGCAGCGCCCGCGCCACCCGGCGCCGCGCCTGCACCATCGGCGTCTGGTAGCGCAGCATCGGAGGGATCTCGCCGGAGCCCTTGTCGAAGCGCCGCTCCTGGTCCGACACCAGCACGAACCAGTGCAGCGGCACCTGCCAGGTCGCCGTGCGGATCCACGGGCGGGCGTCCGGGTTGCGGACCAGCCAGCGCTCGTAGTCCTGGGTCGCCTGGCGCCGTACGACCTCCGGGAGCACCGCGTCCAGGACCGGCTTCGGCAGCTCCTCGGGCAGCTCCTGAAGGGCCTGCCAGCCGCGCAGCCGGGTCCGCCAGGGACACACGCACAGCACCCCGTCGGCCTCCAGCACGAAGGCGTCGCTGCTCTCGTGCACCGGCACCGGGATCGGCGGGGTGGGCACCAAGTCGGCCAGGGAGCGGCGCAGTTCGTCCTGGTACGTCGGGCGGTCGGCGCGCCGGGCATAGCGCGCCCAGTGGCTGCGCTCCGGCTCGGGGAAGGCGGCCAGTGGCTCGTACACACGCAGGTACGTCGCGTACGGGACGATCACCGAGGACACCTTGGGCACGCCTGCTCCCTCCCCCGCCCACCACCGGGAAAACCTGCGGAACCCGCTCACAAACGGGCGGGAAATCTATGCAAATCGTCGCACGGACGTACTCCGCGAGTGGGTGATCCTGAGCACTGCGCGGTGGCCGGGGGCACCCAGGCTCTAATCTCATGCTCACAGCACCCGCCACCCGCACGGGAGCTGGTCTCCAACCGCCGCTATTTACTCAGGAGTCACCACAGTGACCGACGTAACCGGCGCACCTGCTGATGTACTGCACACCCTGTTCCACTCGGACCAGGGCGGACATGAGCAAGTCGTGCTCTGCCAGGACCGCGCCAGCGGCCTCAAGGCCGTCATCGCCATCCACTCCACCGCTCTGGGCCCCGCCCTCGGCGGTACGCGCTTCTACCCGTACGCGACCGAGGCGGAGGCCGTCGCCGACGCGCTCAACCTCGCGCGCGGGATGTCGTACAAGAACGCCATGGCCGGTCTCGACCACGGCGGCGGCAAGGCCGTGATCATCGGCGACCCGGAGAGGGACAAGACCGAGCAGCTGCTGCTCGCCTACGGGCGCATGGTCGCCTCCCTCGGCGGTCGCTACGTCACCGCGTGCGACGTCGGTACGTATGTCGCCGACATGGACGTCGTCGCGCGGGAGTGCCGCTGGACGACCGGACGCTCGCCCGAGAACGGCGGCGCCGGCGACTCCTCCGTCCTCACCGCCTTCGGCGTCTACCAGGGCATGCGCGCCAGCGCCCAGCACCTGTGGGGCGACCCGTCGCTGCGCGGCCGCAAGGTCGGCATCGCGGGCGTCGGCAAGGTCGGCCACCACCTGGTCCGGCACCTGCGTGACGAGGGCGCCGAGGTCGTCATCACCGATGTGCGCGAGGAGGCCGTGGGCCGGATCCTCGCGGCGCATCCGGAGGGCGTGAGCGCCGTCGCCGACACCGCGACCCTGATCCGCGCCGAGGGCCTGGACATCTACGCCCCCTGCGCGCTCGGCGGTGCCCTGAACGACGACACCGTGCCCGCGCTGACCGCGAGGATCGTCTGCGGCGCGGCCAACAACCAGCTCGCCCACCCGGGCGTCGAGAAGGACCTCGCCGACCGCGGGATCCTCTACGCGCCGGACTACGTAGTGAACGCCGGCGGTGTCATCCAGGTCGCCGACGAGCTGCACGGCTTCGACTTCGACCGGTGCAAGGCGAAGGCGGCGAAGATCTTCGACACCACGCTGGCCATATTCGCACGTGCGAAGACGGACGGGATTCCACCGGCCGCGGCGGCCGACCGGATCGCCGAGCAGCGGATGCACGAGGCGGCCGCCGGACGCAGCCTCTGACCTTCGGGAGGTTTGGCCGGTACCCGTCGGCGCACACTTAGAGAGAACTCTCACGTTCGTCGGCGGGTCGCCCGCTCAGAAGTGGTTAAAATCGCGGTTGACCAGCGGGGACGGGGCGCCCCGAGGGTCCTGGACCCCGGCCCGTCCTGCGGGCGACGTACCGTATGGGCGTGGGCTCAGGTACCGTGGAAGCCCTACGGACCGGTCTCTCTGCGGAGAGCCCGTTCTAGATCATGAACGCGTGTCAAGACTCTGGGGCCGTCGAGCCCCGTCACCGAGGGGGTCGAGCCATGGGGCGCGGCCGGGCCAAGGCCAAGCAGACGAAGGTCGCCCGCCAGCTGAAGTACAACAGCGGCGGGACTGACCTGTCGCGTCTGGCCAGTGAGCTGGGCGCTTCGACTTCGAGCCAACCGCCGAACGGCGAGCCGTTCGAGGACGACGAGGACGAAGACGACCCGTACGCCGAGTACGCGAGTCTCTACAACGACGACGATGAGGACGAGGACGACGAGTCCGGTCCGTCGTCGCAACATCGCCGCGGCGCTTGACGCACTTAGCAATGCTTGACCCGGTCCGGGATGGTCCATACCACCGGACCGGGTTTTGCGCTGCTTTCGCGGTCGTCAGGCGCTGTAGTCGCCCACCAGGGCCGCGCCCGTCGTGTGATCGCCGCGCTCGGTGATCTCACCGGCGACCCATGCCTCGACTCCGCGGTCGGCCAGCGTCGCCAAGGCCACGTCCGTGGACTCCTCGGGGACGATGGCGATCATGCCCACGCCCATGTTGAGGGTCTTCTCCAGCTCCAGGCGTTCGACCTGACCGGTCCTGCCGACGAGGTCGAAGATCGGCGCCGGGGTCCAGGTGGAGCGGTCGACGATCGCGTGCAGGTCGTCCGGGATGACACGGGCGAGGTTCGCGGCGAGGCCGCCACCCGTGACATGGCTGAACGCGTGCACCTCGGTGGTGCGGGTCAGAGCGAGGCAGTCCAGCGAGTAGATCTTGGTCGGCTCCAGGAGCTCCTCGCCGAGGGTGCGGCCGAGCTCCTCGATCCGGGCGTCGAGCGACAGGCCCGCCTGGTTCAGCAGGACATGCCGGACCAGCGAGTACCCGTTCGAGTGAAGCCCGGAGGCCGCCATGGCGATCACCGTGTCACCCGTACGGATACGATCCGGGCCGAGCAGCCGGTCGGCCTCCACCGCGCCCGTACCGGCGCCGGCGACATCGAAGTCGTCCGGGCCGAGCAGTCCGGGGTGTTCGGCGGTCTCGCCGCCCACGAGGGCGCAGCCGGCCAGCACACAGCCCTCCGCGATGCCCTTGACGATCGCGGCGACCCGCTCGGGGTGGACCTTGCCGACGCAGATGTAGTCGGTCATGAACAGCGGTTCGGCGCCGCACACCACGATGTCGTCCATGACCATCGCGACCAGGTCGTGGCCGATGGTGTCGTACACACCGAGCTGGCGGGCGATGTCGACCTTGGTGCCCACGCCGTCGGTGGCGGAGGCGAGCAGGGGGCGCTCGAAGCGCTTGAGGGCGGAGGCGTCGAAGAGGCCGGCGAACCCGCCGAGGCCGCCGAGGACCTCGGGGCGCTGCGTCTTCTTCACCCACTCCTTCATCAGCTCGACCGCGCGGTCACCCGCTTCGATGTCGACGCCCGCGGCTGCGTAGCTGGCACCAGTTGTCTCAGACATGGCTATGAGAACTTTCGTGTCGTACGGCAGGCGTTTCAAGAAAGCACTGCACGGGCCGTCTTACGGGCGGCGGATCGCGTCGGCGGCGGCCGTGGCGGCCGGGCCGGCGGCCAGCTCCGTCTCCAGCAGCTGCTTGCCGAGCAGCTCGGGGTCCGGGAGCTCCATCGGGTACTCGCCGTCGAAGCAGGCGCGGCACAGGTTCGGCTTGGCGATGGTGGTCGCCTCGATCATGCCGTCGATGGAGATGTACGCCAGCGAGTCGGCGCCGAGCGAGGTGCCGATCTCGTCGATGGTCATGCCGTTGGCGATGAGCTCGGCGCGGGTGGCGAAGTCGATGCCGAAGAAGCAGGGCCACTTCACGGGGGGAGAGGAGATCCGGATGTGGACCTCCGCCGCGCCCGCCTCGCGGAGCATCCGCACGAGCGCCCGCTGGGTGTTGCCGCGCACGATCGAGTCGTCGACGACGACCAGGCGCTTGCCCTTGATGACTTCCTTCAGGGGGTTCAGCTTCAGGCGGATGCCGAGCTGGCGGATCGTCTGCGAGGGCTGGATGAAGGTCCGGCCGACGTACGCGTTCTTCACGAGACCCGCGCCGAAGGGGATGCCGGAGGCCTCCGCGTAGCCGATGGCGGCGGGGGTGCCGGACTCCGGGGTCGCTATGACCAGGTCGGCCTCGACCGGGGCTTCCTTGGCGAGCTTGCGACCCATCTCCACGCGGGAGAGGTACACGTTCCGGCCGGCGATGTCGGTGTCCGGGCGGGCCAGGTACACGTACTCGAAGACACAGCCCTTGGGCTTCGCTTCCGCGAATCGGGAGGTGCGCAGGCCGTTCTCGTCGATGGCCACGAACTCGCCCGGCTCGATCTCGCGGACGTAGCTCGCGCCGCAGATGTCGAGGGCGGCGGACTCCGAGGCGACGACCCAGCCGCGCTCCAGGCGGCCGAGGACCAGCGGGCGGATGCCCTGCGGGTCACGGGCGGCGTACAGGGTGTGCTCGTCCATGAAGACGAGCGAGAAGGCGCCGCGGACCTTCGGGAGGACCGTGTGGGCGGCCTCCTCGATGGTCAGCGGCTTGCCGTCGGCGTCCTCCTGGGCGGCCAGCAGGGCCGTGAGGAGATCGGTGTCGTTGGTGGCGGCCACGCGCGGGGTGCGGCCACCCTCCTTCTTCGGCAGATCGGCGACCATCTCGGCGAGCTGCGCCGTGTTGACCAGGTTGCCGTTGTGGCCGAGCGCGATGGAGCCGTGCGCGGTGGCGCGGAACGTCGGCTGGGCGTTCTCCCACACGGAGGCGCCGGTGGTCGAGTAGCGGGCGTGACCGACCGCGATGTGACCCTGGAGCGAACCGAGCGAGGTCTCGTCGAAGACCTGGGAGACAAGGCCCATGTCCTTGAAGACGAGGATCTGGGAGCCGTTGCTGACCGCGATACCCGCGGATTCCTGGCCCCGATGCTGGAGGGCGTAGAGCCCGAAGTAAGTGAGCTTGGCGACCTCTTCACCGGGAGCCCAGACTCCGAAGACGCCGCAGGCGTCCTGGGGGCCCTTCTCACCGGGGAGCAGATCATGATTGAGTCGACCGTCACCACGTGGCACGGCTCCGAGTGTAGGCGAGATCGACCACTGGTCCGAATTGGGGATACCTGCCGCTAATGGATCACCGCTCGGCGACCGCCTTGGCGGTTTCTCCGTTTGCGCTGGTCAGCGTGAGGGTTTGCTGATCCAACCCGTAGCTGACGGTGCCGTCGAAGAGGCGCAGGAGGCCCTTCTCCGTATGCATGAGTGAGGTGTCGCACATCATTCGCGTGGTGGACGGGGGGCCCAGGGTGATATGTCCGTCGCGGACCGTGGCGTTCGCGGTGACGTGGTTGCAGCCGAGGCGGCCGGTGACCTTGCCGGACTTCTTGTCGAAGGTGAGGTACGCGGACGCCGTCTGCTGCGGCGGCAGGCTGGTCGCCGTGCCGTTGGTGTCGCCGAGTGCGGTGATCGTCCACTTCGTCCCGTACAGCGGGGCGCTCTTCTCCTGGGGCTCCTTGGTCAGCCGGATGCGGTCGCCGTCGTGGGTGGTCAGCGTCAGGCCCTCGCCCTTGGTCTCGACCGTGAGCGAGTGGTCGGTGAGGGTGGCGGCGAGGGCCCGCTCGAAGGCCATGCGCCGCGGCTCGCAGGCCATCAGGGTCTGGCGGGCGTTCGTCAGTTCGACCCGGTGGTCCTTGAAGGCGGCCTTCGCACCGAACTCGTTGCAGCCGTAGTTGCCCACGGCGGTTCCGTCCTCGCGGATGCGGACGTCGGCGTCGGCGGGGGCGCGCCGGGTCGTGCCGTCCACCGTGACGCTGTCGACCTTCCAGTGGACGCCGGACACTTCCGACGCGACGGACGTGCTGCCCGTGTCGCTTCCGCACGCCATGACGAGCGGAAGCACGGTCAGGACGGCGAGGGTGAGTCGCTGTTTGTCCATGCCGATGGGACGAGAGGGACGGGAGGCCGGTTCCCCCGGTCACTCCATCAGCGGCAGCAGCCCGCTCAGGTCCGCCCGTTCCCCACTCGCGCTGACCTGGGCCTTGTGGACGGCGTCCGCCCAGGTCACACGCCCGGTCGCGAGCCGGATCCAGGTCAGCGGGTCGGTCTCGACGACGTTGGGCGGGGTGCCACGGGTGTGCCGGGGGCCCTCGATGCACTGCACGACGGCGTACGGCGGGATCCGCACCTCGGTGGAGCCGCCGGGCGCCTCGGCGGCCAGGGCGTCGGCGAGCAGCCGGGTGCAGGCGGCGAGGGCCTGACGGTCGTACGGCACCTCAAGGCCCGGCACGGCTGCGTTCAGGTCGTCGGTGTGGACGACGAGTTCGACGGTGCGGGTGACGACGTAGTCGGCAAGGGGCACGACGCCGAAGTTGGTCTCCAGGAGACGGCTGCCGGGGTGCTCGTCGAGCAGCCGGCCGAGGCTCTGCTCGATGTCCGCGAGATAGGCGCCGAGGTCGGTGTGCTGCTCGGCGAGCCGTCGGGTGAACTCGTCGATGGCCGAGGAGTTGGCGGCGGTGGCGAAGACCCAGTCGAGCAGCACGGCGTCCTGCTTGGCGGGCTCCGGCTTGTCGAGCGACCGGTGGACGGCCGTCACCGCCATCCCGATGTGCGCCACCAGCTCCCGCACGGTCCACTCACCGAGGCGGGTGGGCCCGGCCAGCTGCTCGGGGGTCAGGGTGCGCACGGCCTCCCGGACGTTCCCGAACTGGTCCTGCACGGCCTTGCGGATCTTGGCGGGGTCGTACGTACGGATGCGTCTCTTGGCCGGTGGCATGACAGCGAGCCTATGGGACGAGCCTGAGGTCCGAACTCGGGGTGATCACCCAGTGGTTGCTGTGGCCGACCCGGTCGGCGAGGGAGGCGATCACCCGTGCGACTGATCACCGGCGAAGGCCGCCCCCGCTCAGTCGGGACCAAGCAATGCTGGCCTTCGCCTGGAAGAGGGGTGTAACACGACAGCTATGGGCGAGCACACGTCTCAGATGTCGGTGCAGGAGTTCGAAACGATCGCCTCCGCCGCTCCCGAGACCGTCACGTTGGAGTTCATCAACGGACGGATCGCCGTCAAGAAGGTGCCGGACGGGAACCACAGCACCATCGTGTCCTGGTTGACCCGGCGTTGTATGCAGACCAGGCCCGACCTGGACCTCTATCACGCACGAGGGCTCCGGGTGGAGGCATGCCGAGGAGGCAGGGTGAAACCGGACGCGGTGCTCGCACCCGAGGCCCACTTCGCGGGACACGGCGAGTGGGCCGACCCGGACGGCGCGCTCATGGTCGTCGAGGTCACCTCGTACGACTCGGACACCGACCGGCGGGACCGGCACGAGAAGCCGACCGCGTACGGGCAGGCCGGGATCCCCCTGTACCTCCTGATCGACCGGGACTCCTGCACGGTCACGGTGCACAGCAACCCGGACCGGCAGGTCGGCGGCTACCGCAGCATCCAGACCTCGAAGTTCGGGGAGAAGGTGTCCGTACCCGGCCCCATGGACATCGAGTTGGACACGGAGATCCTCAAGAACTACGTCCGCTGAACGCCCGACAAGCCGAGAAGGCCCCGCCCGGAAACGTGATCCGGGCGGGGCCTTCACCGTCGTACGACCGCCTACGCCAGCAGCGCCGGAATCGTCCCCTCGTGGGCCCCGCGCAGCTCCTCCAGGGGCAGTTCGAACTCCCCCTGGAGCTCGACAGAGTCACCGTCCACGACACCGATGCGCGTGACGGGCAGACCCCGCGCACCGCACATGTCGTTGAAGCGGACCTCCTCGGAGCGCGGCACGGCGACGACCGCACGCCCCGCGGACTCGGAGAAGAGGAAGGTGAACGCGTCGAGCCCGTCCGGTACGACCAGACGCGCGCCCTTGCCGCCGAGCAGCGCCGACTCCACGACCGCCTGGATCAGACCGCCGTCGGACAGGTCATGCGCGGAGTCGATCATGCCGTCGCGGGAGGCGGAGATCAGGATCTCGGCCAGCAGGCGCTCGCGCTCCAGGTCGACCTTCGGGGGCAGACCGCCGAGGTGGTCGTGCACCACCTGCGACCAGGCCGAACCGCCGAACTCCTCGCGTGTGTCGCCAAGGAGGTAGAGCAGCTGCCCCTCCTCCTGGAAGGCGACCGGGGTGCGGCGGGCGACGTCGTCGATGACGCCCAGCACGGCCACGACCGGGGTCGGGTGGATGGCCACCTCGCCCGTCTGGTTGTAGAGCGAGACGTTGCCGCCGGTCACCGGGGTGCCGAGCTGCTGGCAGGCGTCGGCGAGTCCACGGATGGCCTCCGCGAACTGCCACATGACGGCCGGGTCCTCAGGCGAGCCGAAGTTCAGGCAGTCGGAGACGGCGAGGGGCTTGGCACCGGTGGTGGCGACGTTGCGGTACGCCTCCGAGAGGGCCAGCTGTGCGCCCGCGTAGGGGTCGAGCTTGGCGTACCGGCCGTTGCCGTCCGTCGCGATCGCGACACCGAGGCCGGACTCCTCGTCGATACGGATCATGCCCGAGTCCTCGGGCTGGGCCAGCACCGTGTTGCCCTGCACGAAGTGGTCGTACTGCGAGGTGATCCACTTCTTGGAGGCCTGGTTGGGGGAGCTCACGAGCTGGAGGACCTGCTGCTTGAGCTCCTCGCTCGAAGCGGGCCGCGGCAACTTGTTCGCGTCGTCGGCCTGCAGCTCGTCCTGCCAGGACGGGCGGGCGTACGGCCGCTCGTAGACCGGACCGTCGTGCGCGACCGTCCGCGGGTCGACGTCGACGATCTTGCCGCCGTGCCAGTAGATCTCCAGCCGGTCGCCGTCCGTGACCTCACCGATCACCGTGGCGATGACATCCCACTTGTCGCAGATCTCCAGGAACCGGTCGACCTTCTCCGGCTCGACGACGGCGCACATGCGCTCCTGCGACTCGCTCATGAGGATCTCCTCGGGCGAGAGCGTCGAGTCGCGCAGCGGTACGTCGTCCAGGGTGACCCGCATGCCGCCGGAGCCGTTCGAGGCGAGCTCACTCGTCGCACACGACAGACCCGCCGCACCCAGGTCCTGGATGCCGACGACCAGCTTCTCCTTGAAGGCCTCCAGGGTGCACTCGATGAGCAGCTTCTCCTGGAAGGGGTCGCCGACCTGCACGGCCGGACGCTTCGACGGCTTGGCGTCATCGAAGGTCTCCGAGGCCAGGATCGACGCACCGCCGATGCCGTCACCACCCGTACGGGCCCCGTACAGGATGACCTTGTTGCCCGCTCCGGACGCCTTCGCCAGGTGGATGTCCTCGTGCCGCATCACACCGATGGCACCGGCGTTGACCAGCGGGTTTCCCTGGTAGCAGGAGTCGAAGACGACCTCGCCGCCGATGTTCGGCAGGCCCAGGCAGTTGCCGTAGCCGCCGATGCCGGCGACGACACCGGGCAGGACGCGCTTGGTGTCGGGGTGGTCGGCCGCACCGAAGCGGAGCGGGTCCACGACCGCGACCGGGCGCGCGCCCATGGCGATGATGTCGCGCACGATGCCGCCGACGCCGGTGGCCGCGCCCTGGTAGGGCTCGACGTACGACGGGTGGTTGTGCGACTCGACCTTGAAGGTGACCGCGTAGCCCTGGCCGACGTCGACCACACCCGCGTTCTCACCGATGCCCACCAGCAGCGCATCGCTCTGCGGGGCCTTCTCGCCGAACTGGCGCAGGTGCACCTTCGACGACTTGTACGAGCAGTGCTCGGACCACATGACGGAGTACATGGCGAGCTCGGCACCGGTGGGCCGGCGGCCGAGGATCTCGACCACGCGCTCGTACTCGTCCTTCTTCAGACCGAGTTCGGCCCAGGGCAGCTCGACGTCGGGGGTCGCGGCCGCGTGCTCGACCGTGTCCAGAGGCGTCCGGCTCATGCGTTGACCAGCTTCTTGAGGATCGAGGTGAAGAAGGGGAGGCCGTCGGTGCGGCCCGTACCGATCAGCGGCTCGGTGGCGTGCTCCGGGTGCGGCATGAGGCCTACGACGTTCCCGGCCTCGTTGGTGATGCCGGCGATGTCGTTGAGCGAGCCGTTCGGGTTGAAGTCGAGGTACCGGAACGCGACCCGGCCCTCCGCCTCCAGCTTGTCCAGCGTGTACTGGTCGGCGACGTACCGGCCGTCCATGTTCTTCAGCGGGATGTGGATCTCCTGGCCCGCCTCGTAGTCCACGGTCCAGGCGGTGTCCGCGTTCTCCACCCGCAGCTTCTGGTCGCGGCAGATGAAGTGCAGGTGGTCGTTGCCGAGCATGCCGCCCGGGAGGAGGTGGGCCTCGGTGAGGATCTGGAAGCCGTTGCAGATACCGAGGACCGGAAGCCCTGCCTTGGCCTGCTCGATGACCGTCTCCATCACCGGCGAGAAGCGGGAGATGGCGCCGGCCCGCAGATAGTCGCCGTAGGAGAAACCGCCCGGAAGGACGACCGCGTCGACCTGGTGGAGGTCCTTGTCCTTGTGCCACAGGGCGACCGGTTCCGCGCCCGCGAGGCGGATCGCGCGCTGGGTGTCCCGGTCGTCGAGGCTGCCCGGGAAAGTGACGACGCCAATACGAGCGGTCACTTCGCGGCCTCCGCGACTTCCTCCACCTTGACGGTGAAGTCCTCGATCACGGTGTTGGCGAGGAAGGATTCCGCAAGATCGTGGATGCGGGCGAGGGCGGCCTCGTCGACCGGCCCGTCAACTTCCAGTTCGAATCGCTTTCCCTGACGTACGTCGGAGATGCCTTCGAAACCCAGACGCGGCAGTGCGCGCTGCACCGCCTGGCCCTGGGGGTCGAGGATCTCCGGCTTGAGCATGACGTCGACTACGACGCGTGCCACGTGCACTCCCGGTGGTGTGGTGCGGAGCAGGTTCCTGCAGTGGTTTCAGACTACCTGCACAAAATTTCTACGCGCGTTGACTTGTAGGAATCTACGTGACGCCTGTCACGATCCGCTGTGGCAGCCGGTCGCTCCAGAAAATTTCCGGGAAAGATCCCGGATCGACATCCGAAACCTATTGCGCTCGGACACGCGGGAGGATTTAGTCGGGCTTCACATTGCATTGTCGGGCACTGTACAAATGAATTGTCAGCGTGCCGCACGAAGGGACCGATATTCGTGGCGCAGAAGGTCGTGGTCACTCTCTTTGACGACATCGACGGCTCGGAAGCGGCGGAAACGATCGCCTTCGGACTCGACGGCAAGTCGTACGAGATCGACCTGAATCAAGCCAATGCCAAGAAACTGCGTAAGGCGCTCGAGCCGTACGTGGAGGCCGGCCGCAAGCGGTCGAAGTCCGGCCGGATCTACCGGCAGACGGAGGTCGCCCCCGATCCGGCTGCCGTCCGGGCCTGGGCCCAGGCCAACAAGATGGACGTCCCGGCCCGCGGCCGGATCCCCAAGAAGGTCTACGAGGCGTTCAGCGCGGCGCAGTAGCCGCCGCCCGACGACCGGTCACCGGCCCCTCGGGAGAACCGACTTGCGCTGCACCCCTCCTGGTCAGCTAGAGTCTGGAGCACGCCGAGGGGCAAGGCCGAAAAAGCCGGGCCCACGGAGTACATGCGGGTGTAGTTCAGTAGCAGAACATCCCCCTTCCAGGGGGAAGGCGCAGTGTGCAATTCCTGTCACCCGCTCTGCACCGCCGGTCCCGACCACTCTTGTGGATCAGGTAGGCTGGTGCTCGCGCCGATCGGTGGGAGCCGGTCGGAGGCAATGCGGACGTAGCTCAGTTGGTAGAGCGCAACCTTGCCAAGGTTGAGGTCGCGAGTTCGAGCCTCGTCGTCCGCTCTGATTGAAGGCCCCAGTCTTATGACTGGGGCCTTCGTCGTGTTCGGCGTCTGCTCCTCCCGCTCTCTGACATTTGTCATGCCGAGTGATGACAGCGCGCACTGCTGCCCGGCCCCTGTCGCCGGGACGCTGAAGTCATGGACACGAACGAACACGAACACGTGATTGAGGTCACTGACCTGCGGCGTGTGTACGGGGGCGGGTTCGAGGCGGTACGCGGAATCTCTTTCTCCGTGGGCCACGGCGAGATCTTCGCGCTGCTCGGCACCAACGGCGCGGGCAAGACGTCCACGGTCGAACTGCTGGAGGGGCTCGCCCGTCCGGCCGGGGGCCGGGTGCGGGTGCTCGGCCACGATCCGTACGCGGAACGGGCCGCCGTACGGCCTCGGGTCGGGGTGATGCTGCAGGAGGGCGGGTTTCCGTCCGAGCTGACCGTCGCGGAGACCGCGCGGATGTGGGCGGGGTGTGTGAGCGGGGCGCGGCCGGAACACGAGGCGCTGGCGCTCGTCGGGCTACAGAAGCGGGCCGACGTACGGGTGAAGCAGTTGTCCGGGGGTGAACGGCGGCGGCTGGACCTGGCGCTCGCGCTGCTCGGCGAGCCCGAGGTGCTGTTCCTGGACGAGCCCACGACCGGGCTCGACGCCGAAGGGCGCCGGGACACCTGGGAGTTGGTGCGGGCGCTGCGTGCGGGCGGCACCACCGTGCTGCTCACCACGCACTACCTGGAGGAGGCGGAGGGGCTCGCCGACCGGATCGCGATCCTGCACGAGGGGCGCGTCGCGGCGACCGGGACGCCGGCCGAGGTGACCGCCGCGCAGCCCTCGCGGATCTCCTTCCGGCTGCCCGACGGCTACTTCCTGGGGGACCTGCCGCCACTCGGTGAGCTGGGGGTGTGCGGGCACGAGGTGGAGGGGAACGTCGTACGGCTGCGGACGCGGGAGTTGCAGCGGGCGGCCACGGGGCTGCTGGTGTGGGCCGCGCGGGCTCGGGTGGAGCTGCGGGGGCTGGATGTGCGGTCGGCCTCGCTGGAGGAGGCGTTCCTGGGGATCGCGCGGGAGCAGGGGGTGGCGGCATGAGCGCCCTCGTACTTGCTCCCGTCGGGCGGCGGTTGCGCGCCCTGGCCCACGCCGAGCTCACTCTGCTCGGACGCAATCGCGGTGCGGTGGTCACGGCACTGCTCATGCCGCTGGCGCTGCCGTTCAGCGTGCGGCCCGCGGTCGACCGGATCGACCTCAAGGCGCAGGGGCTGAGCATCGGCACGGTGACGCTGACGGCCGCGGTCGGGTTCTCCTTCCTTTTCGCCGTGTACACGTCCCTGGTGAGCGCCTATGTCGCCCGCCGCGAGGAACTGGTCCTCAAGCGGCTGCGCACCGGTGAACTCGACGACGTGGAGATCCTGACCGGCACCGCCCTGCCCGCCGTCTGCATCGGCCTGGCGCAGGCCGTCGTGCTCTCCGTCGGCTGCGCCGTGCTGCTGCACGCGGGGGCGCCCCGAGCTCCGTACCTCACCGTCCTGGGCGTGCTGTCGGGCCTGGTGCTGTGTGCCGCGCTCGGTGCACTGACCGCCTCTTTCACCAGGACCGTGGAGAGCGCCCAGGTCACCGCGATGCCGCTGGTGCTGGTGTCGATGATGGGCTCGGGCATCACGATCCCCACGGAGGTCCTGCCGGACCCGCTGCGCTCCGTGTGCGAACTGCTGCCGCTGTCCCCCGCGATCCGGCTGGTCCGGGGCGGCTGGACCGGACAGCTGAGCGCGTACGAGGCACTGGGCGCCGTGGCGACCGCCCTGGCCTGGACCGTGCTCGCGGTGTTTGCTGTACGGCGGTGGTTCCGATGGGAGCCGAGGCGCTGAGGGGCGGGGAAGCGGTGTTCGGGCTGATACGGGGGTGGCAGCGGCGTCACTGGCGGGAGCGCAGCAAGGCCGAGCGGGTCGAGCTGCAGACCCTGGTGACCTGGTACGTCACCACCTGGGTCTTCTCGCTGTCCTGGCTGGCACTGCCGCTGGTGAGCGGGCTCGTGCCGCGGCCCGCGCCAACGGTTGTCGCGGGCCTGCTTCTCCTGGTGAGCGCCCTGCAGTGCGTGGAGGCCAACCGGCTCACCCGGACCGTGCTCGACCACTACCTGGGCCGCTCCGAACTCCCGGTCCGCGCTCTGCGCCCCGCCGCCGTTCTGTTGGGCCTCGTACTGGCCCTGGACCTGGCCCTTGCCGCGCTGGGCGGGGCTGAACCGATGACGATCAGGCTGGTCATCGGTGCGGCACTGATGCCCTTCGGGCTGCTGTACGGGCTGGTCGTGTCCATACAGGTGTTCCTGCGCCGGTCCGCCGTGCTCGCCGTGGTGCTCATGGCCGCGTTCGCCTGGGCCGATCCGGATCCCGCCGGGATCGCCATGGTCGGCGTACTGACCGGTTTCGGCGTGGCCTTCTCCCTGCTCGCCTGCCGCTGCGGCGCCTGGACCTTGTCCGTGCTCTGGGAAGCGGAACGGGCCCGTGAGGCCGAGGCCCGGCTCGCCGTCGCCGAGGAACGGCTGCGGTTCGGGCGGGATCTGCACGACGTGATGGGGCGCAATCTCGCCGTGATCGCCCTGAAGAGCGAGCTGGCCGTGCAGCTGGCGCGGCGTGGGCGGGCCGAGGCGGTGGACCAGATGATCGAAGTGCAGCGGATCGCGCAGGAGTCCCAGCGGGAGGTGCGGGATGTCGTACGGGGATACCGGGAGGCCGACCTCGGGATCGAACTCGCCGGTGCGCAGGGCGTGTTGAGCGCGGCCGGGATCCGCTGCGAGGTGAGCGGGGAGCCCGGCGGGCTGGAGGCCGGGGTCCAGTCGGTCCTCGGGTGGGTCGTGCGGGAGGCGACGACGAACGTGCTGCGCCACGGGGACGCAGTGCGATGCGACATAGCCCTGAGGACCGGCGAGGGGTGTGTGGTGCTGACCGTGGAGAACGACGGGGCCTCGGATCCCGCGGGTGGCGGCGGATCCGGACTGGCCGGGCTGCGGGAGCGGCTGTCGGCGGTGGGCGGCACGCTGGAGGCGGGTCGGGTCGGGTCGGATGCGTTCCGGGTGACGGCCGCGGTGCCGTTGAGCGTGAAGGAGGTCAGCGCATGACAGCCGTCGTACGGCTTCTGCTCGCCGACGACGAGCATCTGATCCGGGGTGCGCTCGCCGCGCTGCTCGCCCTGGAGGACGACCTCATGGTCGTGGCCGAGGCGGCGTCCGGTCCTGAGGCGCTGGCGATGGCACGGGCGCACGAGCCGGATGTGGCCGTGCTCGATCTTCAGATGCCGGGCGCCGACGGTGTGAAGGTCGCCACATCCCTGCGGGCCGAACTGCCCGGCTGCCAGGTGTTGATCGTCACCAGTCACGGGCGGCCCGGGCATCTGAAGCGGGCACTTGCGGCGGGTGTGCGGGGGTTCGTTCCGAAGACGGTCAGCGCACAGCGGCTCGCGGAGATCATCCGGACCGTGCATGCCGGGAACCGTTACGTCGACCCGGAGTTGGCCGCCGATGCGATCGCCTCCGGGGACTCGCCGCTGACCGTGCGGGAGGCCGAGGTGCTGGAACTCGCCGCCGACGGGGCGCCCGTCGCGGAGATCGCCGAGCGGGCCGCGCTGTCGCAGGGGACCGTACGGAACTACCTGTCGTCGGCCGTCTCCAAGCTCGGAGCCGAGAACCGTCATACGGCGGTGCGGCTCGCGCGGGAGCGGGGTTGGGTATAGTTGGCTCCGCGCCACGGCGCACTGCGGACGTAGCTCAGTTGGTAGAGCGCAACCTTGCCAAGGTTGAGGTCGCGAGTTCGAGCCTCGTCGTCCGCTCCAGATCAAGCCCCCCGGCTGCTGCCGGGGGGCTTCTTCGTGTCCTACGACCAGCTCGTGCCCGTCAGGCGCTCGTACGCCTCGATGTACTTCGCCCGGGTCGCGTCCACGACCTGCTGCGGCAGCGGCGGCGGGGGCTGCTCGCTCCTGCGGTCCCAGCCGGACTCCGGCGAGGTCAGCCAGTCACGGACGAACTGCTTGTCGTAGGACGGCTGCGCGCGGCCCGGCTGCCACTGGTCGGCCGGCCAGAAGCGGGACGAGTCCGGGGTGAGGATCTCGTCCGCGAGGACCAGGGTCTCGCCGTCGAAGCCGAACTCGAACTTGGTGTCCGCGAGGATGATGCCGCGCTCCCGGGCGATGTCCCGGCCCCGGCCGTAGACGGCGAGGGTGGCCTGGCGCAGTCGGGCGGCGGTGTCCGCGCCGACCTGGCGGGCCACCTCCTCGTAGGAGACGTTCTCGTCGTGCTCGCCGACCTCGGCCTTGGTGGCCGGGGTGAAGATCGGCGCGGGGAGTTCGCTGCCGTCGACCAGGCCCTCGGGGAGGGCGAGGCCGCAGACGGTGCGGGACTCGTTGTACTCCACCAGGCCCGAGCCGGTGAGGTAGCCGCGGGCGACGGCCTCCACCGGAACCATCTGGAGCGACTTGCAGACGAGGGTGCGGCCGGCCCAGTCGGCCGGGGCGCCGGCGGGCAGGTCGGTGCCGATCACGTGGTTGGGGATCAGATCGGCGATCTGCTCGAACCACCACAGGGAGAGCTGGGTGAGGACGCGGCCCTTGTCGGGGATCTCGGTCGGCAGCACCCAGTCGTAGGCGGAGATGCGGTCGCTGGCGACCATCACGAGGTCACCGGCCTCGTTCTGGTACAGCTCGCGCACCTTGCCGGTGTGGAGGTGAACCAGGCCCGGAACCTGGATCGGCTCGGGCTTTTCTACGAATCCGGACACGGTTCCTCCCCGTGGTTCTGTCCAATGGCTCGATTCTCCCGTATGCCGGGGATCGCCTTTGGAGTGGGGTGGGCTCGAAAGGGGCGGTGACGTGGGCTTACGTGAGTTCAGTCACGTTTGCAGATGCGGTCCAGGAGGTTGGCCGTGGCGCGCTGGACGCGTGTGTCCACATGGCCCGGACGGTCCAGGGCCGGGGACCAGGCGAAGGTCCCGGAGGCGAAGACCAGGGCGCCGGAGGGGGCTCGGTAGAGGGAGGTCTCCTGGTGGCGGAGGGCGCCCTCGGAGTCGGTGTACGGGGAGTGGGCGAGCAGGATGCGCTCCTCGTGCTCGGGGAGCGGGGTGCGCGGGAAGTAGCGGTCCGCCTCGCCTGCCACCAGGTCCTCGATCTCGTCACCCTCGTGGGCGCCGGTCGCATCCCACAGCCAGTGGTCGGCGTTGCGGACGATCAGGGGGTGGGGGTCGGGGACCCGGCCCGCGTACTGGATGCCGACCAGTTGCTGCTCGGGGCGGTCGATCTCGCGCCAGAGGACGGGCCGGCCGGGGCCCTTGCGCTTGCGGCAGGTCAGCAGGCGGTCGGGGACACCGGACGGGGACGGGCCCAACTCGACCTGCCAGTACATGGTGTTGGCGGAGAGGAAGACGAGGGACGTGCCGTGTTCGCGGGCGAGTTCGACGGTGCGGCGCATGTTGGCCGACCAGTACTCGTCGTGTCCCGGGAAGACCAGGCCGCGGTAGCGGGTGGGGTCCACGTGTCCCGCGTGCAGGTCGCGGGCGTCGGCATAGGCGAGGTCGTAGCCGTAGCGCTCGGCCCAACGGATGAAGTCGTAGGCGTGGCCGACGTGCAGGGGAAGGCCCGCTCCGGCGTAAGGGCGGTCGAAGGAGACCGTGGTCGCAGCGTCGGACTCGCCCAGCAGACGGCCTTGTTCGTCCCAGGCGTGGTAGAGGCTCGCGCCCGTGCGGCCGTCCTCCGGGTAGAGGTTGTACGCCTGCCAGGTGACGTCGGGCAGGAGCAGAAGCAGGTCCGCGGGGTGCTTGTCGCGGACCGTGAAGGGGATGTGGGAGCGGTAGCCGTCGAGGGTGGTGAGTACGGCGACATAGGCGCCGATGCTCCAGTAGCTCGGGATCTGCAGGCGCCAGGAGAGCCACCAGTGGTGGCAGGAGACCGTGCGGTCCGCGGCGAGCGGCGGCGGCTGGACGATGCCGGAGAGGCGGGGGCTGGTGGTGATCTTGGCGGCGCCGTCGCCGCCGTAGTGGCCGATGCGGTAGATGTCGACGCTGAACTCCTGGGGCGGGTCGACCGTGATGTGGAAGTCGACGGCCTCGCCGGGGGCGACCGCGCCGGTGGAGATGAAGCCCTTGATCTGGCGGCGGACGTCGTCCGCGGAGCGGGGGCCACCGCCCGCTCGCGGGGCCGGGACGCGGGGAGTGTTCGAGGAATCGCCCGACGATGACTGCTGGGGGGCGTCCACGTACCAGGGGACCACCTGGCCGGTGTCGTCGAAGTACGTCTCGCTGCCGCGGAGCCAGGGCACGGGCCCCTGGCCGAAGGGGTCGGTCACGGCATGCGCCAGCGCTCCGGATTCCCAGCGGCGGATCTGCTCCTGCCCCATGGTCGCTCCCCTCCCTCGATCCCCCGCGGTCGCGTGGTGTGCCTGTCGCATGGTGTGGCGTGCCTGGCTTGTGGCCCTGGCGTGCCTGGCTTGTGCCGTAAGCCCTTGCCATGTGCTCGATCGGTCCCAGCACATCACATTGCGCACCCATGTGGTCACTATTCGTTGCGAATTGGCCGAAAGTGGAATGGGGCGTTCCGGAACCGGGGACGGTCACACAAGCCGGACGGGCTTCTCGGGGCGTATGCCGGATTCGAGAAGCCAGGCCCTCAGGGGGGCCGGGTCGCCGTCCTCCACGAGGCTGAGGACGCGGGGGGTCAGATCCGTGGCCCGTTCGCCGTTGATGAGGAGGGACGGGCCGTCGAGCCAGTCGAGGCCGGGAGCCGCGCCTGCGGTGTCCATCGCGGCGCAGCAGACCATCGCGGTGACGTGGTCCGCGAGCAACTCGCGGGCTGTTCTCGGGGGTTGGAGCGGGAAGAGGGGGAGCGTGGCGTCGTCCCAGAAGGCGGTGTCGGGGGCGGTTCGCTCCGCGGGGGTGGCTGCGGCCTCCTCGCGGGCCAGTTCGGCGGTGAGGCCTGCGGCGAGGGTGGTGGTGCGTTCGTTTTCCGGCTGCTCGGCCTCGGCTTCGCCTTCGGCCTTGTTGTTCCCACCCGCACCACCCGTGCTGCTTTCGTCGTCGGGTGCGGGCGGCTCCTGTGGGGCTTCCTCGCCGTCGTCTGCTGCGGGCTCGTCCACCTCCGCCGCGGCGCCCGCCCGGTCGCGGGGCGGTGGGGTCGACAAGTGGTCGAGGATTCTGGAGAGGGTGGGGCCGTCGGCGGGCGGGGTGGTGGGGTCGGGGGTGTGGCTGACGCCGAGGGTGTCGAGGACTCGGTGGAGGCGGGCCGCGTCGGTGCGCCATTTGCGGTCCACGACCTCCTCCGGATATTCGTCCCAGTCGACCGGGGCCCAGTCGGGGCCGGGCTCGGCGGGGCCGCCGTGGAAGAGGCGGGCGGCGAGGAGTGAGGCCGCCCCGTCCACCGTGCCGGGCTCTTCCAGCAGGTCGCAGGCGGGGCGCTCGCCCAGCCGGGAGGCGAAGCCCTCGGCCAGACGGTCGCGACGGGAGAGTTCGGTGAGGGCCGCCACCACCCCCGCGTCCAGGCGGGAGGGCCAGCGGCCCATCCGCCAGGCGGGCAGCGCGACCCGGGTCAGCAGGCGGTCCCAGCCGGCGTAGGCCAGGCCCACCTGTTCCTGGGCGACGATCCTGAGGCCGTAGTCCACAGCCTGTGCACGCTCGGAGGCCGCGGCCGCCACGCCTCGCTCCATCTGCGCCGCGTGCTCCCGGCAGCTGCGCAGCAGCACGCGGGCCACCCAGCCGACGCTTGCGCACACCGCGCGGGTCAGAGGGCAGCGGCCGGGGGTCGAGCCGACGGCCACCGCCGCGTCCAGGCCCCGTACGAAGCGGCGAGCCGCTGCTATGTCCGGGTGGGCGGAAGGTCCCGTACCGGCGACGACCGGAGCGAGGACCGCGCGCAGTTCGCCGACCCGCATCCACCACAGGAAGGGGGAGCCGATGACGAGGACCGGCGCGGCGGCCGTGCGCCGGTGGGCGCCCCGCGTGCCCGCTATCTCGTCCCGGTCCGCCGCGGGGGGCGGGCCGTGCGCCGGGTGGGTGCGGTCCTCCAGCCAGCTGTCGCAGTCCGGGGTGAGCGCTATCGCCGAGGGGGCGGGGACGTCGAGCCGGTCGGCGAGGTCGCGCACCATCCGGTACAGGTCCGGGGCGGACTCCTCGGCGATCGGGACCGTCGGGCTGACGGCCGGGCGGGCGCGGGCGACGACCAGGGCGATGGCGCCCGCGGCGAGCAGGACGAGGACGGCGAGGGGGGTCATGGCCCAGCGGGCGGCGTGCCAGAAGGGGCCCACGAGGTGGTCCGTGGAACCGCCGGCCAGCAGGATCACGGCGACCGCCGCAGGCAGCACCGCCACGGCCAGCGCCCTGCTGCGGATGCGCAGCACGGCGAGGGCCCTGGAGCGCGCTGCCTGCGCGCCCGCCTCCACACCCATACCGGTACCGGTCACGGCCGGTCCTCACCCCCTCCCAAGCTGTCCTGGCTGCGCGGCTGTCCTGGCGTTGCTCACTCCCCCACTGTGGCACCCGCCACTGACATCGCAATGCCGGTGGGCCAAGTGCCGGACCGCTTGCGCCGCACCCTAGTTGGGGCCTCGGCCCACGTCAGCCGGATGGGGCATCGGTCACTCGATGGAATGGCTTTGGGGAGAGGTGGATGACGGAAAGCGAAGATCAGGCCCCTGCTCCCGAACCGATCCCGAGCCCCGTCTCGACTCTGTCCCGAACCGGAGACGGAACCCTTCGGGCCCCGGATCCTTAGACGGATCCGGGGCCCGAAGGGTTGGCCGGCGAGTGTGGGCGACGTGGTGGGTCAGGCGTTCTGCGCCGCCTTCGCCGCGATGTCCGTGCGGTGCTGGGAGCCGTCGAGGTGGATACGGGAGACGGCCCGGTACGCGCGGTCGCGGGCCTCGGTGAGGTCCTTGCCGGTCGCCGTGACGGACAGGACGCGGCCGCCGGCGCTGACCACCGAGTCACCCTCGTGCCTGGTGCCGGCGTGCAGGACGTACGCGTGCGGGGCGTCCTGGGCGGCCACCTCGTCGAGGCCGGTGATCGGGTCTCCGGTGCGGGGGGTGCCGGGGTAATTGTGCGAGGCGACGACCACGGTGACCGCGGCGTCCTCGCTCCACCGCAGGGGCGGCAGGTCCTCCAGGGTGCCGTTCGCGGCGGCGAGCAGGACGCCGGCCAGCGGTGTCTTCAGACGGGCCAGCACCACCTGGGTCTCGGGGTCGCCGAAACGGGCGTTGAACTCGATGACCCGGACGCCGCGCGAGGTGATCGCGAGGCCGGCGTAGAGGAGGCCGGAGAAGGGGATGCCGCGGCGGCGCATCTCGTCGACGGTCGGCTGCAGGACGGTCTGCAGGATCTCCTCGACCAGCTTCGGGTCGGCCCACGGCAGCGGGGAGTACGCGCCCATGCCGCCGGTGTTCGGACCCTCGTCGCCGTCGAGCGCCCGCTTGAAGTCCTGGGCGGGCTGGAGCGGGACGACCGTCTCGCCGTCGGTGATGGCGAAGAGGGAGACCTCGGGGCCGTCGAGGAACTCCTCGATGACGACGCGCTCACAGGAGTTGGCGTGCGCCCTCGCCGCGTCGATGTCGCTGGTGACCACCACGCCCTTGCCCGCGGCGAGGCCGTCGTCCTTGACGACGTAGGGGGCACCGAAGGCGTCGAGTGCCTCGTCGACCTCTTCCGGGGTCGTGCAGACGTACGAGCGGGCGGTGGGCACCCCCGCTCCCGCCATGACGTCCTTCGCGAAGGCCTTGGAGCCCTCCAGCTGCGCGGCCTCCCGGGAGGGGCCGAAGACCGCGATGCCCGCCTCGCGCACGGCGTCGGCGACCCCGGCGACGAGGGGCGCCTCCGGGCCCACGACCACGAGGTCGGCGCCGAGTTCCGTGGCCAGCGCGGAGACGGCCTTGCCGTCCAGGGCGTCGACCTGGTGCAGCTCGGCGACCTCGGCGATGCCGGCGTTGCCGGGGGCGCAGTGCAGCGCGGTGACGTCGGGGTCGAGGGACAGGGAGCGGCACAGGGCGTGTTCGCGGGCGCCGGGGCCGATGACGAGGACCTTCACGGGGTCAGCCTAACGGGGGTTTTGTGCGGGGTGCCGAGCGGGCGGGGGGTGGCGAGCTGTACGTTCCTCCAAGCCGTGCCTCGATGGTGGGGTTGCCGTCCTTGGGGCCGCCGCCCCCAGACCCCCGCTTTTCGGCCTGAACGGCCTCGTCCTCAAACGCCGGACGGGCTGAAGTGCCGTGACCGGCGCCAGAAAAGGCCCCGCCCGGAAGAACAGCCCGCGCGGAAGAGCAGCCCAAGAAAGGCCGGGGCGGAAGAGCGGCCCGAGGAAGGCCGCGCGCGGAAGCGCGGCTCACTCGTTCGAGAACTCCTCCACGACCGTCGCGCCCAGCTCCCGCACGATCAGTTCGTGGCCGGAGAGGGCCGATTCGTTGAGGTCGGGGTCGTCGTCCTCGGGGATGTCGTCCTCGGGGGACACCGGGGGTGGGGGCTCCGGGGCCATGGGCTGGGGGACCGGTGCGGCGGTGGGGGTGAACTGGGACGTCGGGGGCGGTGATGTGGGGGCGGGTGAGGTGGGGGGCGGTGGGGACGTCGGGCGCTGGGTGGGCGTGCCGCCGCCGTAGCCGCCGGGGGTGCCGCCTCCGCCGTAGCCGCCGTTGGACGGGGTGGAGGGGGTTGGCGGGGCGGAGCCGCCGGACGGGTCGACGATCGCCTCGATCTTCCACTGCACGTTGAACTGCTCGGCCAGCGCCTGGCGCAGTACGTCCTCGCTACCGCTGCTCGCGAAGTTGTCGCGGGCGCCCGCGTTGACGAAGCCGAGTTGGAGGGTCGTGCCGTCGAAGCCGGCCACCTGGGCGTTCTGGCTGAGCAGGATCCAGGTGAAGCGGCGGCGGTTCTTGACGGCCTCCAGGATGTTCGGCCAGAGCATGCGGGGGTCCGGGCCGCCGCTGGGGGGCGCGTGGCCGACGGCGGGCACGGTGGGCTGGGGTGTGGGTGTGGCTGCCGGGGGCGGGGCCGGTGCGCTGGGCGTGGGCTGTCCGGAGCCTGCCGGAGTGGCCGTGGGCCAGCCGCCGGGGCGTCGGCCGCCGCCCGCGGGGGCCGCGGTGGGCCAGGCACCGGGGGCGGGAGCCGACGGGGCTGGCGGGGGCTGCTGGGCTGCCGTGGGAGCGGGCGCCGGGGGTGCCGCGGGAGCCGCCGGTTCGGACGGGGCGGCGGCCGGGGCAGCAGGTGTCCGGGCCGGGGGTTCCATGGCTGCGGGGGCGCCCTGGCCGGCCGGTGCGCCCGATGCGCGGACCGCCGCGCGGGCGGCTGCGGGGCCACCTCCGGGCGGAAGCGGTTCCCCGCCGGTCGCTCCGGGCACCGTGCCCGTGCCCCCGTGCGCCTCGGGCCCCGGTACGTATCCCATGGCCGGCGCGCCGCCGCCCGCGGAGAAGTTCACGCCACGCTCGATCCGGTCGAGGCGGGCCATCACCGAACGCTCGTCCCCGTACGCGGCCGGCAGCAGCACGCGCGCGCAGATCAGCTCGAGCTGGAGGCGGGGCGAGTTGGCGCCGCGCATCTCGGTCAGGCCCTCGTTGACCAGGTCGGCGGCGCGGCTGAGCTCGGCGGCGCCGAAGATGCCCGCCTGGGCCTGCATGCGCTCGACGACGTCGGCCGGGGCGTCGATGAGCCCCTTCTCCGCGGCGTCCGGCACGGCGGCGAGGATCACCAGGTCGCGCAGTCGCTCCAGCAGGTCGGCGACGAAGCGGCGCGGGTCGTTGCCCCCTTCGATGATGCGATCGACGACCTCGAACGCAGCGGCCCCGTCACCGGTCGCGAAGGCCTCGACGACGGAGTCCAGGAGCGAGCCCTCCGTGTAGCCGAGGAGGGAGGTGGCCATGGCATACGTCACACCTTCCTCCCGCGCCCCGGCGAGCAGCTGGTCCATGACGGACATGGAGTCACGCACGGAGCCCTGACCGGCCCGGACGACCAGTGGCAGCACGCCGTCCTCGACCGGGATGTTCTCCTTGCCGCACACCTCGCCGAGGTACTCACGCAGGGTGCCCGGCGGCACGAGCCGGAAGGGATAGTGATGCGTCCGTGACCGAATGGTCCCGATGACCTTCTCGGGCTCGGTGGTCGCGAAGATGAACTTGAGGTGCTCCGGGGGCTCCTCGACGACCTTCAGCAGTGCGTTGAAGCCGGCCGACGTGACCATGTGGGCCTCGTCGATGATGTAGATCTTGTACCGGCTGGCGGCGGGCCCGAAGAACGCCTTCTCGCGCAGCTCACGTGCGTCGTCCACACCGCCGTGCGAAGCGGCGTCGATCTCGATGACGTCGATCGAGCCCGGTCCGTTGCGCGCCAGGTCACGGCAGGACTGGCACTCCCCGCAGGGCGTGGGCGTAGGCCCCTGTTCGCAGTTCAGACAGCGGGCCAGGATGCGTGCGCTCGTCGTCTTGCCGCAGCCGCGCGGCCCGCTGAACAGGTACGCGTGATTGACCCGGTTGTTCCGCAGCGCCTGCTGCAGCGGGTCGGTTACATGCTCCTGCCCGATGACCTCGGCGAACGACTCCGGGCGATAGCGGCGGTACAGCGCGAGAGACGACACGCATACGAGGTTATAGGCGCCCACTGACAACGCGGGCCGCCCGGATGCCGAGACCTCCGCCGGACGAAACCAAAGCGTCTCTTGACTGCCGTTTCACAGAAACCGAGCACCCCTCATGATTAAGTTGAATGCTCAAATACAACAGCAAACGCACAGTGCCCCTGCCGCCCCTCTCCCCACACCCCCCACACCCCCCACACCTCGCAAGGACACTCATGCCCCTCTACTTCATTCGCCATGGCGAGTCCCAGGCGAACGAGCAGAACCGGTTCGCCGGACGGCTGGACGCCCCGCTCACCGCGCTCGGCCTCCGCCAGGCCGAGCAGGCGGCCGACCGGGTCGCCGCTCTCGCGGCCGCCGGCATACGCATCGACGAAGTGCACACATCCACCCTCCGCCGCGCCCAGGAGACCGCCCGGACGATCATCGACCGGCTGCCCGAACCCCCTGACCGGGTCACGATCGACGAGGCCCTCATAGAACGCGACTTCGGTGTCTACAGCGGCCGCAACAAGAGCCTGGTGAAGAAGACCATCGGCTTCGCCGGCTACACCGAGGCCTTCCACTCCCCGACCGGACGGCCACCCGGTGGCGAGACCTGGAGCGAGATGTACGCGCGCGTGGCCGCGTACTACGACGAGGTGCTCCTGCCCGCCTCCCGCGCGGGCCGCACCGTCCTGGTCGTCGCCCACAAATACATCGTGGAGATGTTCGCGCTGGTCGTCGCAGGCGCCCGCCCCGAGTCGTACCGCGACTTCAAGATCCCCAACGCGCGCCCCCTCGCCGAGGAGGACCTGCGCCGCGCGGTCGCGGCTCCGGCGGCGGCCGGCCTGCTGAACGACCTCGGCGAGATCGTCGAGATCCGTCTCCCACTGCTGGTCGCGGCGGCGGCTCTGGCGGGGACGGTCGCCCAGCTCGCCCTGGGCGTACAGGTGCCCGCCTTAGTGTTCACGGCGACCATGACGGCCCTGCTCTCGGTCGGCTCCTTCTTCGCCATGCTGCGCGTCAACCCGCGCACCCTGCGCCGCCCGCTCGCGAGCCTCCACACGGCCTGGCCCCTGCTCCTGCCCCGGCTGGCCCTGGGCCTGGTCCTGCTCTGGGCGGGCCACTCCCTCCCCCTGCAACTCGCCGGCCTCTTCCTCCTGCTCCCCCCGGCCCTGGTCGTACCCACTCTCTCCCTCCTCTGGGGAGGCGACTACTTCTTCGCCGTACGCCACACGGTGGCCGCTTCGCTGGCCCTCCCGGTGCTGCTGCTGGCGGGTCTGGCGCTCCCGGCAATGCTGCCGGGCGGCGTGGCGCAGGCCCATACGCTCACCACCCTCGAACCGGCGCTGCTCACGTATGCGGCCGTACTGCTCGCCGCCCTCGTCCTGCCCGGCGCGGGCGCTCAGGCGCTGCGCCGGCGCGACCCGATCCGCGCGGGCGCCCTGAGCACCAACTGGAACTGGCTGGGCGGTCTCGCCCTGATCCCCCTGGCGGGCCTGGCCACGTTCGCGCTGACCCCGCCGACCGGCCTCACGGCAGCGCTCGCCACCCACCTGCTGCTGGCGACCGCCGTCACCGCCGCGGCCCTGACGGCCCTCCGGGGGCTGACGGCGCTCTTCCTCCGGCTGCGCCCGCACGGCACCGGCCTCGGCCGCGACATGTTCATCACGCAGAACACGCCCAACGTCTTCCTGTGGCTCGCCATGACCGCGGTCCTCGCCCCCACGACCGGCCGCCATCCCTCGGTCATCGGCCTGGGCGTCGCGCTCGTCTTCTTCCTCGCGGTCTACGTCGACGAGCGGATCTTCCTCCGCGCCCACCGCCGCGATCTGTCCCCCGGGGAACACAAGACCCCCCACGCACCCGCCAGAGCCAACCTACCCTTGCTGCCTTCCGGCCCTGGGGGAGTTCAGTCAGATAGCGCCGCGTGAGGGGCTGAGCCCCACCTTACCCGATCGCCGGGCGCCCGAACGAGTTCGCTAGCACCCTCCGACGTCATGTAATGTTTCCGGCGGAGGATTCGCCTAGAGGCCTAGGGCGCACGCTTGGAAAGCGTGTTGGGGGCAACCCCTCACGAGTTCGAATCTCGTATCCTCCGCCAGTGCCTCACCGGGCACGATGTCGAAGGGCCCCACCGTTC